>CAJOEO010000029.1:0-11845 GCA_905233535.1 uncultured Treponema sp.
TCGCACCCCGTCAGTCAAGGCTTGGTGAAAATGCTTTCGGTGTACATCGACACGATTTTGCTTTGCACGGCGACGGCATTGATGTGCCTTGCAAGCGGCGTAGAGCGAAATGTGGCTGTCAGCGGTGCGCCGTATGTGCAGAACGCGATTTCTACGGTGTTCGGCGCGGCAGGTCCTGTGTATATCACGGTGGCGATGGTGCTTTTTGCGTTCACGACGCTCATCGGAAACCTGTATTATGTGGACAATGCGCTGATTTATTTGCACGGCAAAAAAGAGCCGTCGAAAGCCTTTATGCGCGTCTTTCACGCATTCTGCGCGCTCGTGGTTTTGTGCGGAGCGATGATTCCGATGGACGCAGCGTGGGCGGTGGCGGATATTTTGATGGGCGGAATGACGTTTATCAATCTTCCTGTGTGCGTTGTTTTAGGCAATGTGGCAATAAAGACGCTCGATGATTATGTTCGCCAGCGCAGAGAGGGCAAAGCCCCCGTTTTCCGCGCAAAATCTATCGGCTTAGACGAAACCGACCTTGATTTCTGGCACTAGTAAATTTTCCCCCTCTCAAAAGAGAGGGGATTTTTTTTGCAAGTTAATAATTAGGGCGAATTTTTACGCGACGCTTTTATAGTTTGCAAAATCCACAACAGAAAGTTGTTCCATTCTTTGTTTTGCGGCAGAAATAATCGATTCTAACTGTTTTACAATATCGCCCGTGAAATGAATTTCATCGCAAATTTCGCATTTATAACAAGGAATATTTCTGATGACGAGAACTCCGCTGTCTAACTCAATCGCTTCTGTAGTTGTGCTTGTGTATGTTTCATTTCCGCATCGAATACACTTCATTTTGTCGCTCCCTTTCTAGTTTTCAAGTCTTTTTCCCAATTATTTTGGTTAGGAATATACGCCGTTATCAAATAAATTTTATCATTGTTCATACTGACAACAACATGAATATAAACATTATTAACCGATAGACCTAATATCAAGCAACTTGAAAATGGAAAATCTTTTGGATATTGTTCTATTATTTCGCCGCTATCAATTGTATGTATCACATCATCTACCGTGATATTTCTTTCGTACAATCTTAATTGTCCGTGTAAAGAAATAATAATATTTTCGCTTTTATTAATTTTTCTAAAATCTTCTATTTTGTACATAATTTTCACCTCGTTCAAAATTTTGGCTTATTATAGCATGGTTTTATATAAAAAAAAATTCACCGCGAATCCGCGAATTAACGAGCGTTTCAAGTGCAATATCAATGCCGATTAAAACGATTACCGAGCCAGCGTGGTCTTTTCGCGCCGAAAGAATTTCGCTACAAAAAAATCGTTTTCTTCCTTTAAAAAAGTGCGTTACGACGATTTCTTGTCCGCAAAAATAGATTTTGAACGAATAGTCAAATAATAAAGCAAAAATTCCAAGGATAATAAAGAAAATGAAGAACGGAACAGCGATTTTTGCGCGATTTTTTTCATACTCACCCCTTTCAAAAAGAAAACCTATTCAAATGAATAGGTTTTAAGTGGAGACGAGCAGACTTGAACTGTCTACCTTTTGAATGTCATTTAAACGCTTTAGCCAGGTGAGCTACGCCTCAAAACAAAAAATATTTTAACCCAAAAACGCCCGGCGCAAAGCAGAGAATTACAGTCAATTTAATGCGGAAATTGACAAAGCGGGAACCGCCACCCTTTTCGCCAACGAGGTCGCTGGGATTGGCGTTGCCGTCGAAATTGATGTAGCGCGCGAAGATACTAGGGCTGCTATTGCTATAGCAGGGCGAGCGGAGCCTCCACACGCCGCCGTAGCCGGCTGTAGTCTCCTGATGATACGCATAGTTTGCCTTTGCATAATCTGTTGTAACTCTTATGCGGCTGTTTCCGTTTCCGTATACATTGTATTCAGTAAATCCGTAATCACTTGTTGTCGCTTCCTTTTCGCTTAGCAAAAAGATTTTGTCGCTTGTGTCCTCGCAGATGTAAGCAGTTGCTTCAGTTAGAGTTCCAGTTGAATCGCTTGTGCTTTCGGCAGAGTTGTCCACGACTGTATCGGCAATAAGAGCCTGTGCCGAACTTGTGAACGCTGTCTGCAAGAAGCCTTTTCCGCTCCAATCAACATCGGATTCTGTTGCCGTTCCCCCTTCTGTTACAAACTGATTAGCAGTTCCATTCAAGTATGCTCTTATATTGGAATACTCGTAGTTGTTGGGATAAATCGTTTTCTCGCCTATGGTGCGGTTTACATTGTCATAGTAAGCCACATTTGCCGTCAAAATGCTTTCTGTAAGCAAAATCTTGTTTCCGTCTGCGTTTGGGTTCAACACGCGCCACTTAATCGGCTCAACCTTAAAGTATTTAGTGCTGTTTGCATCTATCTGTGCAACTGTAGTGTTATCACTATAGTTGCAGCCTGTTTCATAAGCGTTCTCCGTGCATTTTGCGTAGAAGTAGCCGTCGCTTCCCAAATAATAGCCGTTATAAACTGGTTCGCTTGTGTAGTCGTTGTCGTCAAGTTCGGAAATCGTCTGCGGAAAATCTCCAAAAGCGTAGTAAGTTCCGCCTGCAAGGGTTCCCGTATAGTCGCTATTGCTAAGTTTTACAGGTTTTTCTGTGGGTTTTGCTTTGCTTGCGGCTACATAAAATGTTCCGCTCACTTGTGCGGTTTTTGTAACTTTTCCTTCTGTGTAGCTGATTGTAAGGGTCTGCTCGGTTCCAAGGCTAACGCTTTCTGAAGAAAATCCGCTTACAGTCCAGCCGCTTACCGTCTTTGAGCTTCCGTCAGAGTAGGTGGCGGTTACGGTAAGCCCTGTTGTGTCAAGGCTGTCGCCAACATAGTAAAGTGAACTTGAAGGCGTTCTTGTTACAGCAATGCTTGAAAGAGTAACACTTGGTGTATCAGGTTTCACCACGCCCACACTTGTATCCGCTTCGCAGGCAGAAAAGCCAAAAATCATTGCCGCCGATAAAATCGCCACAATGCCAATTCTTGAAATTCTCATTGCAATCCTCTGTATATGTAAAATTTCTGATTTTTATCATAGTGTATTTTGTATTAAGATTGGTAAATTGTAGCGTATTTTTTTTATATAAAAATGTCCCAAGTAGCGGTCGTTTTGGACGAATACGGCATCTTGTGCCGACGAAAAATTGATTTCAAAAGTGCGGGTAAAAACTAGTAAATTCAAAGTTGATGATTCGGAAACTGAAGTTTCAGAACATCTCTAATTGTACATTTGAAAAAAATCCCTCTCAAAAGAGAGGGGAGTTTTTCAAGTTGAATCCGTGAATCTTAATTTGCTTGCCTTACGATTTTTCGCTGATTTTGTACGAAGACGAAAAATAGTTCTTTGTTCATTCAAGTTCGCTTGCGCGTTTTTTCATATTGTTTTCCAAATCGGTTACGCTTCCCATTATGCTGTCTGTGCTTGAGCCAAGAAGTTCTCGTTTGATTTCTGCAAAATATTCTTTAAAATTCTGTCTAAGTTGGATTTTGCCTTCTTTGCTTGTGTTTATTCAAACATAGGGAAAATTCCTTTTTTGTTTCAAACCTGATTCTATTGTTAATAATTGTATCTGTGTTTTGCGTCTTCTCTTGTGTCTATGACCATTCTTGGACTTGGACGAAAAATATGACTGTACACATGGCGGCTTACCTGATTTTCCAGATTGTCTCGGAGAATATTGAAGTAGTAATCGCTGTCTTCGTTTGAGTATGCGTGTTGCAAATCGTCTATGACAGTAGCGATGACTGATTTTTCGGCATAGTCGTTTGTGTTTCTGTAGTCTGTTTTGCTTTTCTTCGTGAATTTCTTTGTTGCGAAGTTGTGTCCTGCTATGGATAAATTCTCTGGTGTAACACGCAAGTTCTTCCAGTCACCGTAAAAAAAGTATCGTGGAGTTTTGTCTTTTGAAAGAAACAAATCTAAAATATCGCCGATATTTTCCGTTGCTTTTTCAACAATATTTTGTGAGCCGATGTTTGGAAAAAATCTAAATGTGGCATCGTCCAAAACAATGGCGTGAATGTCGTCGTCTTTTCCTATGCCGAAATCCCAGTCTATTTGATTGAAGACAAAAATGAATGCGTTGTCTATCTCTTTTCCCTTGTTTTTTTTCTTCATTTGTTCATAAACATCTCCATCGGCTAATTCCTTGAATTGTGGAATATTGTAGTATATGAACATATTGCTTCCGCGTATCGATTTTTTCATAGAATCGTCGATGGCTTCCGCTGTATCTTTTAGATAACGCGACATTGCAAGTTTGTTTCGGAACAAACTGTAGAAGTATTCATTTCTCTCTGAATCGCTCAGTCTTGCTATCATAGGACGGGAAGCAATGTATGTTGTTCCACTTTTTATGTCGTCTTCGTATCTTTTTATTGTTTCTTTTGACAAACCGAATTGCAAGCTGTTTTGCAAGAACCATGTTTCAAGATATTGTGAATTGGCTGATTTCTTGTTCTTTTCGTGGTAAATTCGTGTGTCGAGGTCTGTAGCAATTCTTATTGCATTTTCTCTAGATTCTTCGCTTGTGAAGTCATCGACAGACAAAAGAAGTTGCTTTATAAGGGCAGTCGTTTTATCAAAATCTTGCTCTCCTGTTTGTTGCACGCTATTTTCGTTTTCTGTTCTTCCCAGTGATTTTACATCAGATAAGGCGAGAATATATTTTTCATCTTGTGAAAGGTTTTCGTTTGAGTCTCGTATATAGTTGCTTTTTATGAGGCGTTCAACGTTGTTTTTTAGTGCATTTCTTGAATCATTTGTCCTTATGCTTTCTTGAACATCAAAGAAATTTGAAATGTATTGTTCGTAGTCTGTGTAGTTTTCAATTTTCTCATCGTTTATTTTTCGCAAAGACGATGCAAGATAGACCATTGTAGGTGAAATGTCGTTTATGAGAGTCTGTTCGTTGTCCACAACTGCATCAACATAGTATATGTGACCATCATTTAGAACGAACATTGTCCTATAATGGTCGCTTGCGTATCCTAGAACTTCACATTCTTTTGGATACATCGGGTCGAAATATCTGAAAATCTCAACTTTGTCTTTTTGAAAATTGCTTTCAGCGGTGTTTGTCTCAAATACATTTTGGTAGAAATCTTCAAATGTTCCATCAAATGTTCTTCCCGAATCTCCTATTCTAATCTGCCAAGTTCCGTTTCCTGCGCTTTCGACTATGAATGCATCTCTGTAGAATTTGTCGTTTTTTTGAGGAACGTTCTTCATTTTTTTTTCAGAAAAATATGTATTGCTTATGTTCAATTTGAATGGTAAATGCAAAATTTCATATTTTTCACTATATGAATCTTTGTTTAAATTGATTTTTGCAGATGTCAAATTCTTCAAAGTGTTTTCTGCACCTTTTTTGGCATTGTCCAATATGCCCAATTCAACAGCATAATCTTTTGCCTTTTGTTCGTAAGCCATGTTCACGGGTTTTATGCAGTTTTCGTAGAACTGCGGCTCGTTTTTTTCAGCATTGCTTCTTGCAAGAACCGAATGAATCTTGGAACTAGAGAAAATTTCAACTGGTGGATAATCGAATTTTACTTCACCGTTCGATGATTCGGTTCTCTGAACTTTTGCGCAGTCGATTCCTGCTTTGACTTCAAATGTGGAAACTTCAAGATAGCGACCGTCCTTCCCGTCCATGATATTTATGAAGTCTAGCTGCTGTTTTGCAGTGACTAGCTGCATGGAGTCCCTCACTCCTGTTATGGAAGTATATGTCGAAAAGTCTCTTTGAACAAAATTCTTTGCAAATGGAATATGTCCTAACACGGCGTTTTTCATATATTCAGAAACTGAGCAACCTGTGAGAAGATTCAGTGAAATATAAATTCCAGCAACAAATATGGTTTTAAAAATTTTCTTCATAAATTCTATTCCTTATTCCCTTGAAAAATCGATTTGAACATCACGCCAGTCTGACATTCCAGAGATTATTTCTGTCATGCGGGTCAAAAACGTTTGGTATATGTCAGATTCTTCAAGTTTTTTGACCGACGTGGTGTCTATTATTTGCTTTTCAAATTCTCGCTTCAGGTCTGCCTTTGCAGCTTCGACTTTTTCCGCTTGAGTCATATCTGGTTTTATCAAATCCTTTTTGAATCCCAATATGTTGATTTCTTTTGATTCGAATTGTGCCACTTTATAAATGTCGTTTTCGCTTATTACGATATCGATTTTGAATGGAACATTTTTGTCCTTTTTTGAGTAATTCAATCGGAGAATTTTGTTGTCGTAGTCTGAATCTGTCTCGTTTATTTGCAGATTCTCGATGTCGGTAAATGAAACTGTTGCGTGTCCTGAAATCAAATATACTTGAAGTTCGTCGGTGTATTTTCCTGCTTCTTCTGTTCCACTTATGAGGAATTTTTTGAAATCGATTCTTTGGATAATCAATTCTTGTTTCTTGAGTTCTTCAAGGTTAAAACTTTGGAAATTTTTTTTCTTGAGATAGTAGGATATGCAATAATATCCTGTAACAATCAACATGATTGCAACTAAAATTCCAAGAAGTGTCAAGACCGTTTTCGCAGTCTCCAATTTTTCTTGCAAAATTTTGAACAGTATTATAGCCAAAACTACAAATACAACGATGCCTATTATGTAAATCATTTTTCATACACTCCATAACTGTTTAAACGCTTTTCTATCGTTTTGTTGTCTTCCGTTGTGTTCTTGAATTCTCTTGCAAGGACAACGGCGTTTTTCCCATCATTGTCTTGCGCATTAACATCTGCACCGTACATTCTCAGAAGTTTCATAATTCTGTAGTCATTGTTGTATGATGCGGCATACAGAAAAGGTGTCATTCCGTTGTTGTCTCTTCTTTCTATGATGTCTGGATTTTCTTCGACCATATTTGAAAAGAGCGAGATGAATTGTTCGAATTTTCCATAGGCTGAAAAACACATCAACAGTGTTTCACCGTCTCCTGCTCGAATATCCTTGATTTTATAGTCAACGCTTTTCAAAAGTGAGTCGACTATTTTGTCGTTTCCTGTTCTGTTCTGATTTTCCAAGGCGTAAAAAATAGCGTTTTTTCTTGCCGATGACGATTTTTCGATGTCTGCTCCATGCGAAAGCAGAAAATCGACTGCTTCGTCATCGCCTTTTATGGCTGACATCATTAAGGCGGTGCAACCATCGTATTTACCGCCTGTGACGGTTTCGTTAATGTCCGCTCCTCTCTCTAGTAGTTTGTCCAAAATCAAT
This sequence comes from uncultured Treponema sp., assembly GCA_905233535.1. Taxonomy (GTDB): domain Bacteria; phylum Spirochaetota; class Spirochaetia; order Treponematales; family Treponemataceae; genus Treponema_D. Next base: position 7,241 of record CAJOEO010000029.1, read on the forward strand.
TTTCGGCTATTTATGTTGTTTCCGCCGTTTGAACCTTTCGTGAGCAGGACATAAACGAAAACGCCACATTCAATTTCGTTGCCGTTTTCGTTAATTAGTTTCTTTTGCGATAAAAAATTTTTCTCAGTGTCCTTGTCTAAAAATTCCGTAAGACGCACATCTCCAGTTAGTTCTCCTTCTATGGCACTGAACACGGCATCTTCTATTTTCACATCGTTTTTCAAAAGCCACTCGATTATTATTGCTTGGTGTTTTCTGAACGCAAAATCGATAGCATTTAACTCGTCTGGATCTTTTATTGACGGGTCTGCGCCACATTCCAAAAGAATTCGTTTTATGGATTCGTCGTCGTCGTTCCATAGAATCGGCGTGTACCCTGAAAATTTGTCATTTAGACCTTCTTTGCTGAACCGCTCTTTATTCTCAGCTAAAATTTCAAGAACACGCTTTTTTTTGTTGTATTTTTTGTCGTTTTGCATAGCGACGAAAACAATTGGAGAAACATTGTTTGTTATGTTTCCAAACTTCATTGGGTATCTTATCTGAGAGAAATCGTCATTTTCGTTTGCAAGGGCTTTGTTTAGAATTTCCATCTGTTCAGTTTTTAGGGCATTGTCTATGACAGAAAAAAGTGAATCGCCAATTTTTTCGTGCATCTCCAATATTATGTAATTAACGACACGTGAAACTTTTTGGTAATGGTTTACGTCCAGTGCGTACTCCAGGGCGTTTTTCCCATTTTTGTCTTTTTCTCTCCAAATTGAAAGTTGCTTTTTTAGAATTGCGATGGCGTTTTTTTCATCGTTGTTTTCAATCGCGACTTGAAGCACTGTTTCCCTCTTCTCAGCAGATGTTCGCGCCCTCAAATCTAATCCTGATAAAAAGTCGTTGTCTATTTTCTTGTCGAACAAGTATGCATCGACTAACAAATCTGCGGAAGTTTTGTCTTTGCCTTCCCAATATCCTTTCCAGTAATCCCAAGGAGTTATCCCGGCAGAATCCTTTTTCTCCAAATCGCCTTTGTATTTTTTCAACAGCGTTAAGAGATTACCATCGCCAATTGAAGCAACAGCGTGCATAGGTGTGATTGTGATTTCCTTTAGGTTAACCTCTTTATTCGGGTTGGCACCTTTTTCCAAGAGTTTCCTTATGATTCCTTCATATTGGCTTGGATTATCTTTCCAGACAAAACTAAATAAAGGAAATCTTTCTTCATCATCTCCAATTTTGAATGTAGCGTTTACATCGATGTTTTTCTCCAGCATTTTTTGGATTATTTGCATACAGTCATAATCTTTTGGGTCATAAAAAAAACAAAGCCCGCTGAATACTGTACCTTCTCGCTTTATCTTTTCGCCGTTAAGTTCTATTTCGTTTGTGATTTTTATATCCTGCAACTTGTCGATGTCTATATTGTTCAAAACAAGTTTTTGAAGTTTTTTGTCCTTTTGTACGCTGGTAAAAAAAACAGGTGTGTAGATGTAGTTCTTAAACCGACAAAAATAACTTATGTCGCATTTCTTGTTTTCGATAAGGTCTTTTACTATGTCATAGAATTCAGGTTTATAATAAAGTAGCAGCCATTCCACAGGCGTGTACTCATAAGTGCCATTTTCATTTGTGAACGAGCAGCGCACATCATATTGTCTTGTTTTTTTTAGAATAAACTTGATTATGTCTGTGTCTTTTGTCCAACTGGCCAATAGCAGCGGCGTATAATTTTTGAAGTTTTTTCTTACCGAAGAGCATGACCAATTGCAATCAGCCCCCTTGTTAATCAACGCTTCTATTATTTTAAAATCAGGTTTTTCAGACCACAAGGCATCAAGCAGTATTGGAAATCTGTCGTCCCCTTGAGGTTCGTTTGGGTTTGCGCCTACTTCTAGCATTTTATAGACTAAATCATATTTGCCACTTTTCACTGCATAGTAGAGCGGCGTGTGCCCATTTACGGATACATTGAAGGCTTCCTTCAATTTGTCCTTTTCATTATTCCTTTTATTCCAATGGTTGTTCATTTCTTTTTCAAGAGTGGCAACATCGCCTGTTTTTAGGGCATCTTCAATACTTCCTTTTAAAGTAAAAGAAAAGGCAAATATATTTTGGGCTAATAATGAAAAAATAAAGATCATCGTCCATTTTTTCATAACGCATAATGTTTTACTCATTTTTTACTTCCTTTTTTGATTTAAATTAAAGTTGGCAAATTCCCATATTAGTTCCGCAACTCTATCAAAATACGATAGAGTGATTTATTTTTTTTGCGGAAAAATACTTGCAGTTTGATAGGTGTGAATACGGGTATTAGACTAGCAAAATGCAAGTATGACAGAATACGATTTGAAAGATTTGCTATCTAACCTCAGGAAATAGTCGGCGTGGAAGATGTTTCGGTTACAATAGAAATAGTAAAAACGGAAAATCGAAATTTTTAACTTGTTGTTAAGCCTATTTGATTTTTTTGCTCCGTCCTGAATCCGCTTCAAGAGTTCTTCTGACACATTTTCTTTACGAATAAGAACACCTTTTTGAAGTCCGTTAAAGACATGCAAAAAATTAAGCACTCTTGCATAGTAGTAATTCACAAATGAGCGGACTTTTATGAAAGAATGTTCGCCATATTCAATTATACATGAATTATCTTGTAAGTTGCTTTGCAATGTATCTACCGCAACGGTAAGAAATTCATTCTGCTCGTTTGAATCTGTTTGAGTGGACTTCGTACCAAAGCTTGAATTTTTACTTCCTTTTCACCCTTTACCAGCCCAGTGGGCTGTGAGCATAACAATGAGTTAAACCGCACGCGGCTTGACCCGCTGTCGGCTTTGAAGCTTTGTTATGTGTTTCTACTTTGCAAACGCAACTTCCAAATGTTTTTTTTCTTTTACACATTCAAGCAGATAATAATTGATAATATTCTGATAAGGCATACCTGTTTCTTCTGCCATATTTTTGAAATAATCAATTACCTGTTCATCGAGACGGATTGTAATTTGCTGCTTGAGTTTTCCAACATAAGGATTTTTTATTGCATTTGAAAAATCGTATTCTTCTCTCATTTTAGTTTTCTCCATACTGTTTCTTTTCATTTGTAGTTGCTTTTCGAGCTGAAATAATTCTGATTACTTCATCATTTTCCCGATAGCAATGGCAAACAACCAGCACTTTAGAATTATTACTTATACCCAAAATAATAAATCTATCCTCTTCTGCCGAATGGTCCGGATCTGCAATTAATTTTGCATTGGGGTCATAAAAAACAGTTTTTGCTTCTTCAAAAGAAACATTATGTTTCTTAAGATTTATTTCTGCTTTTTCTGGATCCCATTCAAATCTTATTTTCATAATTATATTATAATTATAACTTACTTATTTCGTCAAATAAAAAAAAGTACGGCTTGACCGTGCTTTATGTAATAATTTTTTATATTTTTTTCCTTAATATCCAGTTAAATGTTTTCGTACTGTAATGGTAAATGCAAAAGCTAATAAAGTAAGCAAAAAACATATAAAAGCTAGTATTCTGTGCTTTAACTGTTTTTTCTTAATCTCAGGAGTAATATTATTATTATTCTTTGATTTTAAGTATTCCAACATTTCTTGGGTTAATAGGAATCCTTTTCCCTTTGTATTTGCAAGAAATTTTTTCATTTCACCATTTTTATAACAAAATACAAGAGTCTGTAATCCCAATATTTTTCCTTTTACTTTAATTTCAAAAATATCTTCCCAAGAAACTTTTGAAATGTTTTTATTTGAATCCATAAAATGAAGGTTCTTGTCTGTTATTCCAATGACATAAATTGTTGGAGTCATAGACATCGCTTCTGTTGCTTGAAAAATTCCGACAATTTTTTCACTCTGAATTTTTTCTTTTAGTAATTCCCCATAATTTTCTGTTTCAAACATTTTTCCTCCAAAAGCGCCTCAAGTAGCGGGTGTCAGCATAACAACTGGTTGTACCGCAGCGGGCCTGACCCGATGTCGGCTACGAACCTTTGTTATGCTATTTGTTTACAACTTGGAATTTTATCTAAATCATTTCCAAGCTTTTCTTGGACTTCTCTTAAATCAAGCTCATTCTGCATATTAAGCCAGAATTTAGAAGTTGTTCCAAAATATCTAGAAAGTCTGAGAGACATTTCTACAGAAATTTTTCTTTTATTATGTACTAAGTCCAAAATAGAACTTGTTGAAACTCCTATATCTTTTGCAAGACGATAAGGTGTTATTTCAAGAGGTTCCAAAAATTCTTCCATAAGAATATCGCCAATTTTTGGCAGTTCAAATTTTTCATCCATAAGTAATCTCCTTAGTGGTAGTCCACTATCTGAACTTCATAAGCTTCATTATTTTGAAACTTAAACTGTATTCGCCACTGATTATTGATTCTTATTGAGCAATAATCTTTTAAATTTCCCACAAGATGTTCAAATTTATTTCCTGGCGGAATCTTTAAATCATCTTCTGATTCCGCTGAATGAAGAATGAGCAGTTTTGCAAATGCTCGTTTGTGGATATCCGGCGGAAGTTTTTTCGACTTTTGTCCATTCCAAACTTTTTCAGTTTCAGAATCTCCAAATGATTTTATCATATATATAGTAT
>CAJOEO010000029.1:11895-50016 GCA_905233535.1 uncultured Treponema sp.
TGTTTTAAATAAGATTTATAATCTTTATATTCATTTTTCTTTGTTTGTTTATACTTAAGTTCTAATTTGTCGAATGCATTTGATAATGAAAAAGATTTTCGTAATCCATATTCTTCTCCATAAAATTCTTTATATCCTATTGCACTTAGCGTTTCTGTATCATTTTCGAGACGAAGAAAATCAACCATTTTCTTATATTTTATATTATATTCTTTCAGATTTTTTATTAACAAACACAACAGAGTAAAAAAACTGCATATACTAATTATTTTTATGATTACCATCGTTTCCTCCAGCCAGCCCAGTGGGCTGTGAGCATAACAACTGGTTGTACCGCAGCGGGCTTGATCCGCTGTCGGCTACGAACCTTTGTTAGGTTTTATTTATCCCATTGTTAGTTGATTCTTTGGAATAAACTCAACTTTTAAATTCATTCCCAGACCATCAGCTAATCTTTTTAATAATTTAATCGTAGGATTTCCTAAACCGTTTTCAATTTTGCTTATATCTGACTGTGCAATTCCTGTAGTTTCTGCAAGTTGTTTCTGAGTTACATTGCAGGACTTTCTAGCATCAATAAGTGAAGAAATAATTTCATATTCTGGCTCAAGAGCCTCGTATTCTTTTTTGAAAGATTCATCTTTCATCTGTTCATTTAATGCTTCTGTAAGTGTCATTTTTTTTCCTCCTTTCGATATTCTTTAGCCCGTTCAATTTCTTCTGGTGGAGTTTTCTGTGTTTTCTTGCGAAAACTATGCGTTATGATTATTTTGTTTCCGACAAAGAAAAAATACAGATTCCGAATCATCAACTTTGAATTTACCAGTTTTCGCAAGGCTTCAGCCTGAGAAAACTGACTGACCTGTGAGGAAATGACCGATTTCCGAACAGGTCTAATATTTGTACCTTGTTTTGTTAGCAGTTCAAAGATTCCATCATCAAGATGTTCTGAATATGGAAGACGAAGTTCTGTTCCTTTTTCTTCCAAAAGTTTTAAATCTCGTAAAGCCTTCGCTCGAAGCTTAACTTCAAGCGTATTAAGGAATTCAAGACACGGCTTTTCTCCTTTTTCAGTTTCATAGAATTCAACAGAGAACTTCTTTTCCATACCTTTATAATATGGGATAAAACCTATATTTATCAAACAAAAAGGCGGGATTGCCCCGCCGTGTTGAAAATTACGATTGACTGCAAAATCCACTTTGATAAGTAGCAAGAAACGAAATATCCCTTGCTACTGCTTTTTCAAAGATTGCACACTCTGCGCACATCGTCGCAGATGATTCTGAAATGTTCAGGCTGTTTTATCGCTTCGTAGTGATCAACGATTGCCCTGCCGATGAATTTTACAATCCATTTTGTAACGGTATAGACGGCAGTGAACACTGCAAAACCAATAATAGCACCAAGAATAGGATTTAATGATGCTATGGCTGCAATAGAACCAACAGCCGTTGCAACAACAGAAGCAACAACCAAACCAATCGTATTCGCAATGCTTTCTATTACAAAATCGCTTGTACTCATTCTTCCGTTTCTCCACGCCCAAAAATTCTTGGCAGTGTCGATAGCGCAGAAAATGATAGTTGTAATGGGATTGCTGTTGCCTATTGCTTTTATAAAAAGCATACCAAGACTTGCAGCATTCGCTATCGAATCAAACACAAATTCTGATGTAGACATTGAGCCTGTCTGCCATTGATAAATAGAAGCAACTTCCGAAGCGACGGCGAGCAACGCAAAACCTGCTTTCATTCCTTTTTGAAGCTTCAATCCCTTCTTTTCAATATTTGCAAGTGCTTTCTTTTGAACAGAGTCTTTTATGTCTATGCCATTTTCTCGCATATTTTTTACGAAAAGGTCTGCTTCTTCTGGCGTTCTTCCTTGCTTTATCATTTCTTTGCGAATTTCTTTAAAAAAGGTGTTCTTAAACCTGCGCTGTGCATGCGATAATGAAGTATTGTCTTTATCAAGTACAGAGAAAGACATGTTTTCTACCTGTTTTTCAGCTCCTAACTTTGGAGTTCCAAAACGATTTTCTCCTTGTATCTCTTGAGCAACAGTTACAATTTGCCCATTGGAATATTTTAGCCTATAAAGATACCGTCCATAGCGACCTTGCTGAATCAACTTTTGTGCTTGTTTTAACTGATTGCGCTCTTTATTTATATTAGAGAACTCTTCTTTTAGCTTCTTTGCATCTAAAGTCCTGCCTTTCGATTCAGCTTTTTTAATCTTATCCTCTAATTTTAAAAGCTTCTTTTCCTTTTCAACAATACTCTTTTTAAGACTGTTCATTATCCACTTTTTGGACATTTGAGGACCGTTTTTTGTCCAAGATTCTAGTTTTGCATTCTGAGATTTGAATTCATAGACATTAACATCTGTAACTTGTCCACGGGAATTTTTTCTAACCAAAAGTCCGTCTATTCCGTGGGTGCCGCCATAGCCTGCATCAAGCCAAATATTTTTTCGCCCTTGCGACGACTTTATCATTTCTTTAAGAACATCTTCCATTGCAAAACCAAATCTGGAAACAGGATTTTTTGCAAAAGTTATAGGACTTTCTGCTTCTGATATTGCTTTTACGGCAGACAGCCGTCCAATCTGAGTAGGATACTGTGATAAAGTTCCAATCCTCTGCAACCGTTGATAGTGCGGACGATAATAACTCGTTTCTTTCGGCAGAGCCTGTGCGCCAAGCGCGACAGGAACCAAGAGAAGCGCAATGTAGAAAACAAATCGCTTAAAAATTGTCATAAAGCCCCCATTTTTCATTTTTGACACTGATGCTTGTAACTTCAAATTTTTTGCCGTCATTTAGTTTGTTCCATGCTACCTGGTAAACTTGCTGATATAGATTCTGCACAGAAACATAAAGATAATTGACTTGCAGTCTTTCAAGCTGCAAAATCAGGCTTTTGTATGCTTCCTGTTCTTGGGCACCGTTCATTCCATTCTTTAATTTATTGTATTGACTTAACGCATTGTTCGTATTTTCGATTATCCTCAACGAATTTTGGTTGTAACTTCTCAAATCCGCTTCGTTCTTATTGGAAATTTGTTCGGAAAGACTTTTTTCCTTTGTTTTGAGGTCATTTGCCACGCTTTCTATTTCACTGACGAGGCCACCTGAATTTTTCAAATCTCCTGCGGCGATTTTCAACGACGCAAGTTGAGCCGATAATGCGGAAATCATTTCGGAAGAAGATTCGTCAAGTTTTGGAATTTCGTTTTTGCAGGTAGCAATCGCGTTTTTCATCTGTGCGATTGTTGCCTGCTCTTGTGTTTGTTCGATTTCCTTTGTGAATTCTTCCTCTTTCCTTGTCAAAAGCGAAAGGCTCTGTTGAATGTCGCTTAGGAGATTTGCGTTGTCGATAACTTCCAAGTCTGCCGCTGACAGTTTCAAAGTTTCCAGCTGATTTGCAAAAATCGGTATTATTTCCAAAGAAACTGTCGTTGCGTCCAGTTTTGAGATTTCCGCTTTGCAGAAATCGAAAGAGCGTTTTATCTGCGCAAAAAGCTCCTTGTTCTTTGTTTCTTTTGCTTTGTCTTGTCCTTCTTTTATGAGCGTGTCTGTGATTTCTGTTTCCTTTTTGTTCAGAAGAGCGATGTTCTCTTGTATTTCCTCCAGAACTTTTGTGTTTTCAACAATGTTCAAATTCGACGCGCTGTTTTTCAGATTCGCAAGTTGCGTTGCCAAAATCGGAATCATCTCTGTAGATGTTGTGTTTGCCGCCAATTCTGAAATTTCACTTTTGCAAACTTCAAGCGATTTCTGTATTTGCGCAAAAAGTTCTTCTTCGCTTTGTTTTTCCTGATTTTTTGCTATCGCAGATGTTATCTCTGCTTCTTTTTGGTTTAGTAGATTTTCTTTTTCTCGGATTTTGTTAATGAATTGGGAATTGTCAACGGTTGTCAGTTGACCTGCAGTCGATTTTAAAGATGAAAGAGAAGCCGCCAAAATAGAAATCGATTGAAGTGAAGTTGTGTTCTCCGTAAGCGCGTTTATTTCGTTTTCGCAATAATCGAAAGTCTTTTCAAGTTCGTTCAAAATTTCCTGTTCGCTTTTGTTTTTTACGGCAATTTTTGACTTTTCCGCTTTTTCCGAGCAGTCTTTTACAGAATCCAAAATCGCGCTTTTGTCAAATAATTTCAGCGATTCTGCGTTATAGGAACAAAGAGCAATTCTCTGCAAATAAAGCGAAATCGATTCCTCCATTTGATTTTCTTCCGCCGAAAGATTTTTCTGCAAAATCGAAAGTTCATCTTCAATTTGCTTGTAAAGCGTACATTCCGAAATGTATTCGCCCAATTTTTTCAGATTTTCGGAAAGATTTTCATCATTTGCATACGGCTCTGTTTTCTTTGCGATGTTTTCCCAAAATTCGATTTGTGGTTTCGGCTCAGCGAAAGCGTTTTGCATTTCTTCGTTGAGGCTTTTTATAGTTGCGTCATAGGAATCTTTCTTGGTAGCTATAAGCGTTTCATATTTCTTCTCTGGAACTTCAATCTTTTCATTTTCGCTGTTCGTAAAGATGAAGTCGCCCAGCATAGAGATTGTCTTATCGATGTCTTTGTTTTTGTCGTAGTCGTCAAGAATTGAAAGGTAATCCAGCTCATACTTTACGGTTGAAATGTCCGCAAAAAGTTCATCTTGAACCCACGGCGCAGTTGTTTTCACAAAATCGTAGTAAAGTTCTTTCGCTGATTTCAGTTCAGTTCCAAGTGTTTCCGCAGCAAAGCAGTCATCAGCTTTTGTCTTCAACTGTGAAAATTTTTGCTTGTCATCTTCTGGAACTACGACGGGTATTTTTTCACCGATTGTGCGGTAGAACAGTGCAGTTTGGTTTGAAACTTGTTCGTTCATGCTTGCGGAAAGTTTGCTGATTTCATCATTAAATAGTTTTGCCTGTCTATCTGAAATAAAAAAATTACCAGCAGTTGTTGCAAGTACAGTAAACAGAATCAAAAAAAATTGCTTCATCTATTATTTACTCCTTGTATTGGTTTGATTATTTTCTATTGGGTTTAAAAACTACAAAATCGCGTCGATTGTACAACAAAATAATTCAGTATACAAACTATAATTGGCAAACAAAAAATGCCTGCTTTATGCAATTCAAATTAAAGTTGGCAAATTCCCATATTAGTTCCGCAACTCTATCAAAATACGATAGAGTGATTTATTTTTTTTGCGGAAAAATACTTGCAGTTTGATAGAGCAAAATGAAAGTATGACAGAATACGATTTGAAAGATTTGCTATCGAAAAATATAAAAAAATACAGAAAAGGGATTTTTACGCAGGAAACGCTCGCGGAAAAAATCGGCGTGTCGTGCCAAAACATCAACGACATCGAAGGAAAACGGCGGTTTCCGCGTGCAGAGTCGCTCGTGAAAATCGCGGACGCGCTGAATGTGGAAGTTTATCAACTTTTTGTTCCCGAAAACGCGCCAATCGTCGTTCTTGAAGAAACGCCCGAATCGCGTCAGATTTGCGACGAAATCAAAAAACGGCTCATTTTTAATTGCAGAAAATCGCTCAACAAATTTTTGGACAAAATGGAAGACACGCAGTTTGATTTTTGAAAAATCGCTGAAAACGGCGTGAAAATCGGGAAATTTCTTCATTGTTTTCGATTCTCTTCGATAAAACCGACGACACAATCGACGGAGTTCACAAACCGTCGCGCGCGCTAAAAGCGGCTCTTCGCGAATCCAAATATATGGAAAAGCACCCAGAAAAATATAAGGGATACACAGATTTAGACGAAATGTGGGCGGATTTAAATAAATGACAAAGGTAAAATACGGAAAACGCTTCAAAAAGTTTATAAACTTGCAAAAAAGCGCGGAAAGGATATGTCAAAACTCGAAAATGTCGTTAAACAGCTTGCTAAATCTTTTTGACACAGGAAGCCACAGCGATTTGTTTCAAAAATAAATCGTATTTCCTATAAAATTCCGCTATAATCGGCGCATTATGGTAATTGCTTCAATCGACATGAAAAATGGACACGTCGTTCAACTTAAAAACGGCAAGGATTTGGTTATTGAGCGCGATGACGCTGAAGATTTGATTTCGGATTTCAATAAATTCGGCGAAGTCGCTGTAATCGATTTGGACCAGGCGTTAAGAAATACGGACGAAAACGGAAACACAAAAAATACGCCTATTCTAAAATCGCTTCTGCGCAAAGGAAACGTGCGCGTTGGTGGCGGAATCCGCGACGTAAAAAAGGCGAAAGAACTAATTTCGCTTGGCGCGGAAAAAGTTATCGTTGGAAGTGCTGCTTGGAAAATCGCGGACGGAAAAATCTTGAACGAAGAATTTTTGCAAGAACTTTGCGACGCAATCGGAAAACAGCGCGTGATTATTTCCGTTGATTCCATTGGCGGAAAAATCGCCGTAAAAGGTTGGACTCAAACCGTGGACATTCCGTTAATCGAAGGCGCGAAAGCGGCGCAAAAATTCTGCTCGGAACTTTTGTTTACTGCGGTCGAAAAAGAAGGCTGTATGAACGGCACGGATTTGGAAGCGTGCAAAGCGTTGCGGGCGGCGGTGGATTGTCGCGTTGTTGTTGCGGGCGGCGTAAATTCAATCGAACAAATCACAGAACTCGAAAAAATCGGTTGCGACGTTCAACTTGGAATGGCTTTGTACACGGGCAAAGTTTCCTTAAAAGATTCTTTTATTTCGTGTTTGAATTGGGAAAAAGTTGGCACAATGATTCCTGTGATTGCGCAGTCGGTTGCGGGCGAAGTTTTGATGATGGGCTACGCCAACAAAACCGCGCTCGAAAAATCGTTTGAAACCGAAAAATTGACGTTTTTTAGCAGAACGAGAAACACACTTTGGACAAAAGGCGAAACGAGCGGCAACTTTTTGAAAATCGTCAAAATGCGTGCCGATTGCGACCGCGACACCGTTTTGGCGACCGTGATTCCTTCAGGTCCAACGTGCCACACGGGAAGTTGGACGTGTTTTTCTTCGGAAGCGGGCGAAAAATCGAACCTTGAACGACTTTCGCAAATCATTGCCGAACGTTTCAAAAATCCTCGACCAGGAAGTTACACGGCAACGCTTGACGACAAACGTGTTCGCGAAAAAATCATGGAAGAAGCCGAAGAACTTACCGACGAAGCGGAAAATCGAAGCGACGTGATTTGGGAAGCGGCGGATTTGATTTATTTTGTGAGCGTTCTTCTTCACAAAGAGGGCGTTTCGTGGCAAGACGTTTACGACGAACTCGACCGTCGCCACAAAAAATAATTCTTCCTTTTAAAATCAAAAAATCGGGAACTTTTGACAATTCAAAGTTTCCGATTTTTTTTAGATTTTTTAGACTTTTAAAAAAGTGATTCGTATAAATAAATGTATGCGAAAAAATCGCAAAGGAGAAATATTATGAATCTAACGAATGCAATAGAATTGAATGACGAAGAATTGAACGAAAAAAGAATTTCCAAAGAAGAAGCTTATGAATACGCACAAAATAAAATGGGCGTTCATCTAAAAGAATTTGATTGGAACTGGTAAAAAAAAGACGGCGTTTTTGCCGTCTTTTTTTTGTTTATTTTGATTGTTTTACAAAAATCATTTGCGCGCTTGGATATTTTGTATCCATTTTGAACGAACTAATCATAACCCAACTTCCCGTTTTGATGTCTGAAATCGAATGAGCGGGTGGCGGAAGCGGCTTTTCTTTTGAAGCGTTTTCTTTTGCCTCGGCGCGTTTTTCGCGCATTGCCTGCATTTCTTCCTTTGTTGGTTCAAGTGCAATGCGCGTGAACGGGCTGTAAGAAACTTCCACCGTTTTTCCGTCCGTGTTTGTAATCGTCAAACGATTTTTTGATTCGTCGATGCTTTTTACTTGTCCGATTACAAGGTGTTCGCCATCGCAGAAAGGCATTTTTCTCATTCTCATTTTTGGTGGATTTTTGCGTTCGCCTTTTTGCATTTCTGTTTTTTGTGGTGCGGGTTTTGCGTCGTCTGCAAAAACGTTCGCGCTTGCCATAATCGCCAAAACCGTCATTGTTGCCATTGCCTTAAAAGATTTTTTCATGTTTGAACTCCTTTTGATTTCGTGTTTTCGTTTTGATGATTAAAAATATACCGCCAAAAAATCCGCGAATCTTGAGAAACGAATGAGAGATTTCTAAGAGATTTCTTATGAAGAAACGCAAAATTTCTCGCTAAAATAAATCCATGAATCGATTTTTCTTGATTTTTTTGATTTTAATTTTGAATCTGCCGATTTTTGCAAAAAAAAATCCGCCCCCGCCACCTCCTCCAAAAAAGCCACCCGCCGAATCTTTTAATTGGCGCGGAATGCGAATGCAAAAAAACGACGGCGAATTTTTTGCGCGTTTTGTTCGTGCCGAACGACTAGAAAATGGCTTAATTTGCGTGGACATCGTTTTTAATTGCGGACTCGACCCGCGTTCTGTTTTTGCAGAAAACATTTTTTTGGACGGAAAACCGCTCGACAAAAATACGCACTTTTTTTTCAATAAACGCGGAAATTTGGTTCGATTTTTTGCATTTTCCCCAAAAGAGCGCGTTTTGATTCGTGCGGAAAAAATCAAATCGTTTGACGGCGTTTTAATGAAAACATTTTTTTCGCCGTGCGTTGTAAAAAATCAAGAACAATCAAAATCGAACGAAAAAATCGTTCAATGAAATGGTTTCGACAGGCTCAACCACCGCGAGTTTGATGCACCATGAAAACGGCGGTTGAGCGTAGTCGAAACCCCGTTCAATTTTTCAAAAAAAGGAGTTTTTATGAAGCGCGTTTTAATTATTGAAGACGACGAAGGAATTGCGGATTTTGTTTTGGCGGAATTAAAGCACGAAGGATTTTTTGTGGATTGGGAAAAAACTGGACGACGCGGGCTTGAAAAAGCGACGGACGGCAATTTTGACATTGTTCTTTTGGACGTTATGCTTCCCGAAATGAACGGGCTTGAGGTTTTGCGCCGTCTTCGAGAAAAAAGCAATGTGCCTGTGATTTTGGAAACTGCGCGTGGCGAAACAATCGATAAAATTAACGGGCTGAATTCTGGCGCGGACGATTACATTGCAAAGCCGTTTGAAATCGAGGAACTTTTGGCAAGAATGAACGCGGTTTTGCGCCGTTCTTCTTTTTCAAAAGACGAAACGATTTTGCGCGTTCGTTCAATCGAATTGAACGTGCAGAACATGAGCGCGAGCGTAAATTCGATTCCGTTGAATCTTTCAAAAACGGAATTTTTGATGCTAAAAACGTTTTTGGAAAACGCGGGCAAAGTTTTAAGTCGCGACAAAATAATCGACGACGTTTGGGGAATTGGACACACGCTGGATTTGAACACCGTTGACGTTTACGTCGGTTATCTTCGTTCAAAAATCGGCGCGGAGCAGATTCAAACGGTGCGCGGTTCTGGATTTATTCTCGTCGGGGAATAAAATGCGCTCGTTTTCTTCCATTTCGCTAAGACTTTCAAAACGATTTTGCATAATTTTGTCCGCGTCCGTTCTTCTTCTTGCGGTTTTGTTCGTTTTGGTGGTGCGTTCTGTGATTCGTTCGGAACAAAAAAAAGAACTTTTGTTTGCGTGCCAAACGATTTTGGATTCTGCGCCAAATTTTGATTTTGAACCGTTGCCGTTTTACGTTTCGTATTTGGTTTGCGATTTAAACGGAAACGTTCTTGCCACAAACGACCCGTTTCTGCCCGTTTTGCCAGATTCTCGCGGGCGCGTAAAAAAATTCGTTCAAAAAGGATTTTTTACGGACGGCGACCTTGCGATTTTGTATTTTTCGCTTGAACAAAACGAAATGACGGCGATTTGCGCAATCAGTTTGGACGGAGGCGTGGAAGAGCGACTTTTTTCGGGGCTACCGTTGGCGATTCTTTTTGCGATTTTTCCGATAATTGCGTTTTCGTTTTTGCTTTCGTTTTTTTTGACGCGGCGCGTTTTGCGTCCCGTTGGCGAATTGGCAAAAAGCGCGGAACGGATTTCTAGTTCAAATCTTGGCGAACTTCTGCCCGTTCGTGGAACTGGCGACGAGTTGGACGAAATCGCGATTGCGTTTAATGCACTTTTTGCGCGTCTAAAATCCGATTTTGAACGCGAACGCCAATTTACAAGCGACGTTTCGCACGAATTAAAAACGCCCGTCGCGGTGATTTTGGGGCAAGCGAATCTTCTTTTGCGTTGGGGAAAAGACGACCCCGCGCAACTTCAAAAATCGCTTGAATCTATACGAAAAGAAGCGCGTTCAATGCAAGCGATTACGGCGAATCTTTTGCAACTTTCGCGTTTGGAAAATTCTCGCGTGGAAATTAAAAAAGAAGAAACGGACATTTTGAAATTGCTTTTTAGAATTCAAAACGAATTTTCCACGATTGCGCCAAATCTAAAAATCAAAATCGACGGAAACGCAACGGCAAACACGGATTCTGAACTTCTGCACCAAGTTTTGACGGCGGTCGTTTCAAATTCGGTGAAATATGCGGGCGAATCGTGCGAGATTTTTGCGTTTGCAGAAAAAAACGGCGACGATGTTTTGATTTCGTTGACCGACAACGGCGACGGATTCCCCGAAGACGCGATAAACAAAGTTTTTGATAGATTTTTCCGCGCAGACGAGGCACATTCGCGCACGGGCGGAAGCGGGCTAGGACTTGCAATTTCGAGAGCAATCGTTCGTTCGCTCGGCGGCGAAATTCGCGCAGAAAACGCGGACGGCGGCGGCGCAAGAATAATCATAAAAATTCCCGCATGATTTTAACAATCTTCGAGATTTAAAAATCTTTTCAAGATTTTTTGTTTTTTGGCGCATAAAAACGGCGTTTAATCACTAAAAGTTAATAGCGATTTGTGCAAAATGGACATGATTTTATAAATCTTATAGAATGTCGTAACAAAAAATTATTGAGAGGTTTTTTTATGAAGAAAATCAAGGTTGCGTCAGCGTTTGTTGCTACAACGGCTCTGTTGTTGGCTGTTTCATCATGTTCAAAAGCGGAGCAGAAACCCGCTCCTGTTCCAGCTGCTCCTGCTGCAAATGAAACTCCTGCGAAAACGCCTGCACCAACTCCCGCTCCAGCGGCAGAAGAGCCAGTTGCGGCCGCTCCTGCGCTCAACATGGAACTGGTCAACAAGCAAATCGAGGGAATCTATCTTAGCGCGAACGATTTGGAAGTTGGCGTTTTGACTGCGGTTACTCCAGCGGAAGACGGATTTTCTTTGAACGCAAGCGAAGAGAAAACCCTTGAAGTGCAGGACATTACAAAAGACCCTGTAACCGTGGGCGATGACACTTTCACAAAGCGAATCACTACAAAAGGTTCTGGAAAAGCGGATTTGCGCAACATTTCGTTCCCTGCAAAAGAAGGCGATTCAATCATCGTTTATTGCGGAAGTTCGTCAAAGAGCGACGCGCGCCCGCTTCATGTTGTGGATTTTGAATCAGGCGAAGAAATCGGCACGATTACAATGGGCGCAAACGGAAGCAAAGACATTACCGTTGACGAAGTGAAAGTTTCAAAAGACGGAACTTACTGCGTTTATTCAACGAGTGGCGCGGGCTACATCTATCAGATTAAAGTCGGAAAATAATGATGTTTCTTTGCGAACATGAAATAACAGTCTTTTTTCTTGCTCGCTTTAAGATGTCAAAGTAAAATTGAAGCGCAGGTTTTGCCACCTGTGCTTTTTTTATAGGCAAAGGAGAAGCCATGAAATTCAAATTGTTTAGGACGGTTCTTGCTGTGTCGCTCCTTGCGGCAGGAAGTCTTTATGCAGAACGAAAACCCTGGGAGGAAGTTCCTTCCCCTGTGATTACGGACGTTTCGCAGACGGGCGCAAACGAAATTACGGTTAATTTTAATGCGCTGACTTCAAACGACGGAGCGGATAAAGGCTTTGTCGAAATGAAAGGCAACAACGGAGTGAACGGCAAAAACGAATTCGGAAAAACGCGAAAAGAATCAAAATCTGCCGTTTTTGAAATGAAAAAATCTGGAACGTATACGTTTACCGTTGGAATGGAACGCAAGAATGAGCAAGCAAAATTAAGCGAACCAAAAACGTTTGAATACAAATTGCCGCTTTTGCCGCCAGCTGTAACCGTTTTGAATGTGGGAAATTCCACTGTAAAAGTTTCGTGGGAATCCGTGCCAGAATCGGACGGATATGTAGTTTCTTACCGCGATGCAAACGGCGGAACGGTCGCGCTTCCTGCGTTTGATTCAAAAACATTCAGCACGGAAATTTCTTTGCCAGAGGGAACGGTTACTTTTGTAACGGTTGCGTCAACTCGCGGAAGCGAAAAAAGCGAATCCAAGCCGCAGAAAAAGACGGTTCGCGCGGACGCGGAGCGCATTTGGACTTTCACGGAATTTGGAACTTCCACAAAAGACACGCGAAACACAATCGAAATACTCGACAGCGACGATATGAAATTCCGCTTGAATTCCTGCATCGTTGGAAGCGACGGCTCGATTCTTGAAAAAGGCGGAAAGTTTGAATCGTATTTTGACGGACTTTCGTTTTACTACACAAAAATCGACCCTAAAAAAGAAAACTGGGAACTTACCGCGACTGTAACCGTTGATTTTCAAAATCCGATGCCTGACGGACAGGAAGGATTCGGCTTGATTGCGATGGACAAACTTGGAATTGACGGCGAGCCGATGGTTGTGGCGTACACGAACAGCGCGGGAATCATATCAAAAAAATTCACGACGCACGTCAACGGAAACAAAAAGGAAATCAAAAACGGTCTCGGTGCGCGGTTCGTTTCGGGCTTGACCGACGAAGTGATTAAACTCGGAGACGCGGGAATTTCAAAACTCGGAAAATCCGAGCAGATGGCGTTCAGTTACGACCAAGCGTCCGACGCGATTAAAACTGGCGACAAATACAGAATCACGCTCAAAAAAGACAACACGGGCTACCACGCGATTTACAAGCGCGAAATCGCGTCCGAAGATACGGTTGAAGAATACATAATGTACGACCCCGACAACACAAAACTTCTTCAGTTGGATAAAAATAACGTTTATGTTGGATTTGCAGTTGCCCGCGGCGTGAACGCGACTTTCAGCGACATTTCGTTTGTTACGAGCGACCCAAAAGCCGACCCGCCAGCGCAAGAAGAGCCGCCGACGCTCGTTCCGCTTACAACGCTAATCGATTGCCCGACGACTTGGTACGACGGAAATTATCCGTTCGTTTTCAACACAAATGCAAAAGGCAAAATCACGATTGCAACGACAGACGGAAAAACGCTTGTCAAAGACGCGCCTGTGGAAGCGATGGTCGATTACAAAACGACGCTCAAACTTCCAAACGCAAAGGGAATCAACGATTTGCTCGTTACATTTGACCCCGAAGACGGCTGGCAGCCGCAGGAAAAACACGTCATCGCGCAGTACAACAATGAACTCAAAGCGTATGAAAAGAACTATAAATCAGTAACATTCGGACACACAGTAATTGCAATGACTTACGAAGGCAAGGAACTTTTTGTTTCTTCGGACGGAAGCGCGCTTGGCAACGGAAGCCGCGAAAAGCCGCTCGACATTCGCTCTGCGTTGAGTTATTGCAAACCTGGGCAGGAAATCATCATTCTTGGAGAAAAACTCTACATTTCTAACGGCGGACTTACGATTGAACGCGGAAACGACGGAACGCCGAACGCGCGAAAAGTTCTACGTGCGGAAGACGGAAAGCGCGTTGTTTTGGATTTCTCTTCGTCGGGCGCGAAAGTTTCTGCGATAAATCTTTACGGAAGTTATTGGGATTTCAAGAATCTCGACATTACGCACACGCCAGACGACACAAAAGGCTTGCAGATTGCGGGGCATCACAACCGAATTTTGATGGTGGACGCTTACGAAAACGGCGACACAGGAATTCAGATTTCGGGACGCTCAAGCGAAACATTCGACAAATGGCCGAGCTACAATTTGGTTTACGGCTGCGAATCTTTTGGAAACGCAGACCCTGCGCAGAACAACGCTGACGGATTTGCCGCAAAACTCACCGTTGGAAACGGAAATGTTTTCAGAAACTGCGTTTCTCATCACAATGTTGACGACGGTTGGGATTTGTACGCAAAAGTCGAATCAGGTCCAATCGGCGCGACGCTTCTTGACAACTGCATCACATACGCGAACGGAACAAAACTCGACGGAACTGGGCAGGGCGACGGCAACGGATTCAAAATGGGTGGCGACGGAATCAATGTTCCGCACGTTTTGAGAAATTCGATTGTTTGGGGAAACGGCGTAAACGGAATTACCTGCAACTCGAATCCAGGTCTTCAACTCGAAAATGTAACATCGTTTGGAAACGGAAAATACAACATCGCGCTTTACGGAAAAGGCAAAGCGCAAGAATATCCGCGCACATTCAAAACGACGGGCGTGATTTCGCTTGAAGGCGGCGACGGCGACGACATTAAAGAAGTCAAGGAATTCAACCCAGAGCAGATTTCCGACAGCACATATTTTAACGGCGCGAACGCTTCCAAAAAGACGATTACGAACGCGGTTTTTGTAAGTGTCGATACGGCAAAATATAAGGCAGGATTTAACGCGGACGGTTCGTTCAACAGAATTCCGCGAAGCGAAGACGGCGTTTTCGAGGACGCTGGCGCAAATTACAACGCGACAAAATTCAACATCGATTCGTACAAAGGCGTTTCGGGCGACGCAAAAGCGTCTTCGTCTGGCTCGTCATCTGTGCCAGTCGCTCCGATTGTGGTTGTGATTGTAGTTGTGGCAGCCGCCGCAGGATTTGCCGCAGTTCGCAAGCGAAAGAACTAATCTGAATTTCAAAAATTCTTTAAAAACAAGGGCTTTTTCGCCCTTGTTTTTTTTGAAAAGCGTTCAAAAATTCAAAATCAAAAAAGATGAGGAAAAAAATGGGATTTCCTAAGGGATTTTTGTGGGGCGGCGCGGTTGCGGCAACGCAACTTGAAGGCGGCTGGAACGAAGGCGGAAAAGGCGCAAATGTTACCGACGTGATGACGGGCGGTGCTAACGGCGTTCCGCGGCGCATTACCGACGGCGTTTTGGAGGGCGAATTTTATCCGAATCACGAAGCGATTGATTTTTATCACCGCTACAAAGAAGACATCGCGCTTTTTGCCGAGATGGGCTTTAAGTGTTTCCGCACCAGCATTGCGTGGGCGCGCATTTTTCCGCGCGGGGACGAAACCGAGCCGAACGAAGCGGGTTTGCGCTTTTATGATTCTGTGTTCGATGAACTTTTGGCGCACGGCATTGAACCTGTGATTACGCTGTCGCATTTTGAAATGCCGCTTGCACTTGCAAAAGAATACGGCGGCTGGACAAACCGAAAACTCGTGGAATTTTTTGTGTGCTTTGCAAAAACGTGTTTTGAGCGATACAAAAACAAAGTGAAATATTGGCTGACGTTCAACGAAATCAACAATCAGATGAATTACACGAACGAAATTTTCGGCTGGACGAATTCGGGCGTGATTTTCACAACATACGAAAAGCCCGAAGAAGCGATGTATCAAAGCGCGTATCACGAGCTTTTGGCGAGCGCGCTTGCGGTGGCGGAAGGCAAAAAAATCAATCGTGATTTTAAAATCGGCTGTATGATTTCGATGGTGCCGACGTATCCGTTCAGCTGTCGTCCCGAAGATATGATGGAAAGTGTGAGCGCAATGCACCAGCGGTTTTTCTTCAGCGATACGCACGTTCGCGGGCATATTCCTGCGTATGCCAAAAAAGAATGGGCGCGCAAAGGCTATCACATCAAAACCGAGGCGGGCGACGAGGCGATTTTGGCGACGGGAACGGTGGATTACATCGGATTTTCGTATTATATGTCGAGCGCGGTGGATTCTTCGGTTACGATTGACACGTCGAAGAGCGTTGCGGCGACTGGCGTGCATAGCGTGAAAAATCCGTATGTAAAAGCAACGGAGTGGGGCTGGCAGATTGACCCCGTGGGGTTACGATACGCGCTGAATGTGCTGTACGAACGGTATGAAAAGCCGCTGTTTATCGTGGAAAACGGATTCGGCGCGATTGACAAAAAAGAGGCGGACGGCTCGTGCGACGACACAGCGCGCATTGAATATCTCAAGGCGCACATCGCCGAGATGAAAAAAGCCGTGGAAGAAGACGGCGTGGATTTGATGGGCTATACGCCGTGGGGCTGCATTGACCTTGTGTCGTTCACGACGGGCGAAATGCGCAAACGCTACGGATTTATCTATGTGGACAAATACGACGACGGCACGGGCGACTTTTCGCGCAGTCGCAAAAAATCGTTCTTTTGGTACAAAAACGTGATTGCGTCTAACGGCGAAGAACTTTGATTTTTGAAAAACGCGGCGGTTTCAAAGCCCCGCGTTTTTTTTTTCAATCGAATCGCAGAAAAATGTAGACAATAGACTACAATAGACCTGTTCGGAAATCGGTCATTTCCTCACAGGTCTATTCCTTTACATCTTTTCTATTAAATCGGCAAGGGCGGTAAAAACAGATTCGTCCGCGCTTTTGTGATTGTACATAAGTTTTTTTGTGTCTAATCTGATTGCGCGGATTTTTAGATGTTCGTTGGCACTCATTTCTTCATCAGAGTACCAGTCTTCACTTGTTGAGCCGAGTGGAAGGAGATTTTCTTCTCCGTCTAGTTTTCCGTAGGGAAGCAGGAATGCATTGTAGATTTTGTGATGGGAGATGCTTTTTTTGTCGTTCATCTTTAGTTTTTGAGCGTAGACAATCTGCTTTAAAATTGACTCACCGCCAGGAAGATTTCCATCATCAAGGTTTGCGCCAGCCTTATAATACTTTGCGTCAAGAATATAGATTTTATCTTCCCGCTTGGGATGAATCATAATGGTGTCAGGACGAAGGGTAAGGTTTTTGGGCTTTGAAAACTCGTTGCTATTCCAATAGATGTGTGGATGGCTTTCTGCTGAGTGGTTCACGCTGTTGTTTCCGTAAAGGTCGTCAAGCATTTTTTCCCAAACAAGATTAAAGTTTGTCGTGCCAAAGTAAAATTCCCTGTCGCTTGTCTGATTGCTTTCTTGAACAAGAATTTTTTTCATATTCACAAAAAGTTCACGCTCTTCATCGTTGAAAGTAGAATCAATTTTTTTATTCAAGACATTTATAAAGAGTTTATTTTTTGCCCTGATTTTTTCTTTTTTAGGTCTTTTGCCTGAAAAAAGGCAGCCGATTTTTTCGTAGCTCTTATAAACGCAAAAACGATTTATTATGGCGACAAGTTCTTCATCGTTATAATTTTGAGTTCGGATAACGGTGTCAAGATAGACGATGTTGTTATTGTTGATTGCAGGCTTTGTCGTCTTTATCGTTCTGCTCCAGTTTACTTTTCCGTTTCCGCCTTTTTTGAAAATCACTTCGCGGGGAACATAATAGCCGTTTTTTAAATACCAGCTGTAAACTGCCATGTAGGCATAAAGGGGAAAGTCTGTGTCTGCCCGCAGTGTTTCGCGGCTTTCTTTTTTTTACTTTGTCCTGACTTCTGTAATGGCGGAGAACGCGAATCAGATTTAAAATATCTTTGCGGCACTGTTTTTCATCTTCCAGAGAAGAAAGACGATAGCCTAGAGGATATTTTATTTCAAATTTGCCGTCTAAAAAATGTACTCCAACAAATGATGTGTCATACAAGGCTTCTTCGGATACGCACTTTTCGGCAAGGTCAGAATTTGCTTTCTGCATTACTACTCCGACTTTTTCTTTGAGTTAATCTTTTCCTGCAAGTCTTTTGAGAAAATATCAGTTTTGTTTTCTTTTTCCACATCCGCTATGAGTTCTGCAAGAGTCTTGTAATCTGGATTAAAGAAGATTTCGCTTTCTCCTCCGCAAACATCGTCCCAAAGGTATTCAAGCACTTTGTTCAAAAAAGTTTTCCTTGAAATTTTTTTATCCTCTGCTTTTACGAACCAGCAGCCAATCTGCCTGTCTGCAAAACTTGAAATGTCAAATTCATTTTCGTCTGATGTGATGATTTCATTCACGGCTTCGCGGAAGTTGTTCCAGGTAAAGCCAAAACCTTCAATTTCTGCGTCGCGCTGATTTATTTCTTCTTGGGTAAGTTTTCCGTCTTTACCGCCAAAAACATTTGGAATCAACTCCAAATCAAAACGCCGTTTAAACGCATTGTCAAGCTTAAAGACATTCTGGTCGCTCGTGTTCATTGTGGCAAAGATTGAAAAGTTCGGAGGAAGGCGGATTCCGATGTTTTCTTTGTAATGCTCAAAATTTTCTTTTGGAATAAAAGGGTCAAAGCCAGGATACGTTGTAGGCTCGTTTTCACATTCTTCATACATATTGCGGATTGCGTGATTGATGCTGTCGTTCGTAACCGGATAGGAAGACCAGCCAGAAGTATATTTATAGTCGTTGGAAGTTCCGTCTTCGTCTTTGTCCAGACGGTCAAGCAGCTGAAAGAGTTCGCCAAAAATTGCCGCCGCATTTCCCCTGTTGATTTCTTCTATTATCAAGGCATAATTCTGATTTTTGTGAGTGTATGCAAGGGCAAGAAGTTGCGTAAAAGGACCTGGTACAAAAGGATATGAAATTGTGGTTCCGCTAGTATCCGAGCGTGGAAGAATCTGCCCCACAAAATCCGCATTGGTATATTCAGGATGAAAAACCACCCGCTTTGTATACTCCGATGCATTTTCCTTTGTAATTCCCAGTTCTTCTAGGTGCATCGCGATGGTATAAGACTTTCCGCTGCCAGGAACTCCGTAGAGGATGAGTTGGACTGGGTGGGTGGATGGTAAATTTATCTCATTATTTAATTCATCCGATAAATTCTTTTCTTTAGCTTTTATGAATTGGAACAATCGATTATCAAATACTTCAAGATATGTAAACAGATATTCCTTTTTTATAACTGAAAAAAATATGTCAAATTTATTTGATTTCCCTCGTGTAATATTTCCATTTGGAAGTAAATTTGATGGAATATTTAATTGTGTACCAGAGCCACTTCTTCTGCCATTTTCAAGTCCAGACACTTTTAAAACTGTATTTATATCTGCTTCAACACTAATTACATGCTCTTTATATTTTTGGTTTTCATCTTTAACTCCTAAACAGAAAAATTTCAAATCGTTTTGTTCTGCAAAACGCCATGCAGCGACGAATTTTTCTGCGCCACTATCACGAATGTCAAAATAGACTTTTGGACTTGATGTATTTTCTCCAAGCGGCATTATGAAAATCACACACTTTAACGATTCCATTTCGAATAGGATTCCCCACTTGTCTGTACCTGCAATGAAATTTGCAGTTTGTTCAGAAAGTCCAAGATAACTCAACAATACGGGACGTGCATTTTTTATAGTATATGGCATAATTAAAACTCTCCTTTTTCATTTGTCAAAAAATCCTTTACAGCGCAGGCTAGGCACTTTGCAAAAAGAGGCGGAACTGCATTTCCAATCATTTTGTAAAGTTCAACATTACTTCCATAAAATATGTAATCATCAGGAAAAGTTTGTAGTCGAGCGGCTTCTCTGACTGTTATCGTTCTTAATTGTTTTGAATCTGGATGGATATGCCGCAAACCATCTTTATAAAGATGTGCTGGAATCAGATTACTAGGCTCATCCCATCTGATTACATGATATTTGTGGACATTTGATTTATGACCTGTGAATCTTGTGTACACTTCTTTTAACGATTCAGTGCTTATATATTTGTATTGTTTTTTCTCTATATCTTCCGTAAGAAGTTTAAAGATTTCTCTATCACGGGCGCTTTGCCACCTGGCGATGTGATTAGGAACAAATGGCTCTGGAAGAGAATTTGAAATTCTTTTGCCATTATATTTTTCATCTTGCGTTAGAGGGTACAGTTTCGGCAAATCACCAATGGCATCTTTTACGGTTGCCTTCTTAGAAACTTTATATTTGGGTAAATATGATTGATAAAATTTCTTTACGAGTGTTACCGAATTATCTTTGCCAAAAATATCTTTACGAATTGCAAATATAATTATTCGTTTTCGATTTTGAGGAACTCCATATTCTGTAAAATCAATGAGGGCATCTTTGAGGTTAGCAAGAACTTGATAACCGGCATTATCAAAAGACTCTTTTATGATTTCGATAATATTTCTGTCACCAGGTTTCGCACTAAGAATGCCAGGAACATTCTCAAAAACAAAAACTTTTGGCTTGTAGCGTTCTACAACTTTTAAATAGCTTTCAAACAGATAATTTCTGTAATCATTTTTCATGCCATTTTCATCACGAACACGACCTGCGATGGAATATGCCTGACACGGAGGGCCTCCAATAATCAAGTCAATTCCATTGCTTTGATTAATTATTGAATCCAATCCTGTATGAGAGCCATACAGCGCATCATCTTTCCAACCATTGAAAAGTTCATCGGTTCTTTGAATATCAAAATTCAAAACTCGATTATCAGAATCTTTATATTTCCATTTACCTTTCAAACGAATTTGGATATTACTACATGGAGCTTTTTCCCATTCAACAACAGCAAGAGTTTCATAAAATCCAGATTGCTCAAAACCATCCATTAATCCACCACAACCAGCGAACAAGTCAATTGATTTATACTTGTTCATTTGGCTGCACCTTTTATGATTGTGAAAAGTTCTTTACCTAGTGCATATCCCAATAAAGGAGGGACTGCATTACCTACCTGTCTATTTTGTTGAGTTTTAGTTCCTGTAAAGATAAAATCATCGGGAAAAGACTGAAGGCGTGCATCTTCTCTAATAGTGGGAACACGATTCCATTGATAATGGAAATGATTCCTATGTCCTGTATCTATTGTTTTAGAAGGCTTGTTCCCGTCATATCGAGTCCACGCTTCATGAAACTTTCGGCTTTCTCCCCACCCTTTTGGTAAATCCTTGTAATTTCCACCTTCCGGAACTAGAGAAATTGTATCGACTACAAGTTTTGTATGTCGCGTTCCGACATGGTTGTAAAGAACCTCACAATTACCACGCATTTTTTTCTGATATTCAGTCCGTGGTGATTGAGAATAGCTAGATTCTTCTTGTCCAATATCATCAACAAGAGATGGCAAATCATCTATTGCTTCTCTACATGTAACGTAATTTTCAGGATTTAAAAGTGGTTCTGGAAAATGGGGGTGCCCTATATCAGAACGAATTCCCATAAAAACAAGACGTTTTCTTGTTTGGGGAACACCATAATCCGCAGCACAAAGGATTTTACATTCAATGTTGTACCCAAGAGTTCTAAAACGCTTTAGAATTTCATCTTTTATCTGGCCGTCATAGAGCATTGCCATTCCCGGCACATTCTCAATTACAAAACCTTTGGGCTTGTATTGTCTTACGATTTCAATAACAGCGAGATAAAGTTTGTTCCTTGAATCATCAAAATTACGAGGTCCAGTTACGGAAAACCCTTGACACGGCGGACCTGCTATAATAACGTCAATGGTATTTTTGCCTGCAAGTTCTTTTATTTTGTCAAAAGTTTCTTGCTTAGATAAATCTGCATTTAGGGCAATTCCGCCTTTGTTATTTAGTTCGAATGTATTTAATGCAGGCTGATTGTTATCAACTCCAACTAAAACATTGTATCCAGCGTCTAAGAAACCTTTGGAAAGTCCACCGCAACCACAGAATAAATCTATACAATTGAGTTTTCTTGGAATTGCGTTAGCAATTTTGGATTCCGTAGGAATCCTAAATCCGTGTGAGCCGCAATCTTTCGATTGCTTAACGACATTTTGCTCCGCAAAAGTTTCCGGGGTTTTAGGGGCAGAGCCCCTAGAAGAAGGGGGTGTGTCGAAAACCGCTTGCGGGTTGAGACCAGGGGGAAGGCTTTCCCCCTCATGCTCATTTAAACGAATGTTTTTTGTACTGGAAGAAGATATTTGCATGAACTTTTATCCTACAAAATCTGATACATAAAGATACAGCCGTCATCGTACTTTGGCTTTACATGGAACTGCACGAACTGCTCCTGTTCTGGCGGAAGACGTGAAAATCCCATTTTTGAGTAATGGTCAATGAGTTTGTCGTTCGGGAGAGCATAAATGTAAAGGGCATGGATTCCGATGTATTTACAGAAACACTCTGCTAAAGGGATTATAAAATTTCTGAACATATAGAATCCCAAAAGTTTTATATCGGGATGATTTTTCTTGTAGTTTGTGTTCACGGCAAAGTTTGCAAGTTCAAGGGCAGGAATAGAATCGAATTTTTCATTTTCCACCTGCTTTGTTATCAATCCTGTGCGAATAGAAAAGTAGCTTGCCAGTTCCTGAGTTGCCTTGTCTTTTACAAGGTATGTGCGGCTCAAGTTGTTCTCTTCGTCAAACAAAGCTGCATCTTTTAGGTAGTATTCAAGCCCCCGTGAGTTGTCGTTTGTCTCAAAGTTTTTTATCAATGAAGAATCGTGAGAACTGTTTGATATATGCTCCACAGAATACAGTTCAGAATCAAGGACGGAGAATTCAACAATCATTTTTCCTGCACCGCCTTTGATATTTTTTGTAAGTCTTCTTCTCGAGTTTTTTTCATGGACTCTTCAAACTGTTTTGAAAGACGGTTCAATTCCGTAAAATCAGGTTTTGGAGTATTCAGTATAAAAGAAAGCAGATTGTCCGGTGCTTTCAGTGAGCGTACTTGTTCTTTTGTCACGATTCTCATTGTTCAGCCTCCTTTAAATCTACAGGCTCAGAAACTTTATCGTTCTTTAAATTAAGCATGGCGGAATCCATCATTGCAAGCGTTGACTGTGATATTTCAGGGGGAACTACAAGCTCCCGAGGTTCTAGCATAATCCGACCGTCCTCAAATTCCTGTACGTGATAGTATTCATACTTAGAGTTTCTGAGCGTAATTCGCTTTTTCATATCTATTTTTGTGTCGTATGTTCGAACTGCTGCAAGTGGCATTGAATCCTCCTTGGTGGGCAATCCCACTATCTCCATAATAAGCCGTTTTCTCTAAAAAATCAAGCAGATTTCTCTGTCACAAAAAATGTTCGTTTTCTATAGCAGAACCAAAGAAAAATAAAACCACATATTAGACCTGTTCGGAAATCGGTCATTTCCTCACAGGTCAGTCAGTTTTCTCAGGCTGAAGCCTTGCGAAAACTGGTGAATTCAAAGTTGATGATTCGGAAACTGAAGTTTCTCCTTTTACTCCTGTGATTAAAGACGCTAAATGCTGACCTGGATAACCGATTTTCAAATTAGGGGTTTGATTAGTGATTTCCGACCATTTATTCATAACTATATGTTGAGAATATATAACTTCCCACAAAAAATCATTTATCAATTTTTTATTGTTATGAATTGTTATAAAATCTTTATTTGGTTGCATTGTATACATATTTTTTCCTATCTAAAACAATTCACTTGGATTTACATTTAGTGCTGATGCTAATTTTTTTATTATTAAAAAAGACGGATTTCTAAGACCTCGTTCAAGTCCAGATATATAGGTTCTGTCTAATTCCGTGATTTCTGCAAATTTTTCTTGAGATATGTTTTTATTCTTCCGTAAAGTCCTCAACTTTTCGTCAAAAAGTTTCAAGTCTTCATTAAGTATCGTTTTCATTATCTTTCAGTCTAATATTTGTAGACAATAAAACAACGGACGATAGTCTTCAACTATATATTTTATCTGAAAAGAATCTCGCGTTCTCGTAAATCCATCAAAAAATCCGCCGATTCAAATTTTCTTTTGAGAATTCTGATTTTCATAATACAATTAAAAAATCAAATTGTTCGTTATTGTTCTATAGTTCTTTCGGAGGCATTATGGCGGTTTTTATGTATTCGCTGGGAGCGGCGCAGGAAGTTACGGGTTCCAAGCACATTTTTGAAATTGACGGGCGTTCTTTTATGATTGACTGCGGGGCGTTTCAGGGAAAGCGAGCCGAAAGCGACGAAAAAAACCGCACTTTCGACATTGCCGTCGATAAAATTCAGGCGGTGATTTTGACGCACGCACACTACGACCACGTTGGACTTCTGCCAGTTCTCATAAAAAAAGGCTACAACGGCAACATTTACGCCACGCCCGCAACGCGCGACCTTTCCGATTTGATTATGATGGACAGCGCGAGAATTCAGGCGCGCGACGCAGAATATTTGCGAAAGCAGGCGCAGAAAAAAGGCACAAAATTCAACTGGAATCCGCTTTTCACGGAAAAAGACGCGGTAAAAGCAACCGACCAAATCATCACGCTTTCGTATAATCGAAAAATGTTCATTTCGCCCGATGTTCAGCTGGAATTTTTTGACGCAGGACACATTTTGGGAAGCGCGTTCGTTTACATCACAATCAAAGGACAGCGCGACGATTTTGGAAATCCAATTTCCGCAGGCGGAATTCGTCCAGAATCGAGCGGGTGGGGCAGACTTTTTAGCTGGAAGAAAGATGGAAAACGCGACGGCAGCGACAGACGCAAAGCCACGCCCGAAGAACAGGCAGAATACAAAGGTGAAGAGCGCAGAAGCGGCTACGACAGGCGGGAAGGCAAAGACGAACTTCGTATTCTATACACGGGAGATTTAGGACGCAAACTCAAGCCGATTATTCGCGACCCGTCCACAAAACTTCCCGCCGCCGACTACATCGTTATGGAATCCACCTACGGAAATCGAAAGCACGAACTTGCAAGCGTGGCGATGGACGAACTTCGCAAAATCGTTCGTCGCGCAATCGAAAAAAAAGGCAAAATCATAATTCCGTCGTTTGCAATCGAGCGGACGCAGGAACTTGTATACTATTTTCATATTCTCGTTGACAAAAAGAAGATTCCGCCGATTCCGATTTATGTAGATTCGCCGATGGCTGTAAATGCGACGAGTATTTTTCAAGTTCATCAAGAATGTTACAGTCAGGAAGTTCACGAAGCGTTTTTGCAGCACCACAAAAATCCGTTTGGATTCGGTTCGCTTACTTTTGTAAATTCCGTGGACGAATCAAAAAAACTCAACGAAAAAGAAGGACCGATGGTGATTATCAGCGCGGACGGAATGTGCGAGTCTGGGCGAATCGTTCATCATATTGCGAACAACATTTCTGACCCGCGGAACACGATTCTAATTGTGGGCTATATGGCAGAAAACACGCTTGGGCGAAAAATCCGCGACGGAGCGAAAACCGTAAAAATTATGGGCGATGAGTTTGATGTAAAAGCGGACGTAGAAACGATAAACGCATTTTCCGCGCACGCCGACTACGAAGAAATGACGAAATGGCTAAAGTCGATTGACACAAGCCGCCTAAAGAAGATTTTTTTGGTTCACGGCGAAACGGACTCGCAGGAATTTTTGAAAAATCACCTGAGCGAAAACGGTTTTCCGAATGTAGAAATCGTAAAATACGGCGAAACCTACAAAGTCGAATAGTAGAGATGTCGAATTTTGCAGAGCAAAATCTCGCAGAAAATACTTTATCATTTTCTGCACTTTTTAGGGGCAAAGCCCTAAAAAGTACTGGGAAAAAAGCGACGCGGCGGTTTCGCCAAAAAAATACATAAAAAAAAGGATTTTTTATGAATAATAAAGTGATTCTAAAAGCGATGGATTTGGACGGATTTTTGACGGAAGAAGATTCTGCGGATTTGGCGCGGCTTGACGAAATGTTCAAAAACACGATGAAATTTTTTGAGCCAGTTGACAAAGAAAAAATCATCGACGGATTCGACAAAATGGGACACGAAATGCACTTGATTTGTAAAAAGCACCCAAAAATCAAAGTCTATTCGTTTGAAACCGAGCAGCAGGCGCAGGCGGAAGCAAGCCGCGTGATTTCAAAACTGCGAGATGTGCGCACAGACCATCAAGAATTTATGTATTACAGTCAGAGAGCCTACGAAATGCTTTTTAGAATGGCGTACATAAATCAAAAGACCGACAAAAAAGGACACATTATCGTAAAAACGCCAGTGAATTTTCCAGTTCAAAATTATGCTGTTCATAAAATCCCGAATATTGACCATAAAATCCATAATACCGTAATGTGCGTAATGCTCCGCGGCGCGCTTCTTCCGAGTATGATTATTTCAAAAGAAATCGAAGAATATTCGCAAGATTCCTACCTCACGCCGTTCGCACTTTTTAAAATCAGCCGAAACGACACAAAAAACGAAAGCAATATGGAATACATTTTGGATTTGGACAAATCGTTTTTTGATTTGGAGCAGTTGAACGGAAAAGATTTGATTTTTGCCGACCCGATGAACGCCACGGGCGGTTCGCTTGTTACGGTTGTAAAGTATTTGCAGGAACAGGGCGTAAAGCCCGCGTCGATTGCGTTTTTCAACACGATTTCAACGCTCAAAGGCTCGATTCGCGTAACGCGCGCCCTGCCGAATCTGACTTGCTACACGCTTTGGCTTGACCCCGTGATGAACGAAAAAGCCTACATTATGCCTGGGCTTGGCGACGCGGGCGACCGCTTAAACGGCACTGACACAAAGGAACACGCCCGAAACATCATTCAACTTCTTGCGGATTACGGACACAATATTTCGTCTTTGTATAGAAGTCAAATGTTTGAAATCGAACGCACCGTTCTCGGCTGAATCTGCGTTTCGACTTCGCTAAACGAACTTCACGCTACTTGTACGAGAAATTCGCGGACATTGAGGCTCTCGAAATGGCCGTTTCGATTTTCTGAAATCAAAAACGCGAATTTGAATTTCGCTTAATGAATGTAAAGTAAAATCTTTGCGAATATTTGGAGAATTTTTAATATTAAATGAAACTTAAACAATTTCTTAATAAAGTTTTTGCATTTTGCGCCACGATTCTATTTTTTTGCATTTTGTACGTTTTGGCGATTTATTTACTTTTGTTCGTGCCGAATTTTACGCGGAACGACCCCACCGAAGAACAAAACAAAGTCCATTTTTTTACTGAAGAAAATTATGCACGCTACGAATCTGAGCGCGTTTGGTTTTGGAATCAGCGCCCCGATACGATTTCGATTGAATCTTTTGACGGTTTAAAACTTGTTGCATACACGCTAAAATCCGAAATCGAACCAAAAGGTACTGTTCTTTTGATGCACGGACATCATTCTGACCCCATAAGAGAATTTACAGGTATTGCAAGATTCTACCATGAATCAGGCTATAATATTGTGCTTCCGTTCCAGCGAACGCATGGCGCAAGCGAAGGAAAATACATCACGTTTGGCGTAAAAGAAAGCCGCGATTTGCTTGAATGGACAAGAAAAATCAATGAAATTTACGGCGAAGAAAAACCGCTTTTTCTGCACGGAATTTCGATGGGCTGTGCGACCGTTTTAATGTCGCTGTCGTTCAATTTGCCGCAAAACGTACGCGCGGTTGTGGCGGATTGCGGTTTTACTTCTCCGCAAGCGATAATTTACAAAACACTTACACATGACAAGAAAATTCCCACGGCGAATCTTGTCATAAAAGTAGGCGATTTTTTTGCGCGAATTCTTGCAGGTTTTTCGTTTAACGAAAAATCCACACTTGACGCAATAGAAGTAAACAAAAAACGTGAAAATCAAATCCCGATTCTTTTTATACACGGTGGCGCGGACGAAACCGTCCCGCTCGATATGTCGGGCGAGAATTTTATGCGTGCGGAAGGTTCGTTTGTGCAAGTGCATGGCGCGGGCGCGGAATTTATGCCGAATAAACAAGCGGACAAGTATTTATTTGTACAGATTGCAGACGCTCCCCACGCGATTAGTTTTTTGGTGGACGAAAAAAAATACTCCACCACGGTTTCCACATTTCTTTCAAAATACGGCATTCAAAATCAAAAATCGGAGGAAAAATGAAAAGAATTTCAAAAATCGTTTTGGCGACTGCGACAATCGTTTTTGTTTCGTGCCAAAAAAAAGAACAAACGGCGGAAATTTCGCAAGAAAAGCCGAAAAATCAAACCGAAAACGTTGTGGCAACGCCGAACGTTTCTGCGGAAAACGCGCAAAAAGTCAAATTTTCGCCTGAATCAAAAATCGTTTTGGGCGGCGCGGTTGAAAAAACGGGCGGTTTTGCCGACGCTGGAAATCTAACATACCCTACAAATGTAATCGTAATTGACGACAAGGCGTTTCCCGACCCCAAACAAAAGCGCGTCGCGTTTACAAACGCCATTGCCAGCGGTGCGGTGAATTCCGAAAAACTCACCGAAGACGCTTGTTTGATTTTGCTTTCTGGCACGGTGGATTTGAGCGATGGACTTGTTTCGGATTCTGACCACTCTTATTTTGACGAGTTTAATCCCGAAACGCACGAAAAAGTCCACGCAGATTTTTTGTACGATGTCGGCTCTAACAAAACCATAATCGGCGTGGAAAATGCGCGTGTGGCGTATGGTGGTTTGCGAATAAAGGCTCGTCCTACGAATACTGCAAAAAACGTGATTATAAGAAATATTCAATTTTGGGACGCGCACGGTTCCACGGATTTTGACACGAAGATTCCTGAATTTTCGGAAAAAAAGGCGGGTGCGGACCAAATCAGCGTGGAAGGAACGTATGCAAAAGGCGAGTATTTGAGCGAGTTTATTCCCGAAAACATTTGGATTGACCACTGTTCATTTTCTGACGGCGTTTGCGTGGATTTGGACAGAAATTACAATCACGACGGCGCGTTGGACGTGAAAGCCGTTCACGACATGACGATTTCTTGGTGCGAGTTTACAAATCACGACAAAGTTACGCTTGTGGGTTCTAGCGACAAGTTTACGCAAAGCGAAGACCGAAGAATTACGTTGCACCACAATTTTTATCACGGCGCGGTGCAAAGAATGCCTCGTTCGCGTGGCTGTCAAATTCACATTTACAACAACGTTTACGACCAAATCGGCACGGAAAAAAATCACGGCTACAGTTTGGGACCAGGAATCGGCTCGCTTTTTATTGTGGAAAACAATTTTTTTGGAGCGCACAAAGGAAAAATCCTTCGTTACGCGGACAAATCCAAAGCGGAAGATTCCACGTTTTCTAAACTTTTTGTGAGCGGAAATCAGACGGAACTCGATTCTTCGAATTCTGAAGAGTTTGAAAAACACGCGGTCGCGGAAAAACCGTTCAACATTCCATACGAATACGCGCTTTCGCCCGTCGCGGACGCGGAAAAGAGCGTTCGCGAAAACGCGGGCGCAAAAATGCCGATTTCGTTTGAACGATTGCAATAATTGAAGAAAAATCTAGGAGAATTTTTATGAAAACGATTTTTGTAAACGAAACAGACCCGCTTCAAAACGCGCTAGACGAGGCGGCAAAATGCACGGACGCGGACGGCGTTTTGATTGAACTTTCGGACGGCGTTCACGCGGGAAACGAAAAGGCGCGGCTTTTTTACGATTCGCCCGAACCGCTTGAAATTCGAGGAAAAGGCGCGGAAAAATGCGTTCTTCGCGGCGAAAACTGCGAATCGTACCACAAAGACACGGAAAATCGTGCGATTTTGACGTTTGGCGAAAAATGCACGCGCGTTTCGCTTTTTGATTTTACAATCGAAAACGCGCACATAAAAACCGCTGACGATTGTTCTCTTGGAAATCAAGCGGAAGCGATTTGCTGGCACAATAAAACTGGAAAACTTTTTTGTTCAAAGATGACGTTCAAAAGTCGGCAAGATACTATTCATGTGAAAGGTTTTTCTCATTTTGTAGAATGTGAGATTTTTGGCGACGTGGATTTTATTTGGGGATATTGCGACACGTCGCTTTTTGAAAAATGCAAAATCACAACGATTCGCGACAACCGCGGAGAAAATCGACCCGCATACGTTTTGCAAAGTCGCGCATTGAATTCAAAAGTCGGATTCGTGTTCGATTCGTGCGAATTTTTTGCAGAAGACCGTGGCGAAAACGCGAAAATCTACATTGGACGCACGGAAGGAACGGGGAGGGCGGACAGCCTTGACCGCTGGGATTCAATCGCGCTTTTGGATTGCGTGATTAGCGAACAATACGACAGCGCACTTTGGACGAACGAAGAAAAGCGCGTCGTTTTTCCGCAAAAAGGAAGTGCGCTTTGCGGTTGGCGGGAGTTTGAAACAAAAATCCGCCAAAAAGACGGCGCAATTTTGCCTTACAACAAAAACGCTCAAAACAAACACGGATTTTCGATGACAAAATCCGACGCAGAAATTTTGCGTGCAGTTGTAAAATCGAATCTGAAATTGTAAAAAAAACGCGTTGGTTTAAGTGCAAAAACCACCGCGTTTTTTTACGTTATTTTTTATTCGGATTCATTTGTGCGCCACGATTTCCTTGATTTTGTGCGTATTGTCGATTTACGCCAGGAAAACCTTTGTTTGCGTTCTGCATGTTTGCCGCGTTGTTAGCGGGCGTGATTTTTTTGTCTGCCATAAAAACTCCTTTGAAAAAGATTCTTTACTCTACAAAAAAAAAAGAATTTTGACAAGCGTTTTTCGCCACTTTTTCCAAAAATCCGCGTTCGTTGAGCTAAGCCGAAACGAAAAAAAACTCGTGGTAGTTTCGAGAGCCTCAATCTCCGCATTTTTTTACGTTCGGTGGTTGAGCCTGTCGAAACCTCTGCATCATTTGTGAAATTTGCGTCAAAAAGCGAAATTGTTTCGGAAAATCAAAATTGAATCGCGCTGTGAGGGCAGGCGTTTTTGCAGTCGCCGCAGCGAATGCAGTCCGCGCTTTCGGGATTTTTGTAGATTGGAATGTCGAGTTTGCACGATTTTCGGCACGCACTGCATTTTGTGCATTTTTCTGCGTCGATTTTTATGCGCACTAGCGAGATTTTGTTGAAAACGCCGTAAATCGCGCCGAGCGGACAAACATATCGGCAAAATGGGCGGTAAATCAAAATCGAACAAAAAATCGTCGCCAAAAGAATCGCAATTTTCCAGCGAAAAATGAATCCCGCCGCGCTTCTCATCGCGCTGTTCAAAAGAACGAGCGGAATTCCGCCTTCCAGCGTACCGACGGGGCAAATCCATTTGCAGAACCACGGCTCGCCCAAGCCCGTAAAATCCGCCGCGAACGCGGGAAGCAAAATCACAAACACGAGCAGAAAAACGAACCGCAAATATCGAAAGATTTTTTCGCCTCGAATCGTTTTGAATTTTTTGACGAACGGAATTTTGAAAAGCAAATCTTGAATTAAGCCGAACGGACAGAAAAATCCGCAGATGAATCTTCCGAAAATCGCTCCAAAAACAAAAAGAATCCCCAAAACATAAAGCGAAACGGAAAATACGCGCGCGTTCAAAACCGCTTGCAGCGAGCCGATTGGACAGGAAAAAAGCGCGCCAGGGCAGGAATAGCAGTTCATTCCAGGCGCGCACACGATTTTTGTTGCGCCGTCAAAAATTCGCCCGCGCGCAAACCCGCTTGCAAAACCGTTTGTCAGTGCGGTAAAAATCGCCTGTACAAAAATACGATTAGTTTTCATCAGCCAATTCCTATACATTCAAGGCAGATTTTTGTCGCTTTTTTTAAAACGACTTTTTCTTCGCCGCGAAAAACGCCCGCTGTGATTAGCGCGATTCCAATCAGAATTGCGGCGATTGAAAAAACGCGCCGATTTTTTTTGAAAAACGATTTCATTTTTTTCCTTGATTTTTCGAATTTTCGTCATTCCGAACGCGGTTTCGACTGCGCTCAACAAGCGCGCCCGTTCTTGGGCGTAGCCGAAACGAAAACGCGCGTTTATTTCAAAAAACCGTCGATGATTTTCTGCCAGTCTTTTTTGCTTTTTGCGCCGAGGTAGACCTGCCCGACGATTTTTCCGTCGGAGTTTACAAAAATCGTGGTGGGAACTGCCTGAACATTTTTCAGAAACGACGAAAGCATTGCGGGATTCGGTGCGATATGTGTATAGTTTGCTCCTGTATATTCGATGATTTCATCAGCGTCGTTTTTCTGTTCTTCCAGGATTTTTCCTTTTTGGTCGGTAGCATCAATCACGATTCCCACGATTTGAACGCCTTTGCTTTTGTTTTCCTCGCTGAGTTTTGCCAAATCGGGCATTTCGCGAATGCACGGCGGGCAGAAAGTTCCCCAAATGTTCATCATCGTGATTTTGTTTTTCGCGAAAATCTCGCTTGAAACCGCGTTTCCGTTCAAATCTTTTGAATTGAACGAAATTTTGTCGCCCGCTTTTTGCGCAAAACAAACTGCCGCAGCGCACAAAAACGCCGCCGTCGCAAATAGTTTTTTCATAAATCGCCTCCGCTGAATGAATTGTTAAATTATAGAATACGCCCACGCCGAACGGCATGAGAATTCAATAATAAATCCATAAGAATTTTCTTATAAACAGATGAAATCGACTGTGGTTTCGACTTCCGCTCAACCACCGAAAACGCACGAAAACGAAACGCGGTGATTGAGCCTGTCGAAATCTCCGCGTTCGCATTTTTAGTAAAACGCGATAAATCAAAACAAGAATTTTGCTGAAAAAACACGGGCGCAAAACAAAGTTCTGCGACAAGAAAAACGAAACAGGAGGTTTCGACAGGCTTAACCTTCGTAAGCGCAAAACGAAGTTAAAATCGAATTTGGATTTTGCCGAAAATCAAAGAAGTTTTGCAGAAATGCAAAATCGGCACAGTCCATAGGGGATTTTTCTCTTTTCGGAGATTTCTCTGAAGGAAACGGCGGTTGCTCTTCAAACTTCACCGTTCAGAAATGAGCGGAATTCAAATTTGGAGGGCGTGCAATGGCTACACGAATCATTTTGATTTTAGCGATAATCGCGCTTTTCTTGCTCGGTTATCCAGTTTGGTAAATTGCACCCTTCTTGCAACATTTGTAAGAAGTAAAAAGAAACCGCCTAAGCAAAAACTTGGCGGTTTGAAATTCATGAAATGAAGACCAACCGCGTTATCTCGGGAGCGTTTGGCGACGCTCCCGTGGCTGTGTCTTTCCATTCATTTTATCGGACATTTACTAAAAAATCCATAAGAATTTTCTTATAAACAGATGAAATCGACTGTGATTTCGACTTCCGCTTAACCACCGAAAACGCACGAAAACGAAATTCCGCGTTTTTTCGTTCAAATATCGTGCGTGTTTCATTTTGGGGCGATTCTTGCTAAAATCGTTCGCGTTATGAAACGGTTTTCTGATTTGATTTTGAATTCAAAAATTCAAATTCTTTCGCAATTTGGTCGGGCGGACGCTGAAATTTCTTCGCTCGCGTTTGATTCTCGCGACGTGGTGGCGGGTTCGCTTTTTTTCGCGCTTCCTGGAACGCATACGTCGGGCAATGCTTTTGTTTTGGACGCAATAAAAAATGGTGCGTCGGCGGTGATTTTTGAAGGTTCGCTCGACGGTTTTTCTGATTTTGAAAATGTGGCGTTTGCGCGTGTGGAAAACGCTCGAAAATCCATGGCTCCAATTTCTGCGCAATTTTACGAAAATCCGTCAAAACGTCTTGCCGTGATTGGCGTTACTGGAACAGAAGGCAAAAGCTCCACGGTGTCGTTTGTTTGGCAACTTTTGCGTTTGGCTGGAAAAAAAGCGGGTTTCATTTCCACGGTTCAATATTCGATTGGCGACGAGGCGATTGCAAATCCAAATCACACAACAACGCCCGAAGCTCCAATAATTCAAAAGCGACTTTTTGAAATGGTGCAGAACGGTTGCGAATACGCTGTTCTTGAAACGTCCAGCCACGGTTTGGCAGAAAAATTGAATCGAACGGGAAACATCGATTTTGATTGCGGAATTTTTATGAACGTTACGCTTGAACATTTGGAATTTCACGGCACGTTTGAAAATTATCGCAACGACAAAGCGAATCTTTTTAGAAAACTCGACGAATGTTCCCACGAAAAAACGATTAACGGAAAAAAGACTCTCGTTCCGTCGTTTGGAATTGTGAATCTTGAAGACGCAAGCGCGCCGTTTTTTATAAAAGCAACGAAAAAAACGGTTTTGGGGTAAATTTAGCAGATTCCGATCAAGAAGTCATGCCGTATATCAGTTTTGGCGCGAAATATTGCGTCGGCGCGTTTTGGTCTTGCGTTTGACATGACAGAACCTCATCAAATCGATTCAAATTCGCGTCCAGTTCCGTCAAAAGTCGTTCACGTTAAAGCCCCGCTTCCTGGCGCGTTTAACGCATACAACGTGATGGCGGCGATTCTTGCGGTTTCGCGTTTGACCGAAACGCCGCTCGAAAATCTTGCCGACTTTGCAAAAAATCTAACGCCCGTAAAAGGGCGAATGACAATCGTTGACAGGGGGCAGCCGTTTGAATTGGTGGTCGATTACGCGCACACGCCTTCGAGTTTTGAAACGATTTTTCCGCCGATTCGACGACGATGTTCTGGAAAAATGATTTGCGTTTTTGGTTCAGGCGGCGAACGCGACACGGAAAAACGCCCGCTTCAAGGCGAAGTTGCCGCACGATTTTGCGACGTTGTGATTTTGACGGACGAAGACCCGCGCGGAGAAGATTCTCAAAAAATCCTTGAAGATATTGCAAAAGGCGCACGCAAGGAAGGAAAAAAAGACGGCGAAAATCTGTTTTTGATTTCAGACCGTCCAAGCGCGATAGAAAAAGCCGTAAAAATGGCGAAAAGCGACGACATCGTTTTGCTTTTGGGAAAGGCGCACGAAAATTCCATAATTTACAAAGACGGAGCCGTTCCCTATGACGAAATCACCGCCGCCCAAAATGCACTTTCTCTCCTCGGCTATTAAAAAGGCTAGTTGACAATTTGCTTTTTTTTGTAGAGTTCTTCGATTTTTCTAAATCGGAGGATTTCTATGACATTAAGCGAAGCGAACGAAAAATTAGATTCCGTTGATAACGTTGGAAATGGCGTTATTTGGTTTAATTCCACAGACGGCGATTCTTACAAAGTAATTCTTTACATCGAAAAAGAATAAACGAAAAGGCTACTCAAACGAGTAGCCTTTTTATTGTCATCTATTCCAAAATCGTGATTTCCACGCGACGATTTTGCGCGCGACCTTTTACGGTTGTGTTTGGCGCGATTGGCTTTGAACCGCCCCAGCCACGACAAATAAAACTGTCCGCGTCAACGCCGCGTTTTACAAGTTCACGCGCCACCGCACGCGCCCGTTCCTCCGAAAGTTCCTGCTCGCCCGTAATGTCGCCAACACGCGCCGTATGACCTTCTACCAAAAATTTTCCGCCTTTCACAAGCGAAAGAACTTTAGCAATTTCGTCGAGCCGCGCGTAATCTTCCTTTGAAACCTCGCTAGTTTCCGCCCTAAATTGAATATTTCGCACGCTCAAACGAATTCCCGCGTTCGTTTTTTCAACGAGCATATCGTTTTTGTTTTCCTTTTCAGAATCGCCGCCTCCGTTTTTACCCTTTTTAGAATCCGACGATTTTGAAGAATTTTCCGACGAAGTTGACGAACCCGACGAATTAGACGAAGAAGAATCCGATTTGCCGTTTATATTTTCGTTCAAAAGAGCGAGCAAATCGTCCTGCGAAGATTTCGACGAATCTCCGTTTTGCCCGTCCGATTTTCCGTCGCCATCGCCGTTTGTGTTTGACGCGACCGCGTTTTCTCCGCCTGATTTTCCGTCGCCGTTTGAATCGCCTCCGTCGCCGTTTTTGTTTCGCCTAATCGACGTAATTCCGCCAACGCTTTCCCTTGTAGAAGATTCGTCGTCGTCGTTGTCGCTTCCGCCCTGCGCGACTTGCTTTCCTTTTTCGCTGTTAGAATCGCTGTCGCTGTCGTTGTTTCCGCCCTGCGCAACTTGCTTTTCTTTTTCGCCGTTAGAATCGTTGTCGCTTCCGCCTTGCGCGATTCCGCTTGAACTTCCGCCGTTTGAGCAGTTACAGCCTCCGCCCGAATTTGTGCCGTTTGAACAAGTGCAACTTCTTACGATTTGGTTGTTTGCGCAGTTACAAGTTCCGCCGCCGTTCGAGCAGTTGCAGCCGCCGCCTTGCGCGATTAGGTTTTCGCCGCTGTCTGAACCGTTGCCGCCTTTTCCGATTTGAGATTTTTCGACATTTTCAAGAGATTCGAGATTTTTTTTGATTTCGCCGTTTGAACCGTCGCCGTCGCCGTTTTCTCCGTCGCCTTGAGCGATTCCGCCACCGCTACCGCCGTTTGAGCCGTCGCCGTCGCCGTTTTCGTCGTCGCCTTGGGCGATTTCGCCACCGCTACCGCCATTTGAACCGTCGCCGTCGCCGTTTTCGTCGTTGCCTTGAGCGATTTCGCTTCCGCTACCGCCGTTTGAACCGTCGCCGTCGCCGTTTTCTCCGTCGCCTTGGGCGATTGTGCTTCCGCTTTCGCCGTTTGAACCGTCGCCGTCGCCGTTTTTGCCGTCGCCTTGGGCGATTCCGCCACCGCGACCGCCGTTTTCTCCGTCGCCGTCGCCGTTTTTGCCGTCTCCTTGAGCGATTCCGCTTCCACTTCCGCCATTCGAGCCGTCGCCGTCGCTGTTTTCTCCGTTTCCTTGGGCGATTGCGCTTCCGCTTCCGCCATTCGAGCCGTCGCCGTCGCTTTGAGTGTTTTCGTCGCCGACTTGTGATTTTTCAACGTCTTCAAGGGATTCGAGATTTTTTTCAAGGTCGTCTTTGTCGGAATCGTTTTGCGCAATTTCGTCTTTTTCTTCGTCGTTATTCAATTCTGAATTTTCTGGGGAAAGTTCGTCTTCAAGCGAATCCGCGATTGTTGCGATTTCGCTGAGTGCGGGAACGATTTTTCCGCGTTCCACTGTTGGCGGATTTTCCACGAAAAGCGTGATTTTTCCTTTGAACGCGGTCGTCGTTCCGTCGGAAAACAAAAA
Organism: uncultured Treponema sp.; assembly: GCA_905233535.1. Classification (GTDB taxonomy): domain Bacteria; phylum Spirochaetota; class Spirochaetia; order Treponematales; family Treponemataceae; genus Treponema_D. The sequence goes on from CAJOEO010000029.1 coordinate 48,652, forward strand.
AGATTCGTCCACGCTGTCTGTCATCAAAAGTGGCATTCCGCTTTTTTTTGAAACGAGAATTTCCGCTTTGTGTCCGCCAAACGCTTTTTTTAGGTCGTCGTCGCCGTTTGGGTCTTTCCAATACATTCCGTAATTTGTTTGCCAAACCGCGCTGATTTTGTAAACGTCTTCGCCTTTGTATTTTTCTTCGCCTATAAGTTTGTACGAAACTTCGAGTTGCAATCGCGTAAAAATGCCGCGATTTTGCGGGTCAACGGCGCGTTCTGAACGTCCAACCCAAGTGTCGCCGATTTTTATTTTTCCTGCGGGAAGAATTGGAAACGAACGAAAACTTGGGTAGCCGTTGTCTTCTATCATCACCATTTTTCCGTCTTTACCGATTTTGAATTTTGACGGAATCGAATCGTAAATGCCCGCTAAAACGCTCGATTGATTTCGTACCGTATTTTCCATAACGTAAAAATTTCCGTCGTAAACGCCGTCGTCGCCTGGCGTAATAAACGAACGAACTTCGTGATTTGAAAGTCCAACGTATTTTCCGTTGTCAAAACGTCGCAAATTTGAGCGTTCCACAAGAGAATAGCTTTTGCTAGATTGAGAAAAAATATAAACGCTAAAAATACAAAAAATAAGTGCGCAAACAAATCTCTTCATGGATTTATTATCGGTCTGCGCTTGCCGTCAAACAATGCGCGGGATAAAATTGAAAAATGAAATCACAATTAACGACGCTTTGTTATTTAGAACGCGATGAAAAATGGCTGATGCTTTGCAGAGATTCCAAAAAAAACGACATAAATCACGGAAAATGGATTGGAGTTGGCGGACATTTTGAAAAAGGCGAAAGCCCCGAAGATTGTCTTTTTCGCGAAGTAAAAGAAGAAACTGGTTACGAAATTTTGTCCGCAAAATTTCGTGGAATTGTTACGTTTATTTCCGACAACGACGACGCAGAATATATGCACATTTTTACGTCTGATGATTTTACAGGAAACGAAATTTCTTGCGACGAAGGCACGTTAAAATGGATTTGTAAAAACGACATCAAAAATTTGAATCTTTGGGAAGGCGACAAAATCTTTTTGGATTTGCTTTTCAAAAACGCGCCTTTTTTTTCGCTAAAACTCGTTTACAAAAACGGCTCTTTAATCGAATCGCGCTTAAACGGCAAAATCCTTGAATCGTAAAAAAATCTTCTTTATGAATCTTGCTTTTTTGTGCAAAATTCCGCGCGATGATTTTTTCTGCTTGGTTTGCTATACTTTTTGCAAATCATCGCAAATACGAGGAAAAAAATGCCAAAAATCGAAGCAAACGAAAAACTCTTCTTCAATCTGCTTGGAACAAAATACGATTACGACACGC
>CAJOEO010000030.1:0-5621 GCA_905233535.1 uncultured Treponema sp.
GCCGAAGAAAACGAGGAAATCGAAGAGGCAGAAAGCGTCGAAGAAGTAGAGGTCGCGGAAAGCGTTGAAGAGGTAGAGGACGCAGAAGAAGCAGAGCCAGCGGAAGAAATCGAGGAAATCGAAGAGGCAGAAAGCGTCGAGGAAGTAGAAGACGCAGAAGAAGCCGAGCCAGCGGAAGAAATCGAGGAAGTCGAAGAGGCTGAAAGCGTCGAGGACGTAGAGGACGCAGAAGAAGCCGAGCCTGCCGACGAAGAAAATCTGTTTGATGGCGAGTTTGTTTCGGTGTCGCGCAAAAAGGAAAAAGCGGACGAAAATTGGATTTCTTCGGACGATTTTCCTGAAGACGATGAAAATTCCGAGCCGACGGACGTTTTTGATGGCGAAGAGCAAGCGCAAGACGGAAGTTTTGCCGAGCAGTTGAGGTTGAGTTCGCCTGAGCCTGTAAAAAAAAATCCCGAGGGCGACAAAATCGCCGAAAAGTTCAGTGCGTCTTCACTCGATTTTGATTTTTTGGATTCTGGCGATTTGAACGCGATTAAAACCGACGAATTAATCGATTTTGTGGCGGAAGAAATCGAGCCGATTGAAAAGCCGTTTACGTTTGCGCCGTTTGGGTCGGGTAGCGTTTCCGATGTCGAAGAGGCTTGATTTTGAAAGAACTTCTTTTGTTTGCGGCGTGCGCTTTTATTTTGTCCGTTTTTGAAATCCGCAAACGATTCGTTCCGAATTTTCTTGTTTTTGCGTGCGTTTTTTTGTTCGTTTGTTTTCGTGCGCTGTCGTTTTTTCTTTTTTTAGATTTGAAAATTTTGCCGTCGTATCTTTTTTCTTTTGCGACCGCCACAATCTTGTATGGTATTTCGTATTTTCTTTCGACGGGTGCGATTCGATTTTATGCGGTCGTTTTTGGAATTTCCACGTCGATTCTATTTGGATTTTGGTTTTTGGGCGGAATGGCGTTTGCGTTTCTTTTGGGATTGCTTTTTTATTTGGCACATTCGATTTTTGAAAAACGTCGCAAGAATCCGTTTGTTCACAACGCGCTTTTTTCGATTTTGTGCATTCCGTTCATTTCTTCTGGAATGGTACTTTTTCGGCTTCTCTTTTTTTGAATCGGCGTTTGTGCTAAACTTTTTCCATGAAAACAAAAACGATTTTTGATGTTCGCACTTACGAATGTGATTCTTATGGACACGTCAATAACGCGGTTTATTTAAATTATCTTGAATACGCGAGAATGGATTATCTTCGTCAAATTGGTTTTAAATATGAATCTTTTGTTGAAGCGGGATTTTTTATTTACGTTTCGCACGTTGATATTTTTTACAAATCTTCTGCGCGTTTTGGCGATACGCTCACAATCGAAAGCGAGCCGATTAAATTTGGCGCGGTTTCGGGTACGATTCGGCAAACTGTAATGCTTGGCGACGGAACGATTTGCGCACAAGCGGAAGTAACTTGGGCAAGCGTTTCTTCAAAAAACGGTCGTCCAACAAAAATCCCTCAAGAATTTGTCGTTGACGGTCTAAAACCGTAAAAAAAAGCCGTTCGTTTGTTAGCGAACGGCTTTTTTTAGTTGCCCAAGAACGACTGCATCAACTGCACAAAAAGGTAAATCTGCTTGTAAACGCCCGTCGCCAGTTCTTCGATTGGGTGTTCGGCAAAACGTTCAAGTTCTTTCCAGTTCGTCAAAAGTTCTGCACGCGGAACTTTTTTGTAATCTTCAAGAACGGATTTTGTATCTTTCGCAAATGAAATCAAATATTTTGTCGTATTAACAATATATTCTCTTGCCGCGGTATTGCTATCGTTCAAAATGGTTTTCATTATGCTTTTTGATTCGCGGTCGCGGTCGCATCTCGGAAGTAGCGTTTTGAGTTTTACGCCAAACTCTCCGTTTTCTTCGCTGTGCTTTGCGTCAAAATCTGTAATCTTTCCGCTCGATTCCATGATTAGATTGTAAGAATCGCTCATCTGCTTTGAAAGCGTTACGTTTGCCCATTTTCCGCGCACCAAAACCAAATCCGCCAATTCTCGAACGTCGCGTTTTACATATTCAATTAAGAACGATTTTAGATAATTGAGCGGTTTTGCATATTCGTAACCCAATAAACCTTTGCGTTTGAAGATTTCTCCATTTTCCTCTGTATAGTATTTTGTCGCAAAAATAGAAGTCGTGTTGAAAATCTGCCCAAGCAAACTGTCGATTTTTGAATTTTTCTGTTCGTTTTCGAGTTTTCGTATAGTGGAAGTCGCTTCGTTGCGGATTTTTTCCAAATACGGCGCAATAACCTGCTCGCGCTTTTCGTCGATTTTTGTAGCGTAATCCGTGTCTTTCGTGATTTTGGTTCAAACGCGAAACGATTTTGTTCCAATGCGACAATTTCATTGGCTCTGTTCCGCGCATCGCTTTGAACATTTCAAAAAGGTCAGACCATTCTTCGTTGAACGGCAACGCCCAAGCAACTGTTAAGAAATCTTTAAGGTCTTCAACGACGTAAGAACCGTCAATCGCTTTGAAGTTTGGCGAAGACTGAAACGAATGTTCCTGCAACGAAGAATCGAATTTCTTGAGCAGAAAATAAAAATCGAATTGGCAAAATTGTTTGAATTTTGTCAATTTCATGTTCAAATTGTCGATTTTTGCAACCTTTTCCGCGTTAAATTCAGAAACGAGTTTTTCTGCCTCTTCTTTGACTTTCTTTTTAAGTTGGTCAAATGGCATATTCGCACTTTGCGACGTAATCGTTTCTTCTGACAATTCTTCGACCGCTTTGCGTTGCGATTCCGAAAGCGAATACTCAATGAGCATTATCTTGTATGCGTTTGGATTTTGTTGCGCATTAAACGCAAGTTGACACGGTGCAACTGCCTTGTAGATTTCGTAAAAAAACTTTGCGAGCGCGGGTTGTGCCTGTTCTGAATTGTTCTTGTAGAATTTATAGCGCGTTTTTGAAAGGTTCTTTGCAATATGCTTCAGTAGCCGCTTTTTTGTGGCTGCTGGGTCCTTCTTATTTAAGAGAGAGCCGAACACTTTTTGAAAGAATGACTCTTTTGCCATTCCATGATTGTGAAGAATTATTGCCCTTATGTCAATGAATCTCATTATCGTAATGTTTTTTGATTTTGCGATTCCTCCCAAAAAAATTTGCGTTTGCGCTAAAATCTTCTTTATGAAATCAAAATCGTTCCCGCTTTTTTCTGTCGTTATAATTTCACTTTTTGTTGGCGCAGTTCTAAAATTGTTCATAATCGACATTCTTTTGGTTTCGGGGCGTTCAATGCAACCCGCGATAAAGGACGGCGAGCGGATTTTAGTGAATCGTCTTGCGTATGGAATTGCCGCGCCGTTTGGAGAAAAATTGATTTTTCAATGGGCAACGCCAAAAAAAGGCGACGTTGTGATTTATCTTTGGAACGACAAAATCGTCGTAAAACGTTGCGTTGCGATTGGTGGCGACAAAATCGAGATTTTGCGTTTGGACGACATGGAATCGAGTTCTATGGAAATTTCCGCCGATTCTTTGTATACTCTTCGCGCAGGTTCAAGCCTTGTGCCTCTTTCTGAACCGCAATATTTGTCATTGCGTGGAGTTCGCGCCGTTCCTGACGGATACATTCTTGCAATCGGCGACAATTTTGCAGAATCTGTCGATTCCAGAACTTATGGATTTGTTGCCAATCGAAATGTGATTGGTCGAGTAATCGGCAAATAGGCGCGTGGAAAAAAATGAAAGTCAACGGATACATAAAAAAATGGCCTATGGTGGCAATCCTTGCGTTTACAGGGGTTTTTTCAACGGTTATCGTGGTAAATTATGCGGCGTACTCGTTTCCATCGGCGGCTTCTATTGCAAGTTCTCAATCTTCAAAACGTCGTACAAAAAACGAGCCAGTTCATCGTGGTTCGATTTTGGACAGAAACGGAAAAGCCCTTGCGGTTGCAACGAATTTTTATCATTTTGGCGTTACGCCCAGCGCAATCAAAAATCAAGAGGCGTTTGTTCACGCGGTTTCGCCAGTAATCGGCGAAAACGAAAACGCTCTTCTAAAACTTCTTTCCGACAACGCGGATTCTAGTTTTGTTTTTGTTAAGCAAAATATCGACCAGCCAACTTACGAAGATTTAAAGCGCGTTTGCGACAAAAACGGTTGGACTTCGGCGGTTGTGCGCTACGACAAAATTCCAGGTCGCGTTTATCCAGAAAATCGTCTTGCAAGTCAATTAATCGGATTTATGGGACGCGAAGGCAACGGGCTTGCGGGAATCGAATATTCGATGCAAGACGTTTTGGCGTTTAAGGAAAATCCCGACGGCACGGTGGAGCAGGGCAAAAATATTTATTTGACGATTGACGCGAATCTTCAGTCGCAACTTGAAAGCGTTGCAAACGACGCGATGGAATCCACGCAAGCAGAAAGTTTGATGCTTGTGGTTTTGTCGTACATCAGTCTTCCGTCCGCGGATTTGAACGAATACGGTTCTGCAAGCGACGAAGAACGCAAAAATCGCCCCGTAACCGACAGTTACGAACCTGGAAGCGTGTTTAAGGTTTTTACAGTGGCGGAATTTTTGGACGCGGGCGTAATTTCTCCTGAAGAAAGATTTAATTGCGATGGAATTTATGAGCGAAAAACAAATTCTGGCGAGAGAATCAGAATAACGTGCCTTGAACATCACGGCTCGCTTACAGCGCGCGACGCGCTAAAATATTCTTGCAACGACGCGCTTGCGCAAATGAGCGAAAAAATCGAATCCGAAGAATTTTTGACTCGACTTCGACAACTCGGTTTTGGTTCAAAAACAGGCGTTGAACTTTCGGGCGAATCGTCGGGTTCTTTAAAAAGCACCAGCGACAGATTTTGGTCAGCGCGTTCAAAACCCACGATTGCAATCGGGCAGGAAGTCAGCGTAAACGCTTTGCAAATGGTGCAAGCGGCGACTGCAATCGCGAACGGTGGCGTTCCAATTCAACTTACGTTTATAAACAAAATCGCGGATTCCCACGGAAACGAGGAGCGCGTTCACACGCCAGTTTTCAAAGAGCGCGTTTTGAAAGAATCCACCGCAAAATATCTTTTAAGTTGCATGGAAACCGTTGCAGAAAGCGGAACTGGCACGCGCTCGCAAATCGGCGACGTTTCGATTGGCGTAAAAACGGGAACGGCACAAATGGCGGATACAAAAACAGGCGGTTATAGTACTACGGACTTTGTTTCTAATTGTATTGCAATATTCCCTGTGGAAAATCCTGAAATAATTCTGTATATCGTCATACAAAAAGCGAAAGGCGAAACGTATGCAGGAAGAATCGTTGCTCCCGTAATAAACCGTGCGGCTAACGTAATAATCGACCATCTTGGCATGAGTAGACGTGGGGCTTCTAGCCTTTCGCATTCTGGAATTTTCCAAATTGCAAAAGATTCACCAATCGAAATAAAAGACCGCGTTCCGAATTTTGTTGGTCAGCCAGCGCGACAAATTCTTCCACTTCTTGAACGACGCGATTTAAACATTCGCGTTCACGGTTCGGGGTGGGTTGTGCGCCAAACACCGCAAGCAGGAACGCCCGTTACGGAGAATATGCAAATTGACCTCTACCTTGAATCTTCCCAAAATTGAC
>CAJOEO010000030.1:5778-7702 GCA_905233535.1 uncultured Treponema sp.
CCAAAAAAAGAAGCGGAAAACGTCGTAAAAAAAACGCACACGATGCAAACGCGCTCGTGTCTTTTTTTGGGTTTTGGCTTAGGCTACAGCGCGATTTCTTGGGCGGAAAATTTTCCCGACGATTCAATAATTCTCGTTGAACCGAATCCAAAACGATTTTTTAGCGCGCTTTTGGCGGTCGATTGGACGAGCGTTTTTCGCGCGTCGCACGTTGTTTTGGCGTTGGCGGCGGGCGCGGATTTAATTTCGCAAATCGTTGAAAGCGAAGGCGGGCTTGAAAATTGCAAAATCGTAAAAAATCCGTCGCAAATCGCGCACGCGCCGCTTTATTTTTCTGCCGTCGAATCTAATCTTTCGCGAAATCAAAAAAAAGACGAAATAAACCGCGCAACTTTTTCCCGATTTGAAAAAATTTGGAAACGCAACATTTCAAAAAACGTCGAATTTTTGAAAAATCGACCGAATGTTCGTTCCGTTTCGGATTTTTACGGAGCGTTTTCTGGAAAACCATTTTTGATTCTTGCGGCAGGTCCAACGCTTTTTGATTTTTTGCCGATTCTTTCGCGTTTGCAAAATCGCGTCGTTGTCGTTTGCGTGGACACCGCGTTAAAATTTTGCCTTCGCGTTGGATTTCAGCCCGATTTTATAGTTTTGACTGACCCGCAATACGCGGCGTTTCGGCACGTTGCGGGGCTTTTTTCTCCAAAAAGTTCTCTCGTTACGGAAATTGCCGCGTATCCGAGCGTTTTTCATTTGCGCGTCAAAAATATAGTTCTTTCTTCTTCAAATTGTCCACTTGAAAAATTGCAAATCGACGAAAAAACACAAAAAGAAGATTCGCATCGCGGAATTTTACGTTCTGGTGGCTCGGTTTCTACGGCGGCATGGGATTTTGCCCGCGTTTGTGGCGCGTCGGAGATTTTTATGGCGGGGTTGGATTTGGGATACCCCGACGGACAAACGCACGTTCGCGGCGCGACGTTTGAAGAAGAATCGCATTTTCTTTCAAATCGACTCTCTCCGTCAGAAACGCGACTTTCGGGAACGCTTTTTGGCGCGAACGTTTGCTTGGCAGAAAATTACGACGGCGAAAAAATCCTAACCGATGACAGAATGAAACTTTTTGCTTGGTGGTTTGAAGGAAAAGTCGCGCAATTTTCCGATTTGCCGACGTATTCGCTTTCAACTCGTTCTCTAAAAATCCCAGGATTTAAAACGATTTCTCCAAACGATTTTCTTTCACGCATTTAATTTTGAAACGTGAACGAAAAAAATGATTAAAGAATTTCGCTCGATTTCCGAAATTTTTATTGTACCGAGCAAAAGCGGGACGGAGTAGACATCCAGACGGCTCGCTTTCGCGGTCGATGTGATGTTCAGATGTTCGGCGTGGTTTCGGGTGTCTGTCCAACATTGGACACGGTTCTCCATGATTAAGGGCGAGAGGAGTGTAAGACCTTTCGCCCGATTTTTTTGTCTTTTCAAAAAACGATTGAGTGCGCTCGAAATATCTGCTATTCTGTTTGAGATTCTTTCTACATTTTAATAGGAAGGGGAGTTCTTAGATATGATGTTATTAGGTGTTTATAATTATACTGTTGTATTAACATACCTTGCTATGTTGATTTCATTTGTTGGAATACATTTTGCATTCAACGACCAATACAATGCTGCACTTTTGTGTCTTATGATTTCTGGCGTTTTTGATATGTTTGACGGGCGCGTTGCTTCTACAAAAAAGAATCGTTCGCCCGCGGAAAAACTTTTTGGAATCCAAATCGATTCAATGTGCGATTTGATTTGTTACGGCGTTTTTCCTGCTTTAATCGTTTATCATTTGGGGGCTGGAAATCGTTTAATTACAAGCGTTAGCGCGCTTTATTGTCTTTGCGCGATGATTCGACTTTCTTGGTTCAACGTGGAC
>CAJOEO010000030.1:7761-21652 GCA_905233535.1 uncultured Treponema sp.
AAGACAACCGTTTCATTTGGTGGGCGTTGCGGCTTTGGCGGCGATGGGAATTTGTTTTATCACGCCTTTCAAACTTATAAAACCAGGAATCGTCGGAAAAATCGTTATGATGATTGTTGGAATCTTGGAAATTGTCCTTTTGATTTTGGGAGCGGGACGTGCGCTTGAACAAAAATCCCCAAAACTTTCGACCGCAGTTGAATCGGAAACACCCGTTTTGGACACGTTCACGGAGCCAATAAATGTCAACGCAGAATGAAATAAAAGACCCAAACGACCCGTCTGTGCGTTTTTTGTACGGTACGAGTTTTGGACGGGCGATTTTGGAATTGTGCCTCGCTCTAAAAGTTCCCGCTATTTTGGGCGCGTTTTTGCGCTCTCCGTTTTCGCATTTTTACATCAAAAAATTCATTGCGAAAAACAAAATCGACATGACGGATTTTTTGGATTACGCAGAAGCGGGGCAGGGCGGAAAGAAAAAGTTTCGCACGTTTAACGATTTTTTTACGCGAAAAAAGCCAGCGTCTTCGCTTTCGTTCGATTCTTCTGTGGAAAATCTAATTTCGCCGTGCGATTCGCTTCTTTCGGTTTTCAAAATCGATTCGGATTCCGTTTTTAGAGTCAAAGGATTCGATTATTCGTTGCGCGATTTTTTTGAAACAGACGAGTTCAACGAAAAATTCGTCGGTGGCGATTGCTTGATTTTTCGACTTTGCGCCACGGATTATCATCGATTTTGCTTTATCGATTCTGGAAGTCAGGGCGAAAATCATTTTATCGAAGGAAAACTTTATTCCGTGCAGCCCGCCGCGTGCGAGAATTTTCGCGTTTACACAAAAAATCGGCGTTCTTGGGCGATTTTGAAGACGGAAAATTTTGGCGACGTTGCGCAAATCGAAGTTGGCGCGTTTAGCGTGGGTGGAATCGTAAATCACGTTCAAAATGGCGCGTTCAAAAAAGGCGACGAAAAAGGATTTTTTGATTTACACGGCTCGACAATCGTTTTGCTTTTTGAAAAAAACAAAATCCGACTTGATGAAAACGTAAAACCAAAAGATGGCGAAGAAATCCGCGTAAAATACGGACAAAAAATCGGTCAAAAAGCGTAAAAAACGGTGGCAAAAAGCCGCCGTTTTTTTTGTCTGCTTTTTCTTTTCATTATATTGGAACTTTTTTCAATATGAAAATTTTGCTACAATTTTGAAATATTTTTCCGTCGCAAAGGGTGGCGAAAAAAAGGAGTTTTTATGGCAGAGAAAAAAGTGGACAATCACGAATGTACGCTCGACAAAATCATTTCGCTTTGCAAAAGGCGCGGTTTTGTTTATCAGGCTTCGGAGATTTACGGCGGACAAGCGGGCGCGTGGGATTATGGTCCATTGGGCGTGGATTTTAAGCGAAATATTCAAAACGCTTGGTGGCATTACATGACGCAACTTCGCGACGACGTTGTGGGTTTGGATAGCGCGATTTTTCAGCACCACAAAACTTGGGAAGCGAGCGGACACGTTGCGCATTTTTCCGACCCGATGATTGATTGCACAGAATGTAAAGCGCGTTTTAGAGCCGACCAGTTGATTGAAGAATTTTTGTCAACTCACAGCGAAAAAAATCCTGGAAAACCCGTTGACACGATGAGTCACGAAGAAATGAAATCGTTTATTGACGCGAATATCGACTGCCCGACGTGCCATTCAAAAGAAAGAAAATACACCGCCGTCCGCGAATTCAATTTGATGTTCAAAACGTATCAAGGACCGATTGCAGACGAATCGCATTTGATTTACCTTCGACCAGAAACCTGCCAGGGTATTTTTACCGATTTCAAAAATATCGTTCAGTCAAATCGAATGAAATTGCCGTTTGGCGTGGCTCAAGTTGGAAAGTCGTTCCGAAACGAAATCATCTTTAAGAATTTCATTTTCCGTACTTGCGAATTTGAACAGATGGAAATGGAATATTTTTGCAAGCCAGGAAGCGACGACGAGATTTTTGAAAATTGGCGCAAATATCGCTGGCAATTTTACATCAAATATGGAATCGCCGAAAAAAATCTTGCGTGGCATCACCACGACAAACTCGCGCACTACGCAAAAGACGCATACGACATTCAGTACAAATTCCCGATTGGATTTGAAGAAATCGAAGGAATCCACAATCGAACCGACTTCGATTTGAGCCAGCACACAAAAACAAGTGGCAAAGATATGTCGTACATCGACCAAGACGACGGAAATAAAACCTACACCCCGTATGTCATTGAAACATCTGCGGGATTGAATCGAAATTTCCTTGCGTTCCTTTGCGAAGCCTACGAAGAAGAAAACGTTGGCACGGACGGAAAAGACGATTATCGAACCGTTTTGCATTTGCACCCGCGCCTTGCCCCGATTACAGTTGCAGTTTTGCCGCTTATGAAAAAAGACGGCTTGGCAGAAAAAGCAAAAGAAATTCAACATTTGCTAAAAGAAGAATTCGTAACCGATTACGACCAAAGCGGCACGGTTGGAAAACGCTATCGTCGCCAAGACGAAGTTGGAACGCCGTTCTGCGTAACCGTTGATTACGACACGATTCGTGAAAACAAAGAAGACGGCACGCCAAACGCCGATTTTGGAAGCGTTACGGTGCGTTTCCGCGATTCAATGGCGCAAGAACGAGTAAAAATCGAAAATCTCGTGTCGTTTATTCAACAAAAAATCCGCGAATACAAACCAGTCGAACGATAAAACGCAAAAAAGACTCTCGAAATCTTTTAGAAAACAAAGATTCGAGAGTCCAAATCTTTACAAAAAGCAAAAGAAAGTCGCGGTTTAAATCACAAGGAGGTCAAAATTCGACTGCCGAAAAAACGGATTTACAAAAAAGCGACAGGAGGTCGCGTCAAAAAAATTGTGGTTCTAATCGCGAGTTTCGTAGAAACTCGTTTTTTTGGAATCACACGGAGGTGATTCCAAAAATGGATTACATTGCACTTGGAAAATCGAATTTGCTTGTTTCGCGCACGGCGTTTGGTGCGATGTCGCTCAAATCGTTGTCGCAGGACGAAGCGACCGCGCTAATCAAAAAAGCTTGGGACGACGGCGTGAATTTTTTTGACACGTCGGTTTCAACGCCCGAAAGTGAAAAGCGGCTTGGAAGCGCGCTTTCGTCGTTAAAAATTCGCGAAAACGTTATCGTTGCAACAAAAACCGCGGCACACACTGCGGAAGAAATCGCGGAGGACATAGACAAAAGCCTTACAAATCTTTGCACGAGTTACATCGACCTTTATCAGTTGGAAAAACCGATTCTTCTTCCAAAAAAAGATGGAGAAGATGGCTTAGTCGAAAAACTCGATAATCTAAAAAAATCGGGCGTGATTCGACATTATGGAATCACAACGGAATCGATGGACGTTGCGCAAGAAATTCTAAAAAGCGACGTTTTGTGGGAAACCGTGCAATTTCCGTTCAATATGCTTTGCACGCAACAAATAGAAAAACTTGTTGCCGATTTTGCGGTTGCGGACGTTGGATTTATCGCAATGCGTCCGCTTTGTGGCGGCGTTGTCAGTAACATTCCGCTCGCGCTTGGATATTTGCGACAATTTGAAAACGTCGTTCCTGTTTGGGGCGCGCGAAATGACGAAGAGTTGACGCAGATTCTTTATTTTACGCAGAATCCGCCCGTCCTTGATGACAAATTCAAAGCCGAAGTAAATGCGCAACGCGAATTTTTCAATTAAACATAAACTAACAAAAAACGCGGGGATTTTTCGTTTCCCCGCGTTTTTTTGTCATAAAACTTATTTCTTTAACGCCTTTAGAACGCTTGCAATCTCGTTTTTCGTAAGTGCGCGAATAATTTTGAACTTGTCGCTGTTTGTTTGAATCGTGCGAGGAAAACCGTTTGCGTCGCGCTCGCCCAAAATCTGAACGATTGGCATTCGCGGGTCTATTCCGTTTGTGTCCACAACTTGCGCCACTTTGCCGTTCGCCAAAAAAACGTAGCCGCCAATCGGGAACAACGACACGCTTTGAACAAGAGCCTTAATTACAGTGTCGTCGTATTGCTTGTCCTGATTTTTGAGCATTTCAATCATGGCTTCGTGCGTGCTTTTCATTTCTTTGTAATGACGCGGCGCAGAAATCGCCTCAAAAGAACAAACTACAGAAAGAATCTTTCCGTAAAGCGAAATCTGATTTCCAGAAATCTTCCTCGGATAACCTTTACCGTTTTCTCGTTCGTGATGTTCAAAAACGCCAACTTGAATCGAAAGCGGAAAACCGTTTTCTTTCAGAATGTTGTATCCAAGAATCGTGTGCGTCATCAAAACTTGACGTTCGTTTGGAAGAAGACGGCGGTCAGTTAAATACAGTTGTGGCGGTAGCCGAATCTGTCCGATTTCGTGCAGAAGCGCGGCAACACCAAGTTCCACGAGTTTTAAGTTTGGCATTCTAAGATTTTGCCCGATTGTAAGCGCGTAAATCGTGGAGCGCAACGAATGATTTACAATAAAATTCTTGTCGATTTTGTCGCCAGGAAGCGGATTTATTTGCAAAAGATATTTTCGATTATTCTTCATAAAATCGCACAAAATCTGCACCGCTTCGCTAAGAAGCCCAATCTTTAATTCTCGATGCGTTACAAACCGCGTGTAGATTTTAGAAATGTAATCTTTGAATGAATTGTAAACGTTTCCACTAACCGCGATTTTGCCTTCAATGTCGTATTCAGAAAGCGCGGCAATTTCTTTTTGAGCTTTTTCAATCACTTCAGCGAGTTGCTGATTCGTTTCGATTGCTGTTCTATCTTTTGGTTCTTCTTCGTCGTTAAAAACAGCGTTAATATCCACCGTTTCAAATGACGAAGCATTCAAAGCGGGCTTTGCCTTTGGCATCGATTTTCTGAGACGTTCTTGTGGCTCGCCTTCTGTTAGGACTTCCTTAAACCCCCATTCAACAAGAAATCTTTTTAGACTTGCGCTAAAGGGCTGCATTTCGTCAAGCAGAAGAAATTGTGAATCAAGATACACGGGGGCGGAATACGTTGCCCCTTCGTTTATTTCGGAAATCTTCAAAGCAGTCATACAAATCCTCTCTTTTATTTTCGGCAGAATTCTACCCTTTTATTATATTATAAGGCTATTTCAAGATTATATTTATTCACGCCCAAACCAAAAAGCGCGAAATCTCCGCGAACTGGGTCGAGCGGAAACGCTTCTTCTAATTTTTTTGTGAGATTTTCGGCGACCGAAAGATTCGCTGATTTTGCGTTTTCCGAAATCAAACCGAAATTTGCCGCCTGTCGCATAACGTGCGTGTCGAGCGGAATCAAAAGTTCGTTTGCGTTTGCCCAGTTCCACGTTCCAATGTCCACGGGCGAATTTTGCCGCACGAGCCAACGTAAAAGCATATTGAGTTTTTTTGCGGCAGTTTGCGCAGAATGTGGAATTAGTGCGCAATTTTTTGGAAAAAAGTCGGCGACCGTTTGAAAAATATGTTTTTTGTCGCTTTGTTTTCGCTTCTCTTTAAAAAAATCGCCAAGTGTTTCAAATTCGTCAAGAATTTTTTTAAGCGTTTGACAAAAAATGCGCAAATCGCGATTCGTGAAAATGCGATAAAACGATTTTTCGTCGTCGGGAAAAAACGACAAAAATTTTTCTTCACAAATCCATTTTGAAGGCGAGGGCGCGGCGTTTGTCAAAATCGCGTCAACGTGCGAAAGAATCTGCTCTCGTTTTCCAAACGCAAGATTTGCCGCAATAAACGCCGCCGTTTCTTTGTCGCGATTCGTCGCGTATTTGTGCATAAATTGCGCGGGGTCGTTTTTTAGAAAATCCGCGGTTTCGTATTTGTCCGCAAGAAAACGCAAAGTTGTTTTTAATTCTTCTGTCATTTTTTCTCCAAAAAAATCCCGCGTTTTTTGCGCGGGAATCTTTTTTATTTTTGCAAAATTTTAAGAATTCAAATTTTCAAAATTTTACTTGTTTTTGTCCAAAATGAATTCGACTCGGCGGTTTTTCCAAACGTTCGCTTTGTCGTCGCGAGCAACAACGGGTTCTTTTCCGCCCATACCTTTTGTAGAAAGGCGATTTCCGTCAACGCCGTGTTTTGTCAACCAATCGCGAACAAATTTTGCACGTTGTTCAGAAAGAGGCTGAAGCGGAAGTCCGTATTTGTACGTCGTTTCTTCTTCTTCCGTTCCCGACATACTATTCGCGTGTCCCACAACTTGAACTTTGTAGTTTTTGAATTTGTTGAGAACTTTTGCGATTCGTTCAAGAACTCGCTCGTTGTTTGCGACTTCTTTTGGAGTAAGACCTTTGCCGTTGTGTTTTTCCGCCAAATCAAAATCCGCTGCGTCTGAACGGAAAATAATCGACGGAACTGCCATTTTAAGCTGACTGCCGACTTTGTAAACCAAAATGTCAACGTTGATTTCGCCTTTGACTTCGCTCGTCATGCCAAGCGTGTCCGTAACCGTAAAGACGTATGGATAATCAGTCGCCGACTGCACGAGTTCGCCAGAATTCGATTTTCCGTCCCAAATGAGTTTTTCCGTAATCGACGATTTTCCGCCCGTCGTCCAGAAATTCTTGTCTTGATTTTTCGGGTCTTTGATTTGGAAACTCCAACTTTTGATTCCAACTGGCGAATCTTTGCGTTTCAATTCGATGAACAAATCGTCGTCTTCGCCGTCGTTGTCTGGGCTAAAGTACGGTGAATTTTGCGCGGACGTTTTTACGGAAATCTCTGGTGGCGTTACGCAACTGATAAAGCCCGCCGTGTCCGTTTGCACCAAATTTCCTTTTTTGTAAACGACTGTAAGACTTCCTTTGTAGGCGTTGTCCGCCACGGTTTGACCGTCGCCGTTTTTTCCGTCCCAAACGATTTCTTGCGGAAGATTCACGCCGTCTGTTTCGTTTGTCCAAGAACGAACCACGTTTTCGCCTTCAAGTGTTTTTACGCTAAAGTTCCAAGATTCGATTTCTTCGTTAAGCGTCGGTCGAATCGTGAATTTTTGCGTGTCGAGCGAACCGTTGCCGTTTGGACTAAATGCGTCGTGTTCCGCGGTAACGTACGCTTTCGTTTCTCGCGTGTCGATTGAAAGTCCACTGATTTCTTTTTGAACGCGGTTTCCTGCCTCGTCTTCGCTTTCAAAAACGATTTTGTATTTTCCGTCGGGAAGAGTGTTGCCCGCGTCGTCTTTTCCGTCCCAACTAAACGGCAAAATCTTTTCTTGCCAATTAAACGCACGCACCGCTTCGCCTTTTTCGTTGAACACGGTCGCAGTCCAAGTGTTTTCGTTGCTCGTTTGCGTTTCAAACGTAATTTCGTCTTTTCTGCCGTCGCCCTCTGGACTGAAAAGCGCGTACGCTGTTTTCAGTTCGATTTGTGGTGCAACGGTGTCAATCGTAAACGCTTTCGATTTTACGGTAGACTTTGCACCGTTTTCGCTTTGCGTTTGTAGAGTTGCCACATATTTTCCGTCCGCAATTTCGCCGTTTTTGCCCGCGCCGTTCCAAGTGAACGAAGAGGGAAGAGTCGTTCCGTTTTGCGTCCAAACTTCGTTGTCTTTTTCGTCGCGAATCGAAATCGTGTACGAGTTGATTTTGCTAGACGATTTTACGACAGGATTCAACTTAATCGAATCGGGCTTTTTGGGATTAAACGCATTTTTTGAAAGAGTGAGAAGAATCTCTGTTCGGCTTGTGTCGAGTTTGATGTTTGAAATCGGTGTAACGTTTGCTTCGTTGCCAGCCGCGTCGGTCGCTGACAAAACGTAAGAATAAAGTCCGTCCGCCGCAATTTGATTCGACGAATCCATGCCGTCCCAAGAAAGTTTTTCGGGCGGATACGCGCCAAACGAAAACTCTCTGACGGTTTTTCCGTTTGAATCGAGGATTTTTCCCGTCCAGTTTTCAACGGGCGCGCCTGATTCTTTTGTAATCGCTTGCGAAATTTCAAGAGAATCCAAATTTCCGTCGCCGTCTGGGCTAAATGTCTGAATAGTAGATGAAAGTTTAGCAACGGGCGCGGTTCTGTCTAGCGTAAACGCGGGCGACTGCGCAGGTTCGGTTACAAAGCCGTTCGTGTATTTTGCGGTCGCCTTTGCAAAATACGTTCCTTCGGCAAGCGGTTTTCCGTCGTTGTCCGTGCCGTTCCACACGATTTTTTCGCCGTCGGGCGGATTTCCTTCGCCAGAATACGAACGAACGATTTTTCCGTCTTCGCTTGAAATTTCAACGCTCCAAGAAGAAAGTTTGTTTGGAGATTTTGCGTCAGGAACGGGAATTTTTACGTTTAGCGAGATTTCTTTGTTGAAATATTTTCCGTCCGAAAGAGAAATCGCAGTTACAGGTTTTTCTGACGAATAAATGATGTTTGAAATCGACGCGGGTTCTGATTTGTTTCCTGCGCGGTCGGTTGCGCTGATTTTGTAAGAATAAACGCCGTCGGGCAAAATCGCGCCAGAATCGTCCGTGCCGTTCCATTCAAATGGGAGTGGTTCGCTTTCAGTCCAAGTTTTTGTAAGAACGGCGTTTCCTTTTGCGTCAGAAAAAACGCCCGTCCATTTGTCTTCGCTTGAACCGCCTTGCTTAACGTTAAACGTAACTTTGCTTCCTTCGCCGAAAATCTTTCCTTCTGCGTCGGGTTGCGAAATTGTAATTTCTGGTGGCGTGTTATCAACTACCACGGTGAGTTTTTTTGTTTGCGCCTTGTTTCCGTTGTCGTCGCCAGCCGTCATGTAGTAGCGATAAAGTCCGTCGGGAGCGATTTCGCCAGAATCCATAACGCCGTTCCACAAAACCGTTTTTGGAATGTCAACTCCGCTTTTTGGCGTAAACAACGATTTGAAAAATCCAAAAAACGTAATTCGACTGTCGCGTTTTTCTTTGTTTCCAATCGTTCTAACGATTTCGCCCGCTTCGTTTTCTATTACGAACGCCCATTCGGTAACGTATCGTTTGTCTTTAATTTGAATCGGAACTTCCAAAAAATCTTGAATGCCGTCGTTGTTTGGGGAAATGTAAATCGTTTCTTTTTCCGCCGACGCAATTCCCGCGGCAATCAGCGCGACTGCCGACAATGTAAAAATCTGCCTTTTTTTCATTTATTTTTCTTCCCACATCATAATTTCGGGTGCTTGCGTGTCTTCAAGACCCAAATCCGTTAAAAGTCCCGCGCTAAATGCGTCCACGTTTTTGTACATTCTTTGCCACGCCGCGCTCAAAGTAACTTCGCTTTGTCCCCAGCCTTTGCTCGACAAATAAGAATCGTCTTTTGATTTGAAAACGAATTTGAACGAAAGTCCAACGCTTGGCATCAGATTTTTTGCGTCGTTTCGGAATTCTTGCAAATCAAATTCCCA
Organism: uncultured Treponema sp.; assembly: GCA_905233535.1. Classification (GTDB taxonomy): domain Bacteria; phylum Spirochaetota; class Spirochaetia; order Treponematales; family Treponemataceae; genus Treponema_D. Next base: position 17,119 of record CAJOEO010000030.1, read on the forward strand.
AGAAGACGCGATTTTGAAGACGTTTTTAATCAAAATGTTCAAACCTGTGTCAAAAACAACGTTCTTCAACGGAACATAAGCCGTGTCAAGCGAAAGTCCAAGTTTGAACGAATCCGTTTCAATTAAACTGCCTGCAACACCAATTCTAAACGTTGCAAGTGCTGGCCAATTTCCCGCTTCGTAATCTTTGTTTGGGTCTATCGTTTCGTCCACAAAATCCCCGTAACCTTCTAGCCCCAAAACTTCCGTACTCGAATACATTTTTCCAAGATTCGTTATCGCCGCGCCAAATCGAACGTTTTTCAAAAACGCGATGTCGCCGTGGTTGTAAAACGCGCCGAGTGCCGCGTCTAATTTCCAATCAGAACCGTATTGCCAAAACGCGCCAAAATTCGCTGAAAGTCCAATGCTAAATTGGTCTGTAATGTCTTTTGAATATGCCGCCGTAAGATTTACGCTGTTTCCAAGTTGCATAGATTCGCACGGAACAAAAACGCCTTGCACCAAAAACGCAGGAACGCACCAACGAGTCGGTTTTATAAGCCCAACTTCAAACGCCCAGCCGAGTGTGTGGTCGTCTTTTGTATCGGAAAACATTGTGCCACCCAAATCGAGCGTGTTTCTCTGATTAAACGCGGGCAATGCGGGATTATTCAAAATCGACGTTGGCGTTACGTTCAAAAGTGGACCGCCCGCCACGCTTTTTGCACCCGTCAAAAGTTCAGGACTTGTAACACGTTGAGCGTTCTGCCCACCAGCAGGCGGATTATAAGTAATCGCAAATGTCGCGGTTGTTGCCAAAACTCCAACTGCGACAAGTATTTTTTTCTTCATTTTTACAAAACCTCCGAAGAAATATTCGATTTAACAGAATCGCTTTATAAATGTGGCTTATGTTTTTTTATTTATGAAAAAATTTCGCAAAAAAATGTCTTCGGAAACGAATTTTTAGTATTTTCTTGAAAAGTTGAATTATTCGTTTTTTGAATAGTATTTAAATCGAAATTTCGTCTTCTCAATTTATTAAAAACACTTTAGATTTCGCCGATATTTCCAATATGCAAGTGTATTCGTATGTCGGAAAGCGCGCGAGTGTACGTTCTCTTGGGGTGGAAGAAGAATTACATCGTCGCACCAGCGTAAAAAAAAGTTTGGAAAGGCCACGTTCTACAACCGTGGCGCAATCGCGTCCAATTGGGGCGATAAACGGTTATTCGCCTGCACTTCATGTGCCGAATTCTCGAAGAAACGTTCAAACTTTTCATTCTGAAGTAAAACGCACAGATGCTCCCGTTACAAAAAAAAGCGCGAAAAAAAGAAATCCGTATTCGTTAATTCAAACTTTTTTTTCACTTGGAATACTTGCAATCGTGCCATATTTTGTTTTTGGATTTTTGAATCAGCAGATGGATTCAAGAAATCTCACGCCGCTTGTTTTTGCGAACGTAAAACCGTCAAATGAAAATCCTGCGGTTGCCGATTTTTCTGTTCTTGACGGCGTGATTTCTGACGCTTTGGACGGCGAACTTTCTCGTTTTGCGTATTCGTTGAGTCAAAACGACACGGAATTCGACGAAAACGGAAACATCGTTTTGTCTGACGGAACGATTTTGTCGGCGGACAGCGTAAACCCTGGAACGCCTGTTGAGTGGACGACGTACACTGTTGGCAAAGGCGACACAATCGGCGGAATCACGTATAAATTCGGGCTTGGCAACATTTCCACGCTAATCGCCGTAAACGGAATTGAAAACGTACGAAACGTTTGGGCGGGGCAAAAACTTCGCATTCCGTCGCAGGACGGTTTGACGCATTTGGTTTCTTCTGGCGAATCGCTGAATTCGATTTCTGTAAAATATCATGTTAGCGTCGAAGAGATTTTGGACGCAAACGATTTGAACAGCGAAATTTTGCGAAAAGGGCAGGAACTTTTTATTCCTGGCGCGAAAATGGATAATCAAGCGTTGCGAAACGCGATGGGCGAAACTTTTGCAAGTCCGCTGGCGAGCGGTTGGCGACTTACGTCGCATTTTGGAAACCGAATCGACCCGATTTCTGGCGTTAGAAAAAGCCACACGGGAATCGATATGGCAATGCCAAAAGGCACAACGATTAAAGCGGCGATGGGCAGAAAAGTCATCAAGGCGACGTATTCGCCGATTTTTGGATATTACGTTGTAATCGACCACGGAAACGGTTATCAATCTCTTTATGGACACATGACAAAATACGTTGTAAAAAGCGGGCAATACGTCAGTCAAGGTCAAAGAATCGGTTACGTTGGTTCTACGGGATATTCGACAGGTCCGCACTTGCATTTTACCGTTTACAAAAATGGAAAACTCGTTGACCCGCTTCCGCTCATAAAATGACGTTCGTTTGTGTTTGTCGTTCTTGTTCAAAAACGATTGAACGGGCGTTTGTTTATTGTCCGTGGTGCGGGCGAGAAAACGCAAATCGTTCTCCGTTTGACGACGAAAAAGCGGTTGAAGAAGTTTTTGAACGATTGGAACAAAAACAACTCGCTTTTATTGGTCGCAGAATCGACGACATTGCGCGAAAACTCGACGAATTGGAGAAGGAATTTGATTCGATTTCAAAAAAACGTCGTTAATAAATTCGGAATTACGAATTTAATCGTTTTCTGTAAAAATCCCCGCTTTAAAAAGGAAAAGATTATGAAAAAAAATCTTGTGTCTGCCGCGTTTTTTGCGGCTTTTTCTGTTTTTCCTTCGTTTTCGATTTCTGGCGTTTTGTTAAAAAATCCATTGGTGGGCGAGGGCGGTTCTCTTCTTGCACTTGCGGACGTTTCTGGCTCAAAAACAAACGAATACACCGCGTTGATTGGTGCAGATGCTTCGAGCGGAAAATCGTCCATTTTGACGTGTTTCCCTGAACGAATCGACGTTTTGTCGGGCGGAAAAGTCGTTCAAATCAGAAATTCGTTTGGAACGGCACTTTGCGATGTTTCTTCGAGCGAATTACGTTGGATAAAAAACGAAGAATCGTTTGTGTGCCAAAGTTCGCCGCAAGTTGTGAGCAGCGACGGAAAATGGTGCGCGTTTATTCGTCGAACAACCCCAGGAAAAGGCGAACTTTTAATCGAACGGGCGGACACAAAAGAAAGTCGCGTAATCGATTTGGAGGCGAATTTTAGTTATCGCGACGTGCCTGCAAAATGGTCGCCCGACGGCGCGATTCTTTTGTACGAAAAACAAGGTTCTGTTTATTTTTGCGAACCCGAAGCGTTGTTTTCTGGAATTCAAATCGAAGAACAATACAGACGACTGGGCGACGGTTCGATGAAAACGTTTTCTTGGGCGACTTCTCGTGAAATCGTGCGGGTTTCTGGCGACATAATTTACAAAATCGACGTAAAACAACTACACACACGAACACTTTATCAACCACTCGTTGGAAGTGGAGTGGCACTTTGTCGCCTTTCCGTTCCATTTGATGAAAAGCGCGACAAATTTTGGGCAAGCCCCGACGGCAGTTCGTTTGCGATGCTTTCTTCTGGGAGCATTTTTTCAATTTACCGCCGAAAAATCAATTCCGATTCGTTTGTGCTTTCGACCGTTTTGAACGTGGACGAAATCCGTTCTTCTCTTTCGTGCGACGTTTTGTGGTCTGACGGCGTGCCGATTTTGTGGATTTCTTCGGAATCGGGTTCGACTCTTTACAGGCTTGGAAGTTTTGCCGACGAAATCCTTTCGAGCGATTGCGCAGTTCTTCCAAAAATTTCTCCAAACGGGCGGAAAATCGCGATTGCGTCTGGAAAAAGTATTTTTATTCGCGATTTTAAAACGTTAAAAATCCTCGGAAAACTTGACGGCGAGCGGGTTTTGTCGTTTGCCTGGAGCGGAAACGACACGCTTTTTGTGGGCGGAGAATCGAGCGTGCGCGAATGGAATCTTTTGAATTCGACCGTAAGAACGCTTTTTTTGTCGTCTGTGAAAGACGCGCTTTGGCGTGGCGGTGTGATTCTTGCGCAAACAAACAACGACCGATTTTTTGAGGTTTTGCAAAAAGACGGCGCGACGATTTTTCGCAAAGTGGATTTTGATTTTGCGGATTTTTCGATGCAAAAACGCCAAATTCAAAATGGACTTTATCGCGCATACGTTGGCGAAGACGGCGCAACGCTTTTTGTGCGCGACCTTTCGGGGCATGGAAAAACAAGTCAACTTTGGTCTGCAAAATCTTCGCGTTCAAGTGGCGGAAAAGTCGTTCATCTTGTTTTTGACGCGCTTGACAGTGCAGAAGGAATCGATTGGATTTTGTCCGTTCTTGACGAGTATAAAATTCGCGCGACGTTTTTTTTGAACGGCGAGTTTATTCGGCGTTATCCAAAAGAAACGAAAAAAATCGCGCAAAGCAAAAATGTTTGCGCGTCGATGTTTTTTGCGTCCGTGGATTTGGAAAAACTTTCGTGTTCTGGTTACGTCGTTGACGAAGAATTTGTGCGGCGTGGACTTTCTCGAAACGAAGACGAATTTTTTGCGACGACTGGAAAAGAACTCGCTCTTTTGTG
>CAJOEO010000031.1 GCA_905233535.1 uncultured Treponema sp.
CGTAAAAAAAGCGCTTGCGATTGGCGGTGCGCAGGCGATTGGAGCTATGGCGTTTGGAACAAAAAGCGTTCCACAAGTTGACGTAATCGTAGGACCTGGAAACAAATTTGTTGCCGAAGCGAAAAAACTCGTTTACGGAAACGTTGGAATCGACATGATTGCAGGTCCAACGGAAGTTTTTATAATCGCGGACGAAAGCGCGAATCCTTCTTGGCTTGCGGCGGATTTGCTTGCGCAAGCGGAACACGACGTTGTGGCTCAGCCTGTTTTGGCAACGACGAGTTTGAATCTTGCACAAAAAACGGCGCAAGAAATCGAAAATCAACTTGCAAATCTTCCGACAAAATCGACGGCGAGCGAAAGCATAAAAAATTGCGGAAAAATCATCGTTTGCGAAACTTTGGAGCAGGCGGCAGAAATCGCGAACAAAAAAGCCCCAGAACATTTGGAAATCGCAATGGAAGCGGGCGAAAAACGCGACAAAATCGCTTCGCTTTGCAAAAATTTCGGTTCGCTTTTTTTGGGACACGAAAGCGCGGAAGTTTTTGGCGATTACGCAGCGGGCTTGAACCACACGCTTCCAACGTCGGGCAGTGCGCGTTTTACGGGCGGGCTTTCTGTGCGAATGTTCTTGAAAACCGTAACGACGCTTAGAATCAAAAGCGAATGCGACGGCGCGAAAAAAAGCGCGCAGATGAGCGGAATTTTGGGCGACGCGGAAGGTTTGGCGGCACACGCACGCGCGGCAAGAATCAGACTTTAGAAATTCGCTTGGCGAGTAAGTCTAAAAATCTAAAAAATCCACGATTCTAAGGAAATCAAAATGAAAATCTACAAATTGGGCGAAGAAATTTTGCGCAAAAAATGCGCTCCAGTTGAAAAAGTAACGGACGAACTTAGGGCGACGTTTGAAGAAATGTTCAAAACGATGGAAGAAGCGGACGGCGTGGGGCTTGCCGCTCCACAAGTTGGAATCCAAAGTCGATTTTTTGTGGCGATGGCGGACGACGAAGTTCGGCGCGTTTTTGTGAATCCGCAAATTATTTCGACGAGCGCGGAAAGGGGCGACTACGACGAAGGTTGTCTTTCGCTTCCTGGGTTCAACGAAAAAATCAATCGACCGTTAAAGGTTACCGTGCAGGCGTTGGACGAGCGCGGAAAACCGTTCACGCTTGAAGCCGACGGACTTTTGGCGCGAATCATTCAGCACGAAAACGACCACCTTGACGGCGTTTTGTACATTGACCGCGGCGACCCCAATTTTGCAAGCGAAGTTACGGTGAAAATGCAAAAACGTTTGGAAAAAGCGGCAAAAAAAGAAGCCGAGCGCGAAAGAAAACACGCAAAAATCGCGGCGAAACTTGCCGCAAAAGAAGCGAAAAAAAATCGTGCTTAGGAATCTTCAAAAATGGAAAAATTAAAGATTTTGTACGCAGGAAGTCCGCTCGCGTCTTCGTTGGTTTTGAAAAATCTTGTGCAAAATGCACAAAATTGCGGTTTTGAAATTTGCGCGGTTTTAACGAATCCGCCAAGTTCGCGCGGGCGACACAAAGAACTCGTTTCTACGGAAGTTGCGAACGAGGCGAAAAATCATCAGATTCCCATTTTGGAATTTGACCACATAAAAAGCGAAGCGCGGGAGGCGGTTCAAAAATTCGGCGCGGATTTGCTTGTAAGTTTTGATTTTGGACGGATTTTTGGACCAAAATTTTTGAATCTTTTTCGTTTGGGCGGAATCAATTTGCACCCAGGTTCGCTTCCGCGTTATCGCGGTTGCACGCCCGTTCCTTCGGCGATTTTGAACGGCGACAAAAAAATCGAAGTTTGCGTTCAAAAACTCGCGCTAAAAACCGACGAAGGCGACCTTTTGGCGCGTGGCGAAATCGAACTTGATGGCACGGAAACGACTCTTTCTTTGATGGACGGCGACGGAAAAAAAAGCGCGGTTTGCGAAATCGGCTCGAAACTTTTGTTGGACGTTTTGAGCGAAACTGCAAAAATGGGCGTTCTTCCAAAATCGTTTGCGCAAACGGGAGAAGCAAATTATACGCCACTTTTAAAAAAAGACGACGGCGAAATCGATTGGAACGAAAGTGCGCAAAAAATCGAACGAAAAATCCGAGCGTACACGCCTTGGCCTGGCTGTTTTACGGAAAAAAACGGTGTTCGTCTAAAAATCATTCGTGCAAGCGCGATTTTTTCTGAAAAAGGCACGGAAAAATCGGGCGAGGTTTTTGGTTTTTCGGCAAAAAACGAAAATCCACAAGGAATCAAAATTCAATGTGGCGATGGAAGCCGCGATTTTGTCGGTTCAATTTTGGGAAAATAATATGGAAGATAAAGTTGAAGAAGTAAAAAAACTTGCAAAAGAAAATCCAAAATCCAAAAAAAAAGGCGGCGGAATTGGCGGCGCATTTTTGACGGCAGTTTTTTCTGTTTGCGTGATGGGCGCGGTTGCGTGCGGCGTTTTTTTTGCGACGGTGCGCGGAGAAGAGCAGGTCATGGTTCCAGACGTGATGGGAAAAGATTTGGCGAGCGCGCTTTTGGAAATGCAAGAAAAAGAACTTTATCCGCGTTTGCAACTTCGTTTTACAGAGGACGACGACGCGGGAATAATTCTTTCGCAGTCGCCAGAAGCGGGCGCAATCGTAAAGGCGGGCAGACGAATTTCTTTGGTTGTAAGCCGTGGCGCAATAGTTGACCACGTTGAAAATTATGTCGGCGAAATGTACGACGACGTGAAATTGCGTCTTCAATCCATGTTTTCTGGTGCGACAAAACCGCTCGTCGTTCTTTCTGAACCGAGTTACAAAGCGGACAAAACGCCCGCAGGAACGATAATCGCACAAAACCCCGCCGAAGGCACACCGATTTCTAGCCCGATAAACGTAAAACTCATCGTGAGCAGCGGTTCAAATTACGAAACTACGCGCGTTCCGAATCTCGTTGGGCTTTCAATCGAAAAAATCCTCGTTCAACTTAGCGTTTCAAAAGTGATTTTTGATTTTAATTCGCACATCGTTCGCGAAGGCGAAAAACCGCTTACGGCAACGTATCAGCAAGAAATGAAAGAGCAGTTCGTGCGAAATTATACGCACATCGCCGTAGACATCGCGATTCCCGCAACATCGGAAGATAAAAGCGCGGGGATTTTTTCTGCAAAACTTTCAAATTATCCGTATCCCGTGGCTATGACGTTGGAATCCGAAAAAGATGGGCAGAAAAACACGCTTTTGGCTTTTACGCACACGGGCGGCAACGTTACGATTCCCTATAATGTTGACCACGATACATCATTGATTTTGAGCGTGGCTGGAAAAGTTGTGGCACGACAATATGTGGACTAGAAAATGAACGATAAGATACATACCAATAAACGAAAAATATTGTATGTGGGTAGCAGAATCCAACAATACAATTCAAGTATACGCTGATGGCGTTTTTGGAAAAGAAACACGCTTAATTTTCAGCAAAAAAAGTTCAAAAAAAATCAATGATGTAATAAATTTTAGCGAAAAATCGCGTATATTCTTGTAAAATAAACCCATTATGATACTAAAAATTTTGAGTTTCGCAGGAAGTCTTTGTTTTCTCCTCTACGGAATGAAAATGATGAGCGACGGAATCCAACGAAGTGCAGGGCAACGTCTAAAATCAGCGTTGAATTTTATGACGGGAAGCAGATTTGCTGGACTTTTGACGGGTTGTATTCTGACGATGATAATTCAATCGTCGGGGGCGACGACCGTAATGCTCGTGGGATTTGTGAACGCGGGGCTTGTAACGCTTGAGCAGACCGTGGGCGTGATTTTTGGCGCGAACATCGGAACGACTGTAACGGCTTGGATTGTCGCTTTAATCGGGTTCGATTTTGACATGAAACTTTTTGCCATTCCGATTTTTGGACTTGGTTATCTTCTTTTGGCAATCAAAAAACTAAAAAAAGAAAGCCTCGGAATTGCAATCATGGGTTTTGGAATGTTGTTCATCGGGCTTGGTTGGCTTTCGTCGGCGTTCAAAAATCCAACTACGGGCGAAACGATTCCAGAACTCATTTCGCTTGTGGGTGCGCTTGACGATTTTGGCGGATTTTCAATAATAATCGCGGTTTTTGTTGGAATCTTTTTTACCGCGTTGATTCATTCGTCGTCCGCGATGACCGCAATTGTAATAACGATTGCGGCGGCTGAACCGTCGTTTTGGCACGTTGGCGCGGCTTTAGTAATCGGTTCTACAATCGGTTCTACTATTGATTCGATTATGGCGAGCATGGGCGGCTCTGCGGACGCACGGCGAACGGCGTTAATCCACGTTATGTTCAACTGTTCGGCGAGCGTTTTGGCGTTGATTTTCTTTAAGCCGTTTTTATTTTTAATCGAAACGATAATTCCAGGCGACATAAACGCAAAAAATATTTCCTACCACATCGCCCTTTTGAATACGGCGTTCAAAGTAATCGCAACGATGATTTTTATTCCGTTTCCAAAACAAATCGCCGCGTTTACTCGCCAAATCATAAAAGAAAAGAAAAACGAAGAAAATCTAGTTTACAAATTTGAATTTAATGAAAAAACCGCACACGATATGCCAGAAACTTGTGTTATACAGGCACAAAAAGAAGTTGCACGGCTAGCAGATGTTGTTGTAGAAATGTTCGATTATCTTCAAATGGGAATCAAAAAAATCGACGTAAAATCCACGAACGAAAATTACGAAAAAATGGCGAAAATGGAAGATTACACCGACCAAATGCACAGCGAATTGGCGCATTATTTGGTGCGTTGTTCGTCGCTTCCAATTTCTGAACAATCAAAAGAAAACGTGTCGCACATGCTTTTAATCGCGGAAGAACTTGAAAGCATGGCGGACGGTTGCCTTTCGATTTCGGGGCAACTAAAAAAAGCGGCAGAAAAAGAATTGCCGTTTCGCGAAGAAGATTTGGAAAAACTCATTCCGTATTTTGAACTTTCGCGTCAACTTTTGCAGTTCATTTACAAAAACGTTTCAAAAATCGAACGGCTTTCGCGCGACCAATTTGATTTTGCGTCGGAACTCGAAGAACAAATCGACGCGGAACGAAAGAGCCTGAAAAAAGTTGCGCGAAAACGACTGGAAAGCGGCGCGGACGTAAAAGCCGAACTTTTGTATTTGGACATCGTTCGACAAATCGAAAAACTCGGCGACCGTTGCTATTCAATGGCAGACGAATTGAAATAATTTCGATTTATAGAATCCCCAAAATATTGGTTCACGTTGAAATGTTACCGAATTTTCGGTAACATTTTTTTACATAGGAGATTTTATGAAAATTTCATCTTGCGTTTTTGCGTTTTTTTTGTTTTCGTCGGCGTTTCTGCACGCACAAACGATTGGCGAGAATTTTGATTTTCTGAACGCCGAAGGTGAATTTCTTGAAATCGATTTAAAAATCACGGAACTTTCGATTGAAGGTTTGAAAAAAACAAAAGATTCTTACATTCGTCCGCAATTTCAAAAATATGTCGGAAAAACCATAGAAGAAGTAAGTCTGCACGAAATAGAAACAACTTTACAGGCGGAAGGTATTTTTGACAAAATCGACGTGCAACTTTCAAAAATCGACGACCAAAACGCCAGGCTTTCAATCAACGTTACGGAAAAAATCACGTTTATTCCGCTTCCGTTTGCGGCGTATTCTTCTAGCGGATTTATGGGCGGGCTTATGGTGATGGACACAAACGCTTTTGGCGTAAAAGACACGGTTGTTTTGGGCGCAATCGGCTCGCCGACTTCAATTACAGGAATCGCGATTTTTTCAAAACCGCCCAAAAATGACGGTTCGCTCGGCTATTCAATTAGCGGTTCGTTTTCAAAAAATAGCCAAGAAATTTTGAATTTGGAAGAAGAAACCGCTCTCGAATACAAAAACATTTCGGGAAGTGCGAGTTTTTCCGTCAGTCGAAAATTATCTTCTTGGCAAACCGTTCGCGCTGGATTTTCTTTTGCGGGAAATCACGCGGACGAAGACGAAAAATATCCAACGTCGCTTTTAGAAAGCGCGTTTTTAGGTACGTTTTCGCTGAATTACAACGCGAGCAACGTGAATTGGAACGGCTGGTTTCTTTCGACGGCGGCGTTTGCCGCGTCCGCGGAAGCAACCACGCGATTTCACACGGAAAACGACGACGTTCCATTTTGGGGAAAAGCGTTAAAAGCGAGCGCGTCGATTCAAAAACCGTTTTTGCTGGAGCGATTTCGTTTAACTGCGCGAGTTGCGGGCGCGTACAGCAAAGACCGCCCGATTTCTATGTGGGACGGCGGTTCGTCTGTTGGCGTTACGATTTTGCCAGGAAAATTCAAAACGCAAAGAATTGCGGGCGCACAAGCGGGTGGCGAGTTTGCAATTTTTAAGTTTGGATTTGGACTTTTTTCCGTTTACGCGGATTATCAAGTTTCGATTTCCGACGATTTTTCAATCAAAAACGACGCAGAAAACGCGGTCGTTTGCCACGGACCTGATTTTGGCGCACGGCTTTATCTTTCAAAAATCGCGTTTCCCGCGCTTGCGTTTGGCATGAGCCGAAACATTCCCAAAGAATATTGGCAATTTTCATTTTCAGCGGGCATTTCTTTTTAACGATTAGAACTAAAATCTTCAGAAATCTTTTGAAATCTCCTCAAAAAATCGTGCGTGCGGTAAAATCTTTTTATGGCTCAAATTGAATTGAAAAATATTTGCAAAACGTACACGATGGGCGACGTTTTGGTAAAAGCCCTCGACAACGCGAGTTTTTCGATAGAACGCGGAGAATTTGCGGCGATTTCAGGTCCGAGCGGTTCTGGAAAATCTACGTTACTCAATATAATTGGACTCGTGGACGTTCCAAGTTCGGGAAGCGTGATTTTGAACGGAATCGACGTTTATTCAGGCGCGGATTTGTCATCGGGGCGCGTTCATCACGCACTTGATTCGCATCTGACGGAACTTCGCAGAACGCAACTCGGCTTTATTTTTCAGACGTTCAATCTTGTTCCCGTTTTGAACGTGCGCGAAAATGTGGAATTTCCGCTTCGACTTGGAAAACAAACGATGTCGCGTTCGGAACGGCACGATTGGGTCGATTTTCTTCTAAAAACGGTTGGACTTTCCGACCGCGCAAATCATCGTCCAAGCGAACTTTCGGGCGGGCAAAGACAGCGCGTGGCGATTGCGCGTGCGCTTGCCACAAAAGCCCCGCTGATTTTGGCAGACGAACCGACTGCGAACCTTGACAGCAAAAACGGCGACCAAATCCTGGAATTGATGAAAAAACTCAACGACGAATTAAAAACGACGTTTGTTTTTTCGACGCACGACGCAAAAATCGTTGGAATGGCGAACCACGTCATAAAAATCAGCGACGGAAAAATCTTGGAATCTTAATGAAAAACTTTTTTCAAAATTCTCATCAGTTGAGCGAAGTCGAAACCGCATTAAAGATTCAAAATCCGATTCGGAACGAAAAATCGCGTTTTCGATTGGCGAAGAATTCGTTTGCGTTTCTTTTTTTGATTTTTGGCGCGCTTTCGTTTTCTCAAGACGATTTGGGCGTTATTCGCGACGACGGCACGCTAGAATTTTTGGACGCGCTTGGCGAAAAACACACGATGCAAGTCGATAATGGTGCGCCAAAAAACGTTTTCAAAAAAGAATGTTGGAAAATGTCTGGCGAGAAAATGCTTTACGAGGGCGACGAGCGTTTTTCTGTGCGGCACGGGCTTGACATTTCGCGTCACGACGGCGACGTGGATTGGAATCTTGTAAAAAAGGCTGGATTTGAATTTGTGATTTTGAGAATCGCGTATCGGCGTTATCAGGCGGGAACGCTCCACGAAGACGAAAATTTTTCGCGCAATTTTGAAGGCGCGAGAAAAGCGGGGCTTGACGTTGGCGTTTACATTTTTTCGCAAGCGATTGACGAAGACGAAGCAAAAGAAGAAGCGGATTTTGTTCTAAAAATTCTTGATGGAAAAAAACTTCAACTTCCAGTTGTTTTTGACCCCGAAAATATTTTGGACGATGACGCTAGAACCGACAATATTTCTGGGGCGCAGTTTACAAAAAACGCTGACATTTTTTGTGCAGCGATTCGTGCGGCGGGCTACAAACCCATGATTTACGCCAATTTGATGTGGGAGGCGTTTCAATTTGACATGGCGCATTTTGCAAAAATGCCGTTTTGGTATGCAGATTACGAGCCTTTTCCGCAAACGCCATACGATTTTGAGTTTTGGCAATACACGGCAAAAGGCACAGTTCCAGGTTGTCCAAATGCCAAAAAAACTGACCTAGACATTCAAATCATTAAAAAACGCAACTAAAAACCGCAGAGAATCCCGCGGGAAAATCCCCGCGGTTTTTTTATTACGTCATTTTGTCCAATTTTCAATCCGTAGACCATTAATTCGACCAAGATGTTCTTCGTTGTTTGTTGCAAGAACAGCGTTGTTCACGATTGCACTTGCACCTATAAAAATGTCAGCGTCCTCGATGATTTTTCCAGAATGGCGCAATTCTGCATAAATGCGTGCGGCTTGCAAAAAATCGTCGTTCGTAATTGGAATCACGGGAATATATTTGCAGAAAATGTCAAAATCTTTTTGCAATTTTTTTGACTGTCTGTAAAAAATCCCGCGTTGGATTTCATAATGAACGATATTTGATATTGCAAAATCGTTCTGAAAAAATAGCGAATCGAATTTTTTTACGACGATAGAATTTTTTTCGAGTAGATAACTTACGATGTTTGTATCGAGCATATAAAGCATTAAAAACGTTCCTTGAAATTTACTCGGTTGTTGCGAATGTCCTCGGCTTCTTCGTGTGTCATAGTTCCAAAAACTCGATGAAGTTCATCAAACGCTCTTTTTTTTTCTGACGTTGCACTTGCGTCAAAATCGTCGTCTAAAAACGTGATGATTACGCGCTGGTTCGGCTTTACCACAACATTTTCTTCCACTATATAGTTGTTTCCGTCAAAATATCCTTTTACTGCAAGCATTTTTCGATTTCCTTTTTCGTTTATTCAAAAGACATTTCGTTTAAGGCGTTTTTTAACGCGATTAAACTTTCGCGTGAAAGCGTTAAGCCTTTGCCCATTTTTTTGTGGTCGGGCGACCAGGCGCGCAAATCTAGTTTCGCTTCGCGTCCGTTCCAAGAAACTTCGTTTAATTCCAAAGTCCAACCGCTTTTTTCTGTGGAAATCACTTTCAATTCTTTTGTGATTTTAAAAGAAAACTCTTCTGCCATAAAAACTCCTTTTAAGATTGAATTATTGCTCGTATCTTTTTTCTACTTTATAATAAGTCCAAAAATCCGAAAATTAAAGAAAAATTAAGTAAAGGGGGAGGCCATGAAACCACAATCGCTGTTGGTTTTTGGGAATGCAAGACGATTTACGCTTGCGTTTGGGGCGGTGGCTATGCTTTTGTTTTTTAGTTGTAAATCTACAGAAGTGGAAGCAGTACCCGAATCAAATCAAACCACAAAAGAAGAAAAGCAAGAAGAGCCTGTTGAACAGACACCCGTGCAGAACGAAGCAAAGCCGAGCGTTGACCATTCCGCAGAAAATGCAAAATTAATTGAAGAAATTGAAAAAGCTAGAAAGGAAGCGATTGACGCGGGCGCGGAAAAATATTATCCCGAATTGCTTGCTTCCACTGACGAAAGTTTTGCGAACGTCAAAAAGAGCGTTGACGAAAGTCCAAGCGAAGACCATTCGGCAGAATTAAAAGATATCCTTGACAAATATCGTTCGCTTGCGATGGCTTCAAAAGCGCAGGAATTAAAAGAAAAAGTTTCGACTTTGGACGAGTCCGATTTGGATTTGAAAGCGCAAAAAATTAGCGAAGGCGCGCTCTACGAATACAGCGAACTTGGTTCAAATAACGGTAGCGGTTCGGATTTGCTTTCTAAAGCAAACAATGCCTATAATTCCTACAATTCTCTTTTGACGAAAGGACTTATGGCGAAAGCGGGGCGCGAGCGAAAATCCGCGTTGTCGGCAAAAAAAGATGCGGACAGCGTAAAAGCGGCGGTCGCAAAGAAAACAAAAGAACAATACAAATCTGCGGCGGATACGTTCAAAAATGCGGATACCGCGTATGCTAGAAAGAAACTCGAAGAAGCCTATGACGGATACAAATCTTCAAAAGAGGTTTTTGCAGAACTTTACGAAATCGTCAAAAAAGACCGCGAAGAAGCGCAAGCGCGTCTTGAAGCGGCAAAGGCTCGCGTGGCTGCAAGTGCAAACGTGGCGGCTGATGCCGACGGAACAGCCCCGTTGAAAGAAAAGATTTCTGGAATCGAGGACGAAAGCACAGAATTGCTGGAAAAAGATTCGTTTGCAAATCCGAATGATGCGGTAATCGATTTGGAATCTGGCGAAGTGGCGCAAGAAGCGAGCGAAATGGCAGAAAATGCGATTGCCGAAGATGAAGCGTTGAAGAATGCAGAATCTGCACCGCTTGGCGAAGAAGAAATCAAAGATGACGACGTTGTCGAAGAAGAATTTAACCCCATAATCGACGCAAAGTAAGGTGGATTTTTGGTTAATCAAAACGAAAAAAATCATCAAACGGAGAAGAATATGAAAAAAGTTGCGGCAGTTGTGGGTGCGTTTTTACTTGGCGCGCTCTCGTTTTCAATAAGTTACAAGAACAACACATATCAGAAACTCGCTGACGAGTATACAAAAAAGGCGGAAGCCGCTCTCGACGCGGGAGAATACGAACTTTCGGTGGAATATTCGCAAAAGGCGGAAGAAAATGCGGCGTTATCCGAAGCGTACATCAAAAAGATGCTCGCAAAGGCGGAAGCGGACGGCGTAATGAAGCAGGCGAAACAAAAAATGGACATTGCTCGCAAAATCAAAGCGGACAAGAATTTTCCGATGGCGTTTAGTGCGGCAGAAAAAGCGTTTGCTTCTGCGCAAGAATCTTATTCAAAAGAAGACTACGCGAGCGCGACAGAATACGCACGCGAAGTTTTGACGGCTCTTGCGGAAGTAAAAGAAATCACGCCACTTCCGCAGTTTTACGTTGTGCGACCATGGGCGGATACGCGAGATTGTTATTGGAATATTTCTGGAAGAAACTACGTTTACAACAATCCGCTTTTGTGGGAAAACCTTTATCAAGCGAACAAATCAAAAATGCCAAAACCAAACGACCCGAATTTGATTTTGCCAGGAATGAAAATGGAAATTCCGAGCATTACGGGCGAATATCGCGAAGGCGTTTATAATCCCGCAAAAAAATACGAAGGATATTCTGTTAAACGATAAAGATTTTGAAAGGGGCTTTAAGCCCCTTTTTTTATTTTTGGCAAACAACGAGCCAACGCGACAAAGCGGCAGCCATTAGGGCATGGGGGTATTCTTCGCTCCCCATTTTTTTTGCAACTTCGATTTTTGGGACTTTAAAGAACGAAACAAATTCATCTTTGTCCAAATGTTGCGAATCCTTTTTTGAAAGACCGCGGGCGCAGAAAAAATGAACATGATTTCTAAAAAGAGCGGGATTGGGATTCATCGAACCTAGCGAAATGAATTCGCTTGCAAGAAACCCCGTTTCTTCCAAAAGTTCGCGCCGAGCCGCCTGTTCAGGCGTTTCGCCGTTGTCCACAACGCCACCAGGAAATTCCACGCTTAGCGCGTTTTCGCCGTGTCGCCATTGCTTAACCATCAAAAAATCGTCGCCGTCTTCCGCAATAACGATAGCCCAATCTGGCGCGTCGTTTACTATAAAATGCGCCGTTTTTCCTTCGGGCGAAACGCTCGTTGTTCGATTTACCGTAAAAACGGGCGTTTTCAAAAGTTCCGACTTTTCAGTTTCTGACCAATTTAGATTTTCCATTTTTCCCTCGATAAGATTTTTGAAAAATCGTCGCCGAATTCGATTCGTCTGTCAACGAAAAAAAGGTTGTTGAACGAAAACGAAACCAACGTTCTTTTTCACGAATTTCGACAAGCGCAATCGGCGAAAAAAATGACGTGCATTCACGGGTGCGTTTTTTCGTGCGCAATTTCGTAATTCACACTTTCTCGGCACAACAAATCCAAAACGCGCCGCCCCGTTTTATCGAGCGATTTTTCGCTGATGACTTTGAAACCCGCTTTTCCGTCGAGGAAAAAACGGAAAGCGTCAACTTGTAAAATGTCTGCAAGTTTTTCAATCGTCTTAAAAGTTGGACTCATTTTTCCGCGTTCGTATCG
>CAJOEO010000032.1 GCA_905233535.1 uncultured Treponema sp.
GCAGCAGTACGCGGATGCGATGACGCTTTCGGGTTCCAAGGTGGAATTTTATACGGCGTTTGACAGGGATCTGGACAAGATCGTTGTCGGACAGATTCAAAAAATCGAGGCGCATCCCGACGCGGACAAGCTGCCGAAGGATGAGCCGATTGCACATGCAAAGGCCGTAATCTATGTGATTTTTGAAGACGAAGAGAGAAAGAACGAGGAAGCCGCGATTGAAACGCAAACCGACGAAGACGGCTGGCTTTGGGTGGAGCATATTCCCGACGGCGTTGAGCTTTATACTATGCTAGAGGATTGAGATAAACTCTTCTTGAAAAGGCAAATTATTTTTCTTTTTTTGAATGTGCAGAAGTCATACGCGCGGGATTTTTTGTGCGTGCTGTACAGCTTGTAATACACTTGACAAGTTTTTTTTTGTATTGTATATTTTATGCGGATACTGAGAAAATTATTAGGTCGATTGCACTACGAGATCCGCTTATCGTTGATACGGTAAATCTTTCGATACTAATTTTCATTAAATAAAATCTTAGGAGGATTTTTTATGAAGTATTACGTTCGTTGTTTTCTATTTTTCTTTTGTTTTATAACATTCCAATTAAATTTGGTTGGTTGTTTCGGCTCAAAAAAAATAAATCCAAAAACTTGTGCCATGTTGTTAAACGAAAGTAATAATACTCAAGATGTAACAACAATCACTACAGAATATGTATTCGGAAAAATCGAAGAGACACTAACTCAAAGAGAAGATTTGAGGATACTTGATAGAAGCAAAGTTGCAGCAGTAAAAAAAGAGCATGTAGAAGCAATGTCTGATTGGGCTTCAGATTCTGAAAAAGTTGCAGTTATAGGACATCAACTGGGAGCTGAATTGCTGTGCTTCGTTTCCATTTACAACTTCAAAAAAGAACATTCACTGGGGATTATTCAACAGAGTTTTTTTCAAACAGAGTGAAAGTAAAGTCATTAAAAGAGTTAAAAAAACTTAAACTAAATGACTTGATAGATACTGTTGCAGATTCAAACCAAGTAAATTAATGGAGGGGGAATTTTTATGAAAAAAATCATTAGTTTCATATTTATGCTTCTTTTACTTTTACCAATTTTTTCTGAAAATGTTTTAATCCTTGATTTTGATACAGAAATCAAAGATTACGAGAATAACGCAGTTATAATGGCAGATATGCTTCGCTCGGAACTTGTAAAAACGGGGAAACTGGATGTTGTAGACAAGAAAAGTATGGGGACTGCCATCCATGAAATTCAGAGCCAAATGTCTGATTATATGACAAATGAGAATGTCAAGCAGCTTGGAAAAATGCTCAACGCCGACTATCTTGTGATAGGTCATGTTTTGACACTCTCAAATACTGCACCAGAAATGAGAAATTCTGAAAACATTTTTCTTAACACGGCAGAGAAGATTTTAATTGGAAAAGACAAAATTGAAGTAATTGTTCAAATTCTTGACATTGAAACATTAAGAATCTTAAGTTCATCATCAGTTGAGTTGAAAAAATGGACTGATTTTTCAAAGTATACAAAAAAAATTGCAAAGGAATTAACCGAAGGAATCAAACACAAAAATTCAGCTAATGAAAGAATTGCCACACAAATAAATAATACAAACGCTGAAATGTTTGATGGTACATGGACTTCAGAAATTGTTCATAATGGAATCACAGATATTTATAGTATTACATTTAGGAAAAATAACAAAATTGATATATCAATTATTTCAATCGAAAAAAATGGGAAAGAATCAAAAGCAGTTGGTTCTGGCAGATATGTTTTTAATGATTCAGAGAAAATCCTTTCAGTTACAATCAATTCATTGAAAGGCAATATAAAACAGTTGAAAAGTATAAAATGGAAGTCATTTGTCAACCCTGCATCTGACGAGTTAATGTTTTCTTATTCGATTCCAGTCAGTTCTGCTAACAATGCAAAAACCATAAGGGCTGATTTTTATAAAGAATAGAATTCCTCTTGCGAAAATGCTGGTCTTCATAAAGAATTGGATTCTAAGACTATAAATCTGCCTTACTCAGCCGACAGCAAGTCAAGTTTGAAAAGTAGAAATTTAACTTTATAATATGATTTTGTTGGCGCATTCAACTTCGTGCATTATCTTATCATTAGGTTCAATTTCAAGTTTTGGCAAAATGTCTGCCTAGCACACAAACGAGCCGATTTCAATCAAATTGCCGTCGGGGTCTGCCACATAAGAGGTGCGCTGTCCCCACGGCTCTGTGCTCGGCGGCATAACGGACTGTGCGCCGTTGGCCAGGGCGTTTTCGTATTCTTTATCCACAGCGGCAAAGTTCGGCACATCAAAGGCTAGCTCCATGGTGCCGTTAAAGCCCTCGGGATAGCGGAACTTTTGCGAGGTCATCTTTTCAAAGTCCTCGCGGGGAAAGAGGATAATCCGCATATCGCCCAAAAAAAGCTCCACATTGGGCTGCACGCCGTCCCAGTCGCAGGAAAAGCCGAAGGTGCGCGTGTAAAAATCCACGGTCGCCCTGTTGTCGCGCGTAAAAAGCCCGATAGTATTGAATGTAAAGCGCGGTTTATTTTCGTTTTTCATTTTTCGCTCAAAATCCATTCGTCCAAAAATCGCATTTCTTCCTGCGTGTGAAACCAATGCCCGCCGTTTTCCATAACGCAAAGGCTTGCGCCGATTTTTTCGGCAAAACCGCAAATCGTTTCAAACGAAGTAAAATTGTCGTTTTTTCCATAAAGAATTTTCGCGCCCGCGTTCCAGAATCTTGGGTGCGCTCTCACATACGAAAGATATTTCCAAGACAAATCCTCGCCGAAATCCGTGCGAATCACGCCTTCCGATTCAAGTTGCGCCTCGCTGATTTTTGATTGAATCATCATATTCAAAATGATTTTTTCCATATCGACAATCGGCGAAATGAAAAACGCTTTTGAAACAACGCGGAAATCGCAAACATTCCCGCTAAAATTGCATATTTCTTCATTTTTCTCTCGTATAAATCAGTTTGTCGCATTGTACAATAGACCTGTTCGGAAATCGGTCATTTCCTCACAGGTCAGTCAGTTTTCTCAGGTTAAAGCCTTACGAAAACTGATTCCTTCAAAGTTGATGATTCGGAAACTGAAGTTTCCGAACATCTCTAATGCTTCCATATATATCAAAAAAATGCTTAACTGTTGTTTCTTTTCCGCAAGACTGCGTAATTCTCGATACTGTAGACGAAAAAACGTTCTGCTAGCAGAGAAAGTACCTGCTCATTGTGGCTTTCATAAAATTTCGCTTTTTTTAGGTTACTCCATATCTTTTCTTTACGGAATGCCGTGCGTTATCTGTTATTTGATTTTGACAGATACGCTGTTTGGAAGCGGCTCGGACTCATTCCAGACGTAGTCCATACGCCCTGCTATGCCTTTTAATACCGTAAGCCCCAAATTGTCAGTTGCTTGCGTAAAATCTAAATGTTTCCCAGCATATTGAATCAGCCATTCCGCCTCCTCTGTTTGTTCGGAATATTCACAGACTGCACGGACATTGGGAGTTCCAAAGCTGAGTAGAAGTTGCGCAGTTTCCTCAAAAACCAACTGAACCCTGTTTGCCAACTTGGGAGATACTTGATTTTTACTGCACCAAGTTTCAATTTTTCCTGCCATACCCAGAAAATCGTAGTCCCTGCTTTCTATGTTCAGTTCCAGTACCTTAAGTCTGCGCACAAAACGTCGGGTTTTTTCCCTTTGGGAGTGGTCGAATATTTGCTCTGGTGTGCCGTCCTCATACACACCACCCTCGTCCATATAGAATACGCGGTTCGAAATTGTTTTTGCAAAGTTCATCTCGTGGGTAACAATCATCATTGTCTTACCAGTCTTGGCAAGTTCGCGTATAACTGCCTGAACTTCGCCCACCATTGTGGGATCAAGCGCACTAGTAGGCTCGTCCAGCAGAATCACATCAGGATTCATAGCAAGTGTACGGGCAATAGCAATGCGCTGTTTTTGCCCGCCTGAAAGCTCATCTGGATAGTTTAACGCTTTCTCCGCTAGTCCTACCGTGCGCAACAGTTTCATACCAGTATCATAAGCCTCCTGCTTAGACACGCCTAATAAATCCATTGGAGCCAACATAATATTCTCGATTACGGTTTTGTGTCCGAACAAATTAAAACTTTGAAAGACCATACCCATCTTTTGGCGGACCTTGTTCATATCGCACTTATTGTTGGTAATCTCAATGTCGTCCAACCAAATTTTTCCTGCTGTAGGTTTTTCCAGCTGATTTATGCAACGTAAAAGCGTGCTTTTACCCGTACCAGACGGACCGATGACGGAAATTACATCGCCATCGTGGATTTCTACATTCACATCTTTTAGTGGCGTGACATTCGGATATTGCTTCTTTAAATGCTCAATTCTAATCATCAGTCTTTATCCCCTTCAGAATGTCCTCTCGCTTGCGTCGCTTAGGGTTTATGTTAATGCTAATCTTGCTTACAAGAAGTCCGATAAGTCCTTCCAATACAAAGTAAATGATTGTAACGGCTATCAGCGGAAAGAAAGCCTCATAAGTTCGACTTCGCACAATATCGCCCATCTTGGTTAAATCCTGCACTGCGATATAGCCAACGACTGCGGTCGCTTTGAGAAGGCTTACAATTTCCCCCTTGTAGGCGGACATCACGTGAGGCAATGCTTGAGGAAGTATGATTTTGAAAAATGTCATACGACTAGAATATCCAAGAGCGCAGGCTGCCTCGTTCTGTCCATTGTCAACTGCGTTTACACCTATCTTTAAGAGACCAAAGACCGCCGACCCAAAAGTAAGCGTAAATCCTATTATAGCTACGATGACTCCACTAATGGCAAAAGAACCGAATACAATGTAATAAAGCACCATCAACAAAACGACCATTGGCATACCTTGAACCAACCACATACAGAAACGTGTAATACGGTTCGCTAGAGGCGAGCCATTGCGACACAGCAGGAATCCTCCAAAGCCAAGAAGCGTACCGAACAGAATGCTCATCAGCGTAATAACCATCGTCTCGCAAACGCCCGTTATAAACAACTTCCAGCGATTTTCCCGCAGGAAAGTCTTATGGAAACTAGAACAGATACTATGCCAAATAGAATCAACTTCTGTCGCATCTGCTACGGACGTTCTAGTTGCACGAACGACAAGCTCAAAGGCGGCAGGATAGTATTCCAAAAAATCCACGGACTGAGCCCTTTCTTTTGTAATGATGATTGAACCCGCTCCCATATCAGTTTTTCCAGATTGCACGGCGGCAAGTATTGCGGAAAATTCCATACCAGTAAATTCCACTTTTACATCTAACTTTCGCGCAATCATCAATATGACCTCAAGGTCAAAGCCTTTCAGCTCTCCGTTCCCTCCAACATAGCTCATAGGCTCCAGCGTGTCGCACGCCGCCACTCGAACGATACCGTTTGCGCCTTGCCAGTCCTGCTTTGGAAGAATTTTTATGCTGTCGTCTGCACCTGTCCATTTTTCCCAAGCCTTTTGAATCTCAGCAGGAGGAATCTTATCGTATGCGGATTGCCATTCGTTTCTGCTGGCATTTCCCTTGGCAAATGCAATGCCAAACGCTCCGTCCTGCAGACTCTGTGGAAAGCGCACAAGGTCAGGATTTCTGTTGAGTACCAGTTGACTGACGGCATTGTTCATAAGAAAAGCATCTGTTTTTTTCGTCTTGAGAGCCTGTATCATATCAGGAGTGTTGTTGAAGAATGTGAACTCACCAACATTCGGGGATTTACTCTTTACCAACTCCTCAAATGGCGCACCTGTGAGCATTGAGACGGTCTTGCCCGAAAGGTCGGCAAAATCGGTAAACTCCGCTTGCTTTTCTGATGCGTCTCCTTGTTTTTTGCTGTTTTTTGCTACCGCTATTGCGATTCCGCCGTAATATACAGGAGTAGAGAACAGAACAGTCTCTGCCCTCTCTTTTGTAACGGTGATGTTACTGGCTGCGAAATCGCACTTACCGCTCTGTACAGCAGGTAATATGCCACCAAAGCTCATAGACACAATCTCAAGTCCATACCCATACTTCTGGCAGAATCTTGATACCACGTCTAGATCATAACCTACAGCACGATTTTTCTTCATATAAGTGAAAGGCGGTTGTATAAGATCCGCCACCATTCGAAGTGTGCCGTTTGGAGCGGGCAGGTTTTCGTAATCCAGCACAGTGCGCTTTGCGTCATCACTACCGAACCAGACGGCGGCAATCTTGTCCATAGTGCCGTCCGCCCACAAACTTTCTACGAACGCGCTGTATTGGTCACGCAAAGCCTGACCTGCAGCCGTCTTAGGAAAAACTGCGGCTATATTACTCTCCGCCAGATATCCCTTTATGATTTCTATTTCGGGATTTTCAGTCTGCATAAATCGAAGGGTAGAATCGTCCGTTGAAAATGCATCAATTTTTCCTGCTTGCAGTGCTGCTATGGCATCGGGATTGGATTCGTAGTAGTTTACAGGGGAATCAGGAAATCTGTCTTCGACTAGTCGTCCGCAGATTGTTCCCGTCTGTACACCAAAACGTTTTCCGTTATAATCGGCAAAATTGTCCTCGCTCCAGGCTATACCAGAAAAAAATAGCGTTGTTAGTAATAATATAAATTTCTTCATTAGTACGACATAATAAAATATATTATATTGAATGACAATACGCGCTTGTTTCGATAAAAAAGTTTTTTTAGCCTCCGTCAAAATCTCCTTTTGGCAAAATCATTTTGCAAGTCCAGCATTTACGAGAATTTCATAAACTTCGGGATTTTGACGCGCAAGATTTATGCAGGAAAAACTGCCGCCTGCCTTCAAATGAATGTCGGGATTGTAATTCAGCATAAGGCGGAGCAACTGCCCATCGTGTTCAAGTTCCTCGATTCCGTCTGGTGTCGCCCAAATAAGCGGTGTCGCCTGCCACGAACTCACTTCGTTCACATCGCCGCCGCGCTCAAGAACAAGTCGGAACAATTCCATCATCGCCTTTTCGTCCGATTTTGAAGTTGCCGTTCCAAACCAATTCCACTGAAACGAAAGATTCCACAGCACAGAATCTCCCGCCTTGTCGCGCTCGGAACAATCCGCGCCGCAAAGAATGAGCGTCTTCGCCTTTGAAAAATCCCTCGCCTTTATCGCGCGAATCAAATCGCTCTCGTTTTTTTCACCACGAGCAAGAATCCGCTTTATTATTTCCTTGACTCTCGGCAAATCGGAACTCGTCAGCGTTTCCAAAAACAATCTGATTTCTTCTATAGATTTATTCCACCAGGAAAGTTTTTCCAGCAAATCAATCATCTCATCGTCGAATCGCTTGCGGATTATGCGGACAGGATTCCCCACAGCGACCGAGTACGGCGGAATGTCGCTTCCTACAACCGCATTCGCCCCGATAATCGCGCCGTCACCGATATGCACGCCTGGAAGAATCACAGCGTTCTGCCCAATCCAGACATCGTTTCCAATGACCGTGTCGCCTTTTAGCGGCAGGTTGTTTTTTGACGGTGGATAAGCACCCCAGCCCTCAAGCGTGTAGAAGGGAAAAGTCGTTACCGCGTTCATCTGATGATTCGCTCCGTTCATCACAAACTCAACACCCGCAGCAATCTGGCAGAACTTCCCGATGATGAGCCTGTCGCCGTTCCAGTCGTAGAGGTGCGTAACGTGGCTTTCAAAATCGCTGTCTGCAATGTAAGTAAAATCGCCCACGATGATGTTGGGATTTTTCAGCGTGGGTTTCACATAGATTTCATTTTCGTAGCCCGCAATCGGGTGGATTGTCATCGGGTCGGGAAAGTTGCCGTTTTTCATACCGTTTACTCATTATTTTAGCGTGCTTCTATAATTTATTTCGATTTTAGAACAAAAATCGAAGAAAAAAATGGAGGTTTTGGTAACTCAAAACCTCCGTAAGTCGCAACGGCTTTTGTTAGAAATTAAAGACTAAACCAAATGTTGGTTGAACTTTTACAGTCCCAAGCCAGCCAAGCGAATCATCTTTTTTTACGGAAGTTGAACCGTCTTTATGCTCGGTAATCGACGCGCCACCAATAACGTATCGGATTTGTACATCGGCAAAAAGTCCAAAATGATTTGTTAATCTGTATGAACCAAATACGTCGCCACCCACATCAAACAATGCAAAATTCGTTTCTTTTGTTAAAGAACTGTATGTCTTGTTGTCGATTGTTACGTTTTTCTCGTCGTCGCTAAAAGTAAAGCCGTCAACGCCAAACATCGCTGTTGCAGAAAGCGTGAACTTTTCGCCACGAATCGGTGTGTATCCAAAACCAATCGAACCGCCTCTAAACATTCCGTATTTTTGTCCGTCGCCAAAAACGCTGTCTTTTGCGCCCACAACTCCAATATTCAAATTCGTTTTTACTGTAAATCCGCCGTCGCTGAATCCCAAGTAAAAAAAGTTCAAACCGCCGCCCGCAATCGCAAAGTCGCTGTTTTTATTGTCTGACGCTGCATTAATTTTTGTGCTGAAACCAGTTCCGCCAAATCCCAAATTATTTGTCCAAGCAAAACTTCCGCTCACAACCGCCAAAAAAAACGTAAACACCGCAATAATTTTTTTCATTTTTTTTCTCCTAATTTTGATTTTATTTTTCGATTGACTATTTTTCGCTCGTCGTATATTTATACGAATCAGATTTTTAAAACGGCTAAAATTTTTTTTGAAAAAATACAGACATTCAAACCGAGTATTTTTATGCCGATAAAAAAAGAAGCGTTCCAACGTTTCACATTTTCTTTCGCAGGATTATTCAAATGAAGAAATCAGATTTTTACTCGTTTTTTAGGAAAATTCCAAAAGCAGAACTGCACTTGCACATTGAGGCAGTTATTAGCATCGAAACAATTTGTCGATTTTACGCAAGAAGAAATCCTGAACTCGACGAAGCGTCTGTAAAAAAAGAAATTTCTCGTCTTTTTAAGTACAAAGATTTGAACGGCTTTATTCAAGCGTATCTTAAAGTTCAAGATTTGTACGATTCTGTTGACGATTTTGATTGCATTTTTGAGGATTTAAAGAATTACATTGTGCGAAACGGAATCGCTTATGCCGAAGTTTTTGCCGCTCCAAGCGCGTTTATCAAAAAAGGCTTTAATTTTTCCGACATGGTCGCGAATTATCAAAAAAACATTCGCAAAATAAAGGAAGAAATTGGCGTGGACATTCGCATTTTAATCGACGTTTCGAGGACGTTTGGCGCAGAAAATTCTGAAAAAAATCTTCAACTTCTTCTTTCAAATAGAATTCCAGAAATCATTGGAATTGGGCTTGGCGGCTCGGAGCAGAAAGGACCTGCAAAACTTTTTGGAAACGTTTTTGAAAAAGCAAGAAAAAACGGGCTTTTTACGGTGGCGCACGCGGGCGAGGACGTTGGACCGGAATCGGTTTGGGATTCGATTCAAATTCTTCACGCATCAAGAATTGGACACGGCATTTCTTCCATTCAAGATTCCGCGCTTGTGGAAACGCTTGCAAAACAAAAAATCCCGCTTGAAATTTGTCCAACAAGCAACGTTTTTACAAAACGATTTGTGAAAAGGCTTTCAGACCACCCTGCTCGCACGCTTTTTTTAAAAGGCGTAGCCGTAACTATAAACACGGACGACCCGCTTTTCTTTAACGTGGAACTTTTGGACGAATATTGGAACGCTTATTCAAAAATGGATTTTACAAAAACGGAACTCAAACAAGTTATTTTGAATTCGTTTAATTTTTCGTTTCTTCCAGACAACGAAAAGGCGCGATTTTGCGAAGCAGTCGAAAACGCTTGGCAAGAACAGCAGGAACAATAAATGACAGATTCATATTTTGATTTGACGCTTGGAATTCGCGAAGAAGATTTTGTGTTTTGGTCGCAATGCGTGATTTCAGACGCAAACGAAAGTGAACTTTCCGAACTTTTAATGACTCGAATTGAAAGCGAAGAAGACGCGATTCGGCTTTTTTCGCTTGCGTTTGAGGCGCAAAAGGTGGAAGGCGTAAGAAATATGCAATGTTCCGTTGACATCGCGCTGATGAAAGCGTTTTTAACGCCGAAAAATCTTGTTAGCGCGTTGTTTCAGGTTTCAAAAGAATTTTCGCACGAAATCACAACGTCGTTTTTGCTTTCCATCGATTCAAACGTCGCAGAAAATTGCGTTGGCGAAGGCGCGGCAACGGCGTTTTCTCTTCTTGGTAGCGAAATGTTTAGCGGAATCAGTTTTAGAGGCGCGCGTTTTGTTGAAAATCCCGCGAACTTTGAACGATTTTTGCTTTCCGCTCGTCGCCATTTGCTAAAAATCGTTGCCGACATTCGCGCATTTCCAATGTTTATCGAAGAGGATTTTTTTGAAAAAGCCACGCCAAACATTGTTGTGGCGTTTCCGTCGCAAGCGCAGTCGCTTTTGGCGCACACAGAGATTCTAAAAAAACTAAAAACAACTTTGATTTTTACGCCACAATCAACAAAAACGCCGTCATCGTTTCAAAACACGCTTTTGAATTTCAAAAACGATGGAGTTTGCGTCCAATTCGGTTCAGGTAGCCGACTTCTCCACAAAAAACGATTTTCAGACTTTCTGCACTATTTCAATAAATAATCTCCATGCGCAAAAAAAAAATGGTGGTTTCGACTTCGCTCAACCACCGCGTTGTCGTTCGTTAAAAATGGAATCTCTGAGGATTTTTTTCCAAGAGAAATTCGTTAAATCGAAATCTGCTAATTCTTTGTAGCCCGTAGTCGAAAGAGCGACGGGCGGATTTTTCAACTGGTCGTTTTTCAAAAAATCCGTGATGTTTGCATAGTAAAAAACGTTCCATTTTGTTTCCGACATTTCAAACGAAAAACTCGACGAATCAGTTTCGCCGTACGCTCCCTCAATAAACACTTTAGAATCAGCCACAAAAGAAGAAAGCGTCGTGTCGGCGGTGATTTTTTCCGTAAAATCGAATTCTGTCGAAAAATCAGCGGCAGCATACCAGCCTAGAAAAACGTATCCGTCTTTTGTCGGCTCGGCTGGCTCGGTTGCCACTCCCGTAAACATTCCTGTGAATTTTTTAAGCGAAAAAAAACGACGTTTTTTTTCCCGCCACGCTGTTTTGTGTCGTCGTCGCAGAATATTCTGTTTCGTTCAAAAATGCCAAAAGCGTAAATTCCCAAACGCCTGCGTCAAGTTCGATTTTGTCGCCCGCCGCGTCCGACCATTTTTTTCATGATTTTTCGAGCGTTTCCGCGGACGACTTTCCAACAAGCGAAATTTCCGTAAGATTTTCCACGGATTTTTCAGTTTCCGCCACGCGCGAAGTGCC
This sequence comes from uncultured Treponema sp., assembly GCA_905233535.1. Classification (GTDB taxonomy): domain Bacteria; phylum Spirochaetota; class Spirochaetia; order Treponematales; family Treponemataceae; genus Treponema_D. The sequence goes on from CAJOEO010000032.1 coordinate 11,349, forward strand.
TTGCGAAAACACGATGTACGTTTTGGATTCTTCGATTTCGTCCGCGCAGGAAATTAGATTGAATCCAATAAAAAACGAAATCAACGCAAAGAACACAAAGTGCGACGGAAAAACCTTGCCCCTCCCTTATTCACTTGTATAGTCCACTCATAAAAACTCCTTGACTTCAACAGTCTTAAAAAACAATCCACCCAAGGAGATAAATTTACCACAAATCAAGGATAAATCAAGAATAGCACGGAAGACTCAAACAAAGCACAGACACAACCACTAAGAACGCGAAGATTGAGCGAAGTCTAAATATCAGCGCGTTTGATTGCTACAAAAATCTTTTCTGCGAAAAATATTCCACACAAAAAAAAAATCTATTATTCTTTAATTTATATTGATTTTTTGGGAGGAAAAAATGGCTGAACTTAAAAAATACAACGTGGATTCGTTTAATTTGGACCACACAAAAGTTCGTGCGCCGTTTGTTCGTTTGGCGGCGCGAAAAGTGGGCGAAAAAGGCGACGTTGTTACGAAATTTGACATCAGAATTACGCAACCAAACGCGGAATTTATGCCGACTGGCGCGATTCATGCGATTGAACACATCGTTGCTGAATATATCCGCGACGAAATCGACGGCGTAATTGATTTTTCTCCGATGGGCTGTCGCACGGGTTTTTATTTTACGGTTTGGGGCGACAGAAACGAGGAATTTATCGCAAAACATCTTTTGCCAGTTTTCAAAAAAGTCGTCGATTGGCAAGGCGAAATCCCTGCGGCAAACGAAATTCAATGCGGTAATTTTCGCGACATGGATTTGGAAAACGCAAAAAAATACGCATCGCGTTGGGTCGAAGGAATCGAAAAAGACGGTTGGCAGGCGTTTAAATAAGACAAGAGAATCTGAATGAACTTTTATCTTAAATTCAAAGAAACCGTTGGCTCTGTTGCACCGATTATGATTCTTGTGATTGTGCTTGGGCTGACGGTCGCTCCGCTTGGCGCAGAAACGATGGAGCGATTTATTGTTGGCGGTGTTCTGGTCATTTTTGGGCTGACGGTTTTTCTTTTGGGCGTTGACATCGGAATCTTGCCGATTGGCGAACGTTCTGGCGCGGCTTTAACGTCCAAAAAAAATCTACCTCTTCTTTTGGGGGCAGCATTTTTTATTGGTTTTATGATTACGATTGCAGAACCAGACGTTCAAGTTCTTGCAGACCAAGTAAAATCAATCGCGTCGGGCGTTTCAAAATGGGGGCTGATTCTTTTTATTGCGGCTGGCGTTGGATTTTTTGTAACGCTCGGAATTTTAAGAACTGTTCTTTCTCTTCCTTTAAAATGGATTTTAATCGTTGCTTACGTTGGAGTTTTTGCGTTGGCGTTTTTGTCGCCGTCGGAATTTCAAGGCGTGGCGTTTGATTCGGGCGGCGCAACCACAGGTCCGATGACAGTTCCGTTTATTATGGCGTTGGGCGTTGGCGTGGCGGCGGTTCGTTCCAGTTCGTCAAAAAGTTCAAGCGACGACAGTTTCGGTTTAACGGGAATCGCGTCGATTGGTCCTGTTGCGGCGGTTTGTCTTTACGGCATTTTGCGAAAATCGTCGTCGGACGCGGAATCATTGGCGGTGGAACAAGCCGAAGAAGCGATTTCGGGGCTTAGCGCGTTTTTGCATCTTCTCCCCGAAGTTTTCAAAGAAGTTTCGCTCGCGCTTGCGCCGTTGATTTTTATGGCGACTCTTTTTCAAATCACGCTTTTAAAAATGCCACCGTTTCAAATTATAAGAATGATTCGCGGACTCGTTTTAAGTTTTGTTGGACTCGTCGTTTTTTTGATGGGAGCGCAAGGCGGATTCATGCCAGCGGGCGAAAAACTCGGCGAGATTTTGGGCGCACTTTCTGTTTCGGGACAAAAAAGCATAATCGTTTTTGATGCGGCGGGAAAAATCACGAGCGCGCTTGTAATTCCAGCCGTCGTTCCGATTATATTTTTGCTTTTGGTGGGCTTGGCGATTGGCGCGATTGTTGTTAGCGCAGAACCTGCGGTTTGGGTTTTAACAGAACAAGTTGAAAGCGTTTCGGGCGGCACGATAAAACGAAAAGTCATGCTTGTGGCGTTAAGCGCGGGCGTTGCCCTTTCGATTGGAATTTCTATGGCGCGTGTGATTTTTGGATTTTCGCTTTGGTACATTTTGATTCCAGGCTACGCGCTTTCTCTTTTGCTTACGTTTTTTTGTCCAAAACTTTTTACGGGAATCGCGTTTGATTCGGGCGGCGTTGCCTCAGGTCCGATGACAAGCACGTTCGTTCTTTCGTTTACGCTTGGCGTTTCTTCAGCGACGGGCGGAAATCCTGCCGTAAACGCATTCGGCGTAATTGCACTCGTTGCAATGACTCCGTTAATCGCAATTCAGATTTTGGGAATCGTCTTCAAAATAAAATCGGGTGGCGGAAATGAAGCCAAAAAAACGGAGGCGAACGCATGAAACTTATAACGAGCATCGTTCCTCACGACAAAGGCGAAAAACTTACGCGGGCGGCAATGGAAAGTGGTTGCCGAGGCGGAACGGTTTTAATGGGGCGGTCGCTTGCGCGTTCAAATCTCGCGGCGATTTTGGGGCTTGGCGAATCCACGCGCGACGTGATTTTGATGGTCGTTTCGGACGAATCGGCGGACGCGATTATGAGCGCAATCAAACGGGCAACAAAACGAGAAAAAAGTCGTTTTGGCGAAGCGTTTGTAACTCCCGTCGGCTCTCTCGTCAAAGGTGGCGGTTTTCGCGAAGAATCTAACGGGCAGAAAACGGAGAAAATTATGTACGAAATGATTTCTGTGATTGTAAACAGGGGCTACGCGGACGACGTTATGGCGGCGGTAAACGCACGCGGCACGGCTCGCGAAGACGACAGCCGATTTTTTGGAATGCACATCGTTCCCGAAAAAGAAATGCTCATTATGATTGTTCCGACGGAAAAAAAAGACGACGTTATGAGCGCGATTCGAACCGTAAAATGCTTAAAAGAACCTGGCATGGGCATCGCGTATTCTTCTCCCGTGGAATCTTTTACGACGCTCGGTAAAAAAAAGGAAATCAAAAAATAAATGACGACAAAAGAAACGGTACTTTCGCATCTTCGTAGCGATTCGTTTTGTTCTGGCGAAAGCCTTGCGAAAGAAAGCGGAGTGAGTCGCGTGGCAGTTTGGAAAGCAATCAACTCGCTTCGCGCAGAGGGCTGGAAAATCGTTTCTTCCACAAACAAAGGCTACAAATTGGAAAGCCGTCCAGACAAACTCGACGACGCGGAAATTCGAGCGGAAATTTTGAAAAACGGCGTAGACGCGGGTCGAGTTTTTGTATTTGATTCAATCGATTCCACGAACAACGAGGCAAAACGCCAATGCGCAAACGTTGGCGCGTTTCGCAAAATCAACGGCGAACTGACCGACGGCGAGGCTTCTCCCGAGGAACTGAAATCGCTGCACAAACTCATCAAGAAGGTGTCGCAGGACATTCCGCAGTTCTCCTACAACACGAGTATCTCGGCGTTTATGATCTGCGTGAACGAACTGTCGCAGTTGAAGAGCAGCAACAAGGGCGTGCTGAAGACATTAGCAGTGCTGATTGCGCCCTTCGCACCGCATATTGCCGAAGAACTGTGGGAGCGTTTAGGCGAGCAGGGTTCAGTGTGCGATGCACAGTGGCCCGCCTGGGACGAGCAGTATCTCGTGGAGAGCAGTGTCACCCTCGGTGTAGCCTTCAACGGCAAGCGCCGCTTCGAGATGTCTTTTGCCGCCGACGCCGACAACAAGACCATCGAAGACGCTGTAGTCAACAGTGAACAGGCACAGAAATTCCTCGAAGGAAAACAAATCGTAAAGGTTATCGTAGTGCCCAAACGAATGGTGAACGTGGTGGTGAAGTAATAATTTAAAGGGAAAAGTGAAGAGTGAAAAGTGAAAAATATGTACATTTTGTCATTATGTCAAAAGAGTGAAAAGTGAAAAATATGTTCATTTTATCATTCTGTCAAAAGAGTGAAAAGTGAAAAATATGTTCATTTTATCATTCTGTCAAAAGAGTGAAAAGTGAAAATATGTTCATTTTGTCATTCTGTCTAAAAACATGTCATTATGTCAAAAATAGTATTTGCAACAAACAACAAGCATAAACTGGAGGAAATCAGGAGCATCCTCGGAGACCGCTTTGAAGTGCTCTCCCTGAGTGACATCGGCTGTCACGAGGATATTCCGGAGACCAGTGACACCCTGCAGGGTAACGCCTTGCAGAAGGCGCAATATGTGTTCGACAAATACGGCTACGACTGTTTTGCCGATGATACCGGATTGGAAGTAGAGGCGATCGGCGGTGAGCCGGGCATCTACTCCGCCCGATATGCGGCTCTCGACGGCGACGGTTCGCAGAGTCACGACTCCGAGGCCAACATGACCAAACTGCTGAGGAAATTGGAGGGCATAGACAACCGCAAAGCCCAGTTCCGCACGGTGATAGCCCTGCTGATGAAAGCGACGCAGAATGCTGAACTCTTCGAAGGTATCGTCACCGGCAGCATCATCCGCGAGAGAAGGGGAGGGGAGGGCTTCGGCTACGACCCCGTGTTTGAGCCCGACGGCTACGACAAGACCTTCGCAGAACTTGGAAACGACATCAAAAACCAGATTTCCCATCGTGCCAGGGCCGTGAATAAACTCGCTAACTGGCTGAATGATAGGTCGTAAGATTGAAAAAATATGAAAAAAGAACTGTCGATATTGATTCCCACGTACAACTGCCTATGCAGCGATCTTGTACACTCCCTCCACCATATCATGGAACTGGAGGAAAAGAAGGACTATGGTCTGAAATACGAGATTATCGTGGCCGACGACGGTTCTTCCGATAAGTCAACGATAGAGAAAAACAGCGACATCAAGGAACTCTCTAACGTCAACTACATCATCCGCGAGGAAAACGTGGGACGGGCGTGCATCCGCAATTTCCTGGCACAACAGGCACAATACAACTGGCTGCTGTTTCTGGACGGTGACATCACGGTGGAGCGCACCCGATTCATAGAGAAATATCTGAATACCGACTTCCGCGTCACTGTGGGCGGTCTGCAGGTATATGACCGCAACCGCGCCTATACGAACAACCTGCGATACAAGTACGAGAAAAAATATCAGTCGAGATACGGGGCGGCAGAACGCGAGAAAAATCCCTATAAGGAGTTTCACACTGTCAACTTCCTCATCAGGCGCGACATCATCCTGGAACACCCGTTCGACGAGAATTTCAAGCACTACGGCTACGAGGACGTGCTGTTTGGCAAGAGACTGCAGGAGGCAGGCATCCCCATCCATCACATCAACAACCCCGTGATGATGACCGACTTTGACGACAACGCCACCTGCGTCAACAAAATCGAGGAGTCGCTGCACACGCTCCACGAATTCCGCAAGGAACTGAAAGGATACTCCACGCTGCTCAAGTACGAATGGCTTAAACCACTGGCACTCCCCCTGTATTATATCATCGGAAAACCCATCAGATATAACCTTTCAGGCAATAATCCGCGACTTTTTCTGTTTAATCTATATAAACTGTTGTATTACAGTAAGATTTAAAGGGAAAAGTGATAAAACAAAAAACGGACGGTATGAAAAAGAGTATTATAGCATTGTTTACGATCCTGGCAACCACCACACAGGCTGCTTCCATCGGCCAATGGAACGCCTATCTGGCCTATAATGACATAACCGACATCGAACCTGCCGGCAACATTATCTATGTGCTCAGTTCCAAGGATCTGTTCTCTTATAACGTCAAAGACAATAGCGTACAGTCCTACAGTAAGGCCAATATACTTTCAGATACGGAAATAGGCTATATTGCATGGAATCCTACCGTAAAAAAACTGATTATAATCTATTCAGATTTTTACAATATCGACCTGCTTGACAACAATGGTAAATGTGAGAATATTTCAGACTATTTCTCAAAGTCTATTACCAGTGACAAGACCGTTAATAATATTACCATCAACGGTATATATGCCTATATATCAACGGGTTTCGGTGTCATGAAGATAAACATGCGCAATGCGGAAATCTCAGAAACCTATAATCTGGGCAAGAAGATTACCGACTGCGCCATCAAATCCGGCAGCATCTATGCAAAAACCGAAAACAGTGTCTACGAGGGAAAGACGACCGATAACCTGGTGGACCCCTCCAACTGGAAGGAAGTGACCGACAAGGATATATCATTCGCCGACGATAACGACATCACAACAGACGACACCAGCGGATATACGGAATACATCGCCTTCGACAAGACGAATAAATGCTACTGGAGCAACCAACAGAATGGTTGTCTGCAGTGCTGGACAAAGAATGAGAGCAGCGAACGCACCATTATTGCCAGCGACATCAATGCCGAAGGACCAAAATATAACGACTTCGGATTCATGAAGTTTACACAGGGAAGACTGTACACTTGTGGAAAACAGACCATACAGTCGTTCACTGGTGATAAATGGGAAATCTACCAGGTGGATAACATTCAGGACGTGACCGGAACGGACTTCCGCAAATACAAGAACTTCTTCTATGAGGTTGACGTGGATCCCAACGACAGGACACACGTGTTCGTATGCGCACAAAACGGCTTGTATGGGTATAAGGACACGAAGTTGGTAGAATTCTACAACGACGAAAACAGTTATATCCAATCGTACAACGATAAAGGTGATGGTAAATTTAGTAAATCATACGAACTGGTGACGGGATTGACCTACGACAGTCAAGGTAACTTATGGTGCTTCAACAGTCAGGCGCCCAAAAGGTCAATCCTGAGACTTTCAAATACCAAGGAATGGTTCAGTTATGATCTGCCGGAACTGATGAAACTCAACGAGGGTTCCTTCAAAGGGAAGAGTATCGGTAGTATGGAAAATCCTATATGGGATTCGAGAGGACTGCTGTGGTTTGTAAACAACAACTGGCTCAACCCCTCCTTCTATTCCTTCGATGTCACCACAAATAAGGTTACCACCTACGATAATTTCACAAACCAGGATGGTACGTCTTATATGGCATACTACGTAAAATGCATCGGGGAAGATAAAAACAAAAACATCTGGATTGGCACCGACACAGGACTGTTTTATCTTTCGGATTCCGACATCAGGAGCGGGGTTACAAATCAGTTAAACCAGTATAAGGTGGCACATAACGACGGTACAAATCTGGCCGACTACCTGTTGACCAGCATCGACATCACCTGCATGGCCATCGATGCTGCCAACCGCAAGTGGTATGGTACCAACGGTAACGGTGTCTATCTGATTTCCGCCGACAACAACACGCAGGAGCAGCACTTCCTGACCAACAACAGTCCGTTGCTTTCCAACGACATTGAATCCATCGCCATCAACGAAGAGACCGGTGAGGTGTTTTTCGGTACCAGCAAAGGTCTGTGCTCCTACATAAGCGACGCGACGCAGACCAACGAGGAAATGACTAAAGACAACGTGTGGGCTTATCCCAACCCCGTGAAACCCGAATATAACGGCCCAATCACCATTACAGGACTCTCCTATAATGCCAATGTGAAGATATGCACCTCTAATGGTGTGCTCGTTAATGAAGGACGCTCCACAGGCGGATCCTACACCTGGAACGGTCGCGATCTCGACGGAAAGAAGGTGGCAAGCGGAGTCTATATGGTACAGACAGCCACCAGTAGTGGAGAATCGGGAACGGTATGTAAAGTTGCCATCGTAAGATAATATGACAAAAATAAAGGATTACTGGAGTATTGCGCTTATTGTGACCCTTGCTCCACTGTTGCTTTGGGCTGCCATACAGATACTTCCTACCTTCGATGACTGGACAGGAACGACGACTCCCTCATTCGAACCATTGTTCCGTAAAGAGAATTTCTTCTTCTACGGTTTCCATTGGCGACCTTTCGACTGTATTGCCGGTTACATATCGGGACTCAATCCGCAACAACTCTATCCTACATTCAACCATTGTCTGGTGGTTTTAGGACATATTCTCTGCGCACTGGGCATCTTCTCACTGGTTGGTGCCCTGGGCTTCAGTAAGACCATAAAAAACGTTGCCTCGCTGCTCTTTTTCGTTGTGCCAGCCACTATGCCAACCGTACTGTCGATAGACGGTTTTAATCAGGAATATGCCCTGTTTTTTGATATCGTGGCCTTTTTGGTATATCTGAAAAAGAAATATATTGCATGGATATTACTGATATTTCTGGCTACGCTCTTCAAGGAGAACGGACTGATGTGGGCATTCATATCCCCGATTTTAGCCTTCGGATTCGACCGTATTGACAGAAAAACGCTGCTCAGAGACCTGTCTATCGGCATCGGAATTGCAATATGCTACACCATTGCCATCTACATACAGCCAAAGGACATGCATATCTATCAGGAATATGTGCCGTCGGTGGGCAAGGTTATCAAGAGTTTTGTGAAGTTTCTCTTCACCTCGTTTATCACCATTGACTATATATACCTGTTGCATATTCCCAGCAGAAACCTGCTGTTGGCACTGCTCAGTTGGTTACCCACACTGCCGCTGCTCTACATGCTTCTCCGACAAAAAGGAATGTGGAAGGAAAAACGCACATGGTGCATCCTCATTTCGCTCCTGATTTCCGCAGCACCGCACATCTTCACCGTCTATAGCATGATGCACACATACGGTGGACTGGTGTTTGTGGCACTACTCCTATGCAATGCACAATCAATAGAGGAGAGAGGAAAGAGGAGAGAGGAGAGAGAAATGCTGTGCGATAGCAAATTTTTCACTATTCACTTTTCACTTTTACTTTTCATCATCGCTGCTCTTGCCATCGACTTGCATCTCTGGCATGCGTCAGTGGAATCAGGACGGTTAGGAAAAGAGATGGCAGTGCAGGCAGTGGAAAAAACAGGAAAACCGGTCAAGGATGTATATCTAATCATCATCGATGAAGAATATCCGAAACTTTCATCCTTCTGTGTCACCCCATACGAAGCCTTTGGATGGGGTATAGCCACACGACACGAAACCAACTATAAATGGCCGGAAGAGTTCAACGATACCCTACTGGAACGTACGAAAACGGCTCGTGAACAGGCACTAAAGTTAGGAAAAGAAAAAATAAAAGAACATGAATGTGTGTGGATTGTTGACCATAAAGACATAAAAGTCATCAGAAAATAATTTTTACACACTGCTGACATGAGCATTAAAAAATACATAACATTGTTTACCGACAAATCTTTCATGAAGTTTGTGATAGTCGGGGTGGTGAATACCGTTGTGGGTACCACCATCATGTTTGTATTCTATAATGTCTTCCACCTGAGTTACTGGATTTCGTCGGCGTCAAACTATTTC
>CAJOEO010000033.1 GCA_905233535.1 uncultured Treponema sp.
TGGACGGAGCCGATACCATCACGAAGGTTTCAAAGCTTGCCTTTAAGGAAAAGACCCTTAAGCTGGATGTGAACAGTGAGACGGAAAATCCCGCCACTCCGCTCACAAACGACGACACGATGAGAGCGACTGCGTTGTCGCACTTTGCGCGGTTTCGTTCAACGAGGGAATCGCGAACGGCTGCGATTTTTTGCGCAGAAAGCGCGACGCGGTATCGGTGCGTCTGCGAGTTTTTCCAACTCGGCGCATTTTTTCGCGCAAAGTCCACCATTTCGGTAAGTTTCGCCTTTGCTTCGTCCGCGCTCAAATCCGCCGCCTTGTATTTTCTGACGCTCCGCCGCGTCTCTGCCAATTCGTCAAGATTCATTTTTTCTCCTTTTTTTGATTTTGAAGGCGCGAGAACTCGGACTTGACACGCTGATTATGGGGCTTCGCAACGAAAAATCTATTCGCGCCGCGCTTGAAATCCCCGAAACTGAAAAAATCGTTTCCGTGATTTCGGTGGGCGTTCGCGCAGATGAAGTCGTTTCGCCGCCGCGCAAAAATATAGAAGAAATTGCACAATTTTTTTAAGGAGATTTTATGATTCTTTCAATTATTTTGACGATTTTAATCGGCGCATTCGTCGGTTGGCTTGCGGGACTTGTAATGAAAAGCAGTCACGGATTTTGGGTGAACTGCCTAATTGGAATTGTTGGAAGCGCGCTTGGACGCTGGCTTGCAAACCTAATCGGACTTTCTGGCGGAGCGGTCGTTGGATTTTTGATTTCGTTGGCAGGCTCGTGCATTTTGATTCTGCTTTTAAGAGTGATTTTAGGAAAACGCTTTTAAACAAAAAAATCCCCGATGTAACGGGGATTTTTTTCTAAAAGCAACTCATTATATGCGATACAATTTTTTTGCCTACTCGGCGGTCGCTTACTGTGCAACCGATTGGAACACTTCGATTTTGTACGTTCAAAACAATGTGATTTTTATGCCGAGAGGTCGTAATTCCAAGTTCATGCAGGCTTCTTTCAATGTTCGGGGTCATTCTGCGATATGCTCTAAAAAGAACTTTTAACTTTTTTTTCATTTCTTTTGTTTCAGCCGCTTCCATTTTTTTCCTCCCAAAAAGGTTTTAAATCGTTTGTAAATATAAGTCGCAAACTTTAAAAACGATACGGATTTTTTTTCAAAAATTCGTTATTTCAAAAAGAACTATAAATCACGGCAAAACCAAAAGACGCGACGGAATTTTTAAGATATAATTTTTTTTATGAAATCAAAGATTTTTGCGATGTTGCTTTTATTTGTAACATCTTTTTTTTGTGGTTGTACAAAAACGCTTGGTTGGTCGGTGGTTCTTTGGGGCGACGAAGAAAACGGTTTAAAAGACGGCGAAATCGTAAAGGTTTACGTTCGTTCAAACATTACGCACTCTTACATTATCGAACACCCCGACGGACGCGGGCGGGCGGAAATCAAAATCTGGCAAATTTCTGAACCCGAAAAAAAATCAAAAGCGGAAAAAACTGCGCAAAAATATGAAGAATATACAAATACGTTTGCGTCAGTAAAAGCGGACGGACTTCCGATTCGTGCAGAAGCCGCAAACACTGCAAAACAAGTTTATCGTTTGCGCGAAAAAGAAATCATACGCATTTTGTACATTGGCGAAGGCGCGGCGGTTACAAATTCTAAAGGCGCGATGCAAGGTGATTGGTATCGCGTTTTGACAAACGACGGAACGCAAGGCTGGTGTTTTTCGTACAATTTGGACATTTACAATTCAAACGAGGGAGGAAAACGCCAAGAAGAAATCGCCGAACAAACAAAAGACGATTTGAGCGCGTTCAAAAAAATAGTGGAAACGCGTTGGTATCCGCAAGAATTCGCGGAACTTTTGAAAGCAAAACGAATCGACCCGCTTAGAATCAAATCGAATTTTGGTTGTTTTATCGATTCAAATTCGGGCAAAATTTCGATTTTAACGGCAGACGATTCTCTTTCGTGGAATTTCAAAGGCGCGAAATCAAAAAGTGGCGGCAAATTTTTGTTGGAAGGCGCGGACGTTACGCTTTTTCCGCGTGGCGAAGACGAACTTACGGTAACGTACAAAGAAGATGGGCGACCAAAAAACGCGCATTTTGTTTCGCTTTCCGCGAACATCGACGATTTGCTTTCAAAAGAAAAAAAGCGACGCGCATCGGAATTTGCAAAAATCGTCAATCTTTCAAGTCGATACGAAAGTTCAAATTATGGAACGCTTTTGTTTTCGCCGTCGGGAACGTTTGGTTGGAAAAATTTTTCGCTTCTCGTGCCGTCCGTGATTTCGGAAAACGCAAAAGAAAATGGCAGAGTTCAAATCGAATATTTTCTTTCGGATTCGCTAAAATCAAGTTACGACGGAATTTTGACGTTTAGATTTTCGGGGCAAGAAAAAGAGGTGAACTTTTTGTACAAACTCACTTCTTCGGGTTTACGGCTTGAAGACGCAAGCAAAGCGAACATAAAAAACAACGTCGTTTCAAGCCGTGGCACGTCTCCACTCATTTTGTTTTTTGAAGCAAAAAATTAAATTTAAGGAAAAAAAATGGCATTTGTGCAGTTTAGCAATGTATCGCTTTCTTTTGGAGAGCGCGAAATTTTGCGCGACGTTTCCGTGAATCTTTCTGCGGGAACAAAAGCCGCGTTGACGGGCGCGAACGGCGCGGGAAAATCCACGCTAATCAAAGTTATGGCGGGTTTAATTAAGCCAGATTCTGGCGTGCGAACGGCGGAAAAAAACGCGCGCGTTTCGTATCTTCCGCAAAGTGGACTTACGCACGCGGGAAACACGCTTCGCGAGGAAGCGGACAAGGCGTTCGATTTTGGATACAAATTGCAGGAAGAATTGGAAAAAATCGGCGACGAACTTAAAAAAAATCCACCGAATTCTGCGTACCTTTTGGAAAGGCACGACAAAATTCTTACGGAATTGGAAGATTCTGGCTGGAACAGGCGAAGCGCGAGCGCGGAGCAAGTTTTGACGGGTCTTGGTTTTTCAAAAAGCGATTTGGACAAAAGATGCGAAGAATTTAGCGGCGGTTGGCAAATGAGAATCGCGCTTGCAAAAAATTTGATGGCGCGTCCCGACATTCTTCTTCTTGACGAGCCGACGAATTATTTGGATTTGGAAGCGCGAAATTGGCTTGAAGGATTTTTGGGCGCGTACAAAGGCGGATTTCTTCTCGTCAGTCACGACCGATATTTTTTAGACCACACAATAAACGAAGTTTACGAACTTTTTGCTGGAAATCTAAAACGTTACGCTGGAAATTTTACGCATTACGAGCAAGTTCGCGAAATCGAAATTCAAACGCTTACAAAAGAATACGAAAAACAGCAGGCGGAAATTAAACATTTGGAAGATTTTATAAATCGATTTGGGGCAAAAGCCACAAAAGCCGCGCAAGCGCAAGAACGGCAAAAAATGCTAAATCGCTTAAAAGAAAACGAAATCGTAATTCCGCAATCTTTTAAGAGAATTCATTTTAAGTTTCCTGCCGCGCCTCATTCGGGGCGACTTGTGGCAACTCTTTCAAAAATCACAAAATCTTACGACGGAAAAACGAACGTCATAAACGATTTGGATTTGACGATTGAAAACGGCGACCGCTTAGTTGTGGCGGGCGTAAACGGCGCGGGAAAATCCACGTTGCTCAAAATAATTTCTGGCGTTGACGCTAATTTTTCTGGCGAAATCAAACTTGGTTCTGGCGTTAGCGTCGGTTATTTTTCGCAAGACAACGCCGAAACTTTGCGCGGAAACAAAACGGTTTTGCAAGAAATCGAAGACGTTGCTCCACTTGAACTTGTACCACGTCTTCGCGATATGCTTGGCGCGTTTTTGTTTCACGGCGACGACGTTTTTAAAAGCCTTGACGTTTTGAGCGGTGGCGAAAAAAGTCGAGTCGCGCTTTTAAAATTGCTTTTGCGCCCAGTGAATTTTTTGATTTTGGACGAACCGACGAATCACCTCGATATGCACTCAAAGGACGTGCTTTTGGACGCACTTCGCGATTTTGGTGGCACGGTGATTTTTGTAAGCCACGACCGCGCGTTCATCGAATCGCTTTCTACGCGAGTTTTGGAATTGAAAAACGGAAAATGGCGACTTTTTCCTGGAAATTACGAATATTATCAAAGTCGTTTGGAAGCGGAAGCAGGAAACGAAAACGCGATTGTTCAAAAAGTCGAAGTAAAATCCGAGGGAAAATCGTCTTGGCAAGAACAAAAAAAGTTTGAAGCGGAAAAACGCAAAGCAGAAAAAAAAGTTGCCGAGTTAGAAGAAAAAATTGCCGCGTGCGAAGAAGAAAAACGTCGTGCCGAAGAAGAAATGGCGCGTCCAGACGTTTACACGAACGGCGAAAAGGCAAAAAGCGTTCAGAAAAAAATCGACGAAATTGCAAAAAAAATCGACGAGTTGACGCAAGAATGGGAAAAATCTGCCGAAGAAGCCGAATCGTTCGCTCTCTAAAACGAGGCTTTTAGCGCAAGCGAAAAAATCATGCCGTCCACGCCGTTTCCCGAAATGAGCGAACCGAATGGAGCGTAAATTCTAAAATCCGCGCCAAATCTGAATGTGCCGAGAAGTTCGGGGACTGCGTGCAGAAACGAAACGCAAAATTCGGGGTACAAAAATCGCGCGCTCGACCAAAACCAAGAATTGATTTCTGAAACGTCGGAGGAGGCTGAGCCGCTTGCGCCAGATTCGCTTCCGCCCACGTCGTTTGACAAAATGCCGATTCTTGCCAAAAATCCCAAACCGCCCGAAAGTGTAAGCGCGTTTTTTCCGTGCGAAAACAAAAAAGTTCTGCCAGCAGTGCCGTCAAACAAAAAGCAAAGCGCGGTGGCGGTTCTGTTTTCGATTTCTGCGGGGCGTGCGTCGTTTCCGTCAAAAAGCCAATATCCCGTAAAAAACGAGGCGCGAACGCCCACGTTCAATTTTTTGTCTTGACGAAAATCCGCGCCGAATCCAAGCGAATAAGAAATGGGACTTGGCGCGGAAGATGTGGATTTGTCAGTGTTCAACAAAAGAAGAGGTCCTGCCGTAATAAAAAACGAACGCGACGGCAACACAAAATCTTTTTCTTTATTTTCTTCGGTCGCGCTTTCGTCTTTTGGTTTCGTTTGTGGATTTTCGATTTCCGTAAAACCGTCTTCAGTTTGCGAAAATGCGTTTGAAAAAATCAAAAAAAATAACGAAAAAGCAAAAATCTTTTTGAATTTAAACGCGGTTTCAACAGGCGCATTTTTGAAAAATCGTTTATCCACCGTTTCACCTAAAATTATTTGAACAATTCGCTCAAGTTTACCGTCAAAAATCCGCTTCTGCCCGTTTTATAAAAATCGTTTTCTTCCCAACCGACCACAAAAATGTCGCCAGAAATGCAAAAGTCCGTGTAAAAATAATTTTTTGGAAGTTTTGGCAAACGGAATGCCACGGTTTTTCCGCCGTTTATGATTTTTTTGCCGACCGAACCGCAAAAATACGTCGTTCCGTCTGCAAAAACCGCGCAAATCCAATCGTCCGCCATAAGCGCGTGCGCTTCCGTTGGAGTCGCCATCGAACCGTGCGCAAAATGAGAGGGCGACGTTCCGCCAATTTTGCCAAGCGTAACTGTAAAATCAAACGAAGAAGGAATCGACGACAAAAGAGTTTTTAATCGTTCAGGCGCAGTGGAAAAATCCGCGGGAATGTTCACCGCCAAATAATCGTCTTCTGTACATTCGTCGATTACGACTTTGCCCGCCCGCGTTTGCGCAGAAAGAAGCGCGAAATCTTGCAAAGAATCCCATCTGATGTAGCGGAAATTCACTTTGTCTTCGTTTGTCACTACGTCTTTTTCTTCGCTTTTAATAGAAGAAATCCAGCGTTCGCCGTCGTAATGCGAGCCGACGATTTCTTCGTCGTCTTCAAGTTCAAGGTCGCCGTAAGTTATGCACGGATACAAAAGTTTGTTGTCCGCGTTGATTCTAATCAAATACGGTCGCACAGAACCAAAAGCACCTTCGCTAGAAGTCGAATAATCTTCGATTGAATGATTGAAAAGCGGATTTTTTGAAAGCGTAAAAAATGCGTTTCCGTTTGAAAAAACAAGATTCGACGCGGTTGATTTTGAAAGCAACTGCTTATCGTTAATAATCGTAGGATTTTCTTTTTTTTCAAAAACGAGTGCGCCAATGTGATTTACAAGAAGATAGCCGTTTCCGTCAAGATTCGTGCCAGCCGCACTAATTCTTATGCTTTCAGTCCAGGGTTTCATCGACTGAATCGCAGAATTTTGCGGAAGAGTCGCTTGCACAAATCCGCCGTTAGAAAAAGCGTACCAACTGTGGTCGCTAGATTTTCCTGGCATCGCTGGAAGATTCGGGTCTGGACTTTGAGCGCGTCTATTTGTCGCGTTATCTTTTTCATTGCAAGAAAGAATTACAAACGCCGTCAAAATTGATATTATAAAAAAAGTTTTTCTGTACGATTTCATTCTATGAATTTCGGCGTAATTCTTGCAAAAATAGACCATGTAAATTTTTTGCAAAAAAAATGGAGGAAAAAATGAAAAAAATCATCGCGATTTTGTTGGGCGCGTTTTTTTTGAGCGTTGCGTTTTGCCAAAGCGACCAAGAGCGCGTTGAACGAGTGCTTTCTAAAATGAGCGAAAGGGCGCAAAAAGAACTTTCGTTTCCAGACGTTTCGGCGTTTGTGTCGGATTTGAATAACATTCTTGCGGAAGAAAAAACGTTCAAAAAAGATGATTTGAGCCTTTTTTATTTAATCGACAAAAAACATAACGTCGGTTCTTCTTACGTTCCGACGGGACTTGTTCCAGTTACGGCAAACTCGCTTTACGACGTAAACAAAAAGGGCATGAGCCTTAGACCCGACGTTGAAAGCGCGCTTAGAGTTCTTGCAAAGGCTGCAAAAAACGACGGAATCAAACTTTTGGTGAGTTCGACTTATCGTTCGTATCAATATCAAGAAAATCTCTTCAATTATTGGGTAAAAGTTGATGGACTTGAAGAAGCCGAGCGAGAATCTGCGCGTCCAGGCACGAGCCAACATCAGTTGGGCGTTGCCGTGGATTTTGGAAACATCGACGACAGTTTTGCGCAAACAAAAATGGGAAAATGGCTTTCTCAAAATGCGTACAAATATGGCTGGTCGCTTTCGTTTCCGCACGAATACGAAGATATAACGGGTTATCGCTGGGAATGTTGGCATTATCGCTACATTGGCGAAAATGCGTGCAATTTTCAGAAAAAATATTTCAATGACGTTCAGCAATATATGCTTGAATTTATTGATTTGTGGAAAAAGGAAAAAGCATGAAAAAGATGAATTTTGTAAAAATCGCGTTTGTTTTTGTGGCGTTTGTTTTCGCTTCCTGCGTTTCTTCAAAAAACGGCGGAGAATCTGGCGAAGACGGAAAATCTTTTTTTGAAAACGGCGTTTATTCTTACGATTTTGAGCGCGTAATCGAAAACGTGCAAACAGAATCTTTTTATCGCGCGTCGAACGTTTCGTATTCGATGATTCAAACAAAAACCGAACAAGGCGCGGCGGTAATCGTTCGTTCGCGTACTTTCAAAATTCCAGAATTGGACGATTGGCTTGTAATAAAAGACGACGGTTCGATTTATTCGCCAACAAATTCTTCAGTTTCGGGACAAGCGACGGCGGACGGCAGAATTTTTTGGAGCGGTTCGTTTTTGCAATTCGACCAAGTTGTCAGAATCAGCGAAATGGCGTTAATGCTTTTTGTGCCGAAAGAACTTCGTGCGCCGAGCGCGTTTAACGGTTCGTATAAAACCGAAGACGGCGAATGGGCGATTTCGTTTTCGCTTTTGGACGGCATTGCGTACGCGGATTATGGAAATTTTGTGGTCGGAAACGACGGCGTTTTTCGTTCAAAGTTTCGCATGACGATTCGACAAGAAGTCGATGGATTTTTGAATTCTAATACGGTCGCGGAATTTGCTTCCGAAGGAAAAATCAACGATGATGCTTCGATTTCGTACCGCGTCGCGTCGGGCGTAAATTCTACTTCAAATTTTGCGGAAAATGCGCAAGTTTTTTCTGGAAAACGCATTTCTCAAAAAGTCGAAATGGAGGACAATTATGGTTTAATGGAAATTCCAGAAAACTTTGAAGACGACAAAAAATCTCCAAAATGGTTTTCTTTTGAAATCAAAAAATCCAACGGAAAAATTTTTGCGTGCGCAAGAGAAAGCGCGCACGACAAACACACGGCAAAAAACATTGCGATTGCGTCCGCGCTTGCAGAAATTAGCGCGTACAAAGCCGTGGAAGTTTGCGCAAAAACAAAAATTTCGGCGGACGATTTTGGCAAAAATCGAACAAAATTAAGCGAAGAAATCGTTTTGCAATCAAAATCCACGCAAAATTTCGTCGTGGAAAACGAATTCTTCGACGAGGAAACGCAAAACGCATACGTTCGCGTAAGCGTTCCAGAATAAAAGGAGGCAATATGAAAAACGCTTGGAAATTTTTGGCGGTGGCATTTTTGTTTTTTAGTTGCAAATCTTCGGATTTGGACGAAATCGGCTTTTTGAAAAGCAACTGGAAAATCGACGACGGAAAAGCAAAAAAAGCGATGGTCGGCGACAATGTTGAAATCGAGGCGGAAACCGTGGGTTTGGAAGACGGTTCAAGCGCGATTATCACGATTTTGTGGGAAAGTTTAGGAAAATCGGGCGAACTCGACAAAATCGACACGGAAGTTGTGGACGGAAAGATAAAAGCGACGTGGAAAATCACGGACGCGGACGATTTTTATTCGAGCGACAATTACGTTGTTCCAAAATATTTTTTCGTCGTGGAATCTTCGGGCGTAACAAGCGAAAAATCGGCGGCGTTGGACGTTTACGGATTCATTAAACGGCGCGAAATCGACGAAAACGGAAATCCGATTCCAAACAAAAAAATCACGATTTACAAAACGGACGGTTCTGAAATAACGGCGGAAACCGACGAAAACGGTTCGATTTATTTGCCCTGGCTTGAATTGGGAAAATACTCAACGCGAAGAGCAATCGAAATCAAAGAAAATTGATTTTTGAAAAACGATTTTTCGTTCAAACGACGGTTGATTTTTTCAAACCGTCGTTTTTTTTGTTCAAAAATCGACAAAAAATCGACAAAAAAAATTCTTGCCGATTCGTTCATCTTTTATTAGATTTCTTTTCAAAGAGAAATCCTTTGAAGGAGTATAGAAAAAATGGCTAAACAATTGATTTTCAATGAAGACGCTCGCAAAAAGATGCTTTCTGGCGTTGAACAGATTGCGCAGGCAGTAAAAGTTACGCTCGGACCGTGTGGCAGACTCGTAATGTTGGACAAAAAATTCGGCGCGCCAACGATTACAAAAGACGGCGTTTCCGTAGCAAAAGAAGTTGAACTCAAAGACCCGTTCGAGAATATGGGCGCGCAACTCGTCAAAGAAGTCGCATCAAAAACAAACGATGTTGCAGGCGACGGAACGACGACGGCGACCGTTTTGGCGTATGCAATCGTCCGCGAGGGCTTAAAATCGGTTTCCGCTGGAATGACTCCGATTGAAATCAAACGCGGAATCGACAAGGCAACTGCTGTTGCTGTCGAGGCAATCAAAAAGAACAGCCGCGCTGTAAACGGAACGGAAGACATTACGCACGTTGCAACCGTTTCCGCAAACAACGACCCTGAAATCGGAAAAATTCTT
>CAJOEO010000034.1 GCA_905233535.1 uncultured Treponema sp.
TAATAATTCTGTTTCCCATTGCGTTTTTTGCCATTTAATTTTATCTTTGTACAAGAGCAATGGGGACAAGTTAGTGTTATTGTTTTCGTATTTTATATAGTACTACACTTTTCCTATTTGCTCTTTTTTTATAGCATACTTTTTGTAACACGTCCAAAAATTTTTTAGGAGTTTTTTTTATGAAGATTAAGCAAAAACTTATTATAAGCAATGTTGCTATGGTACTTTTTGCGGTTCTTATAGTTTCTATTCCCGTGATGATTGTGCAGTTGAATAGCATGAGCAAAAATCTAATTGAAGTAGCGAACGGTAAAATTTCCACCGCTTACATGGAAATCAATCATTTTTTAAGAAAACCAGAAATGATTACGGCAAACGTGGCGCATTTTATTGCAACTCAAGAACTCGAAGAAGAACGCATCGAAAATATGTTCGCGCACACGTTACAAGGCGAAAAAACTTTTTCACAATTATATTTTTCTGGAATTCAACCTGTAAAAGACGGCGGATTTTTTTGGGCAAACGACCGCTGGAAACCTCCTGTAAATTACGACCAAACCACACGCGCTTGGTTCAAAGCGGGAAGCACGGCAATAACTTACGACGTTTCTGCGCCGTACCTTGACCTTGTTACAAATTCAATGGTTACGACGATTGCACGAAAAGCGATAAAAGACGGAAGTTTTATTGGAGTTATTGGAATTGACGTAAGCCTTTCAGATTTTACAAACATGATTGGACAGATTCGGCTCACGAAAAGTGGACAAACTTTTCTTCTCGACAAAGAAGGAAATTACATTACAAATAAAGAATCCTCAAAAATCGGTAAAGCGAATTTTTTTAAGGAATACACTGGCTTGGACAAATACCGTTCGAATTTTTCCACGGACAAAGTTTTTGCAACGATAAACGCGCCAAACGGACAATATTTTGCGGCACGCAATATTTCTGAAGAAAGCGGTTGGACGCTCGTTACAGTTGGTCCACGCTCGGAAATCTTCCAAGAAGTACTCCATAATCTTTCTCTTGTAACGTTTTTCGCGATAATCGCGATTATGGGTTCGTTTGCTCTCGCGATTTTCATTTCGTACAAAGTCGTCAAACCAATTTCGATTGTTGACAAAACGATTAACGGAATTGCAAGCGGAAACGCCGACCTAACGCACAGAATCGAAGCGGGCAACAACGATGAAATCGGTTCGATGGTCAACGGATTCAATTTGTTTGTGGAAAAATTGCAGGGCATCGTTTCGCAAATCAAAAATTCAAAGGCGAATCTTCAAGACGTGGAAGGCGATTTGCAGAACAACATTCAAAACACATCGAGCGCAATCACGGAAATTTTGTCGAACATCAATTCCGTGAGTTCGCAAGTTGACACGCAGGCGGACGTGGTTTCGCAAACGTCGGCGGCGGTCGCGCAAATCGCGGAAAACATCAACAGTCTTGAGCGAATGATTGGAAATCAGGCGGACGGCGTTACGCAAGCAAGTGCGGCGGTTGAGCAGATGATTGGAAACATCACGAGCGTAAATTCGAGCGTTGAAAAAATGGCGGAATCGTTTGAAAAACTTTCGCAAAACGCTTCTCTTGGCGTGGAAAAACAAAAACACGTTGAACAAGCGATTAACGAAGTAGCGGAACAGTCAAAAACGTTGCAAGAAGCAAACAAGGCGATTGCAAACGTGGCAAGCCAAACGAATCTTCTTGCAATGAACGCGGCAATCGAAGCGGCGCACGCAGGCGACGCAGGCAAAGGATTTTCCGTTGTTTCCGACGAAATCAGAAAACTCTCTGAAAATTCCAGCGAGCAGTCAAAGAAAATCGGCGCGGAACTCAAGAAAATCCGCGAAACGATTGAAGCAGTCGTTGCTGCATCGCAAAGTTCAACGCGCAGTTTCAAAGAAGTTAGCGACATGATTGCTTCAACCGACGAACTTGTGCGCCAAATCAAAGCGGCAATGGAAGAGCAGAAGGAAGGAAGCCACCAAATCGTGGACGTTTTGAAAATGATGAACGACAGCACGTTTGAAGTTCGCACGGCTTCCGTAGAAATGAGCGAAGGAAATCAACTTATTTTGAGCGAGATTCAGAATCTACAAAACGCGACGCTCGTCATCAAAGATTCCATGAGAGAAATGGGAATCGGCGCGCAGGGCATAAACGAAACGGGCGCGGCACTTGCAAACATTTCGGGCGAAGTCAGAGATTCTATCGCGCAAATCGGCGAAGAAATCGACCAATTCCACACTTGATTTTGAACGATAACAAAAAATCCCGCGTAAAAAACTGCGCGGGATTTTTTTCGTTTAACAGAACAAATTTTTAATTCCCGCACAAAATTAAAAATCTGCTATGATTTTTCCATGCGACGTTTTTTTTCTTTCTGCATTTTGATTTTTTTTGCAACGGCAATTTGGGCGCGCGATTATTCTCAAAAAATCTATATTTGGCGCGGAATCGACGGAATGGAAACGCAACTGCGCGATTCGATTTTGTACGTTTGCGAGGGCGAAAATGCAAAAAATCGTCCCGCGGTTATAATTTGCCCAGGCGGAAGTTATCATCATCTCGGCATGGCGCACGAAGGTTTCGCCACGGCGCGCTGGTTTGTTTCTCATGGTTTTGTGGCTTTTGTTTTACGCTATCGAGTCGCATACAACGAACATCATTTTCCAGACCAACTCGAAGATTTCCAACGAGCGATTCAAATCGTGCGAGAAAACGCGGACGATTTTGGAATCGACAAACAAAAAGTCGGCGCAATCGGGTTCAGCGCGGGCGGTCATCTTGTAACGATGGCGGGCGAGTTTTCGCACACGGACGAACTCAAAAAACTCGGAATAAACACGGCGGAAAGTTTGCGCCCCGATTTTGTAATGCCGATTTATCCCGTCGTTTCCATGCAAGACGACATAGCGCACAAGTGGTCGCGCACAAGTTTGCTCGGTCATAAATTTTCTGCCCCCGACGCAGAAAAAGGTTGGTCGATTTTTAATCTTCGCGGATTTAAATATTCGCAATCGCTAAAAAATCGTTTTTCTATGGAAAATCCCGAAAATATCCCCGACGATATGCCCCCCGTTTTTCTTCTTGCGTGCGAAGACGATGATGTTGTTATGTTTGAAAATTCAGTTCGACTCGATAAATCTCTTAACGAAAGAGGAATTTCTCACGTTTTTATAAGTTATAAGACGGGAGGACACGGATTTGGTATGAAAAAATCCTCAAAAATTATGAAAAATACGCATTGGAACGACGAAAAACTTTTGCCATGGCTAAAAGAAATCGGCGTATTGGATTTTGAAAACAATTATAAGGAAGAAAAATGAAAAAAATCGCGATTATTTTGGAATGGATTGGCGCGGCGATTTTGGTTGGCGGTGCTGGATTTTTTGCATTCGTTTATTTTAAGAAAACGGGATTGAGCGTTTTGAACCGCGCAATTTTGTTGTGGGTAATCGGTGGCGGAATGTTATTCTATACACCTATCGGGTATTTGCGTTTTTCGGAAGCCAGAGCAAAGGCGCAAGAATCGGGCGACGAAAAAGACAAAAAAGAAGCGAACGCAAAAAAACGTTCGCTTTCGCTAAAAATAATCTGCGGAATTGTGCTTTTGGCAAACGGCGGCTTGATTTTGTGGCGCGCCGCCCACGGTCAGTGAGCGCGAAAACGGCAGTTTAGACCGCGCTCACTAGCAAAAATCACGAATCGAATTTTTTGAAAATCAAACTCGTGTTTACGCCACCAAATGCAAAATTATTGTTCATTACATATTTTGTTTGTATTTCACGCCCATTTTCCATTATGTAATCTAGCGGAGCGCATTTATCATCTACTTCTTTTAGATTGAGATTTGGGTGAAACCAGCCGTTATTCATCATTTGTATTGTAAGATATGATTCTATTGCACCACACGCGCCTAACGTATGACCGATATAACTTTTTGTACTTGAAACAGGAACATTTCTTTTAAAAACGTCATAAAGCGCGTTGCTTTCGCAAACGTCGCCTCCAGCCGTTCCCGTGCCGTGAACGTTGACGTAGCCGATTTCTGCACTATCCAAATCGTCGATTGATTTGGAGATGTGATGTGAGTTCCGTCGGTTGTCGTGCCAAAACCCACGATTTCCGCCAAAATCTTCGCACCGCGATTTTGCGCGTGTTCTAGCGATTCCAAAATCAACGTTCCCGCGCCTTCGCCGATTACGAGTCCGTCGCGATTTTTGTCAAACGGAGAAGGAGTCAATTTTGGCGTGTCGTTTTTTGTGGACGTGGAAAAAAGCGTGTCAAACGCCGCCGCGTCAATCGGGCTAAATTCTTCCGCGCCGCCTGCAATCATTGCGTCTTGTAGTCCAAATTTGATTTGTTCGTAAGCGTAGCCAATCGCCTGCGAGCCAGAAGTGCAAGCCGTGTTCGTCGTTATGATTCGACCTTTTAGACCGTAATAAACTTCAAGATTTGCCGCGCACGTTTGGGGCATAGAACGAATGTACGTCGTCGCGCCGATTTTACTTGTTTCAAACGTAACGAGCATTGTAAAAAAATCCATGAGCGGGTCAACGCTACCCATCGAAGAACCGTAAGCGATTCCAACGCGCCCATTTCCGAGAACGTCGCGTGGAAAATTGCAATCCTCAAGAGCGTTTTCTGTGGCAACGAGAGCCATTTGCGCAACTCGCCCCATTCCTCGAATTTTTTTCCTAGAATATTTTTCAGAATCGAATTGAAAATCCACTGGGCAACAAAGATGAGTATTCAAAAGCGGCCATTTTTTCTGCCAATCGTCCATTGTGCGCGTAAAATTTGAAAGCGCGCGAAGATTTTTTTCCGCCTCATTCCAATCGTTTCCAAGCGCGCTTACAAGCGAGCCTCCCGTTACAACAACGCGCCGTCCGTAACTGTTCACCATTCAATTTCCTCGCATAAAAATCACAAATAATTGAACGATTATAAAGAATACATTAAAAAAAATCCCCCTCGTATTATGGAGGGGAATTTTTTTGCGATTTTAAAAATCAAAATCGAAGATTTATCCCAAAATTTCTTCGACGACTTTTTTCAACTCGGCACATTTTGCGTCGCGGAAAAAATATTCCTTAAAATGTTCGCCCGCAAACGCGCCTTTTACCAAATCTTTGTCGAGTGAAGAAAGTATTTTCGTCAATGGCTTGAACGCTTTTTCACGAACGCCGTCAAGAATTTTTTTGTTGCGTTGTTCGGGTTCGGCACGTTCTCGCGGATAACCTTGTCCAAAAGGTTCTGAAAACAATTTTTCAAAAATGTAAACGAGATTCAAATCTCCGCCCCAGCCAAAACCAAGTGCAAACGGAATTGAAATGGCGTTTCCGTCGTTGATTTGCGCAAACGTGTACGCATCAAGCGGGGTCGCAACGTGTCCGCAAATTACGCCAGGAAAACTGTTCAACGCAAGCATTGCGCCCTCGCCCGTTCCGCAACCTGTAACCACAAAATCCGCCGCGCCAGAATTCAAAAGCGTTGCCGCCAAAATTCCATTTTGAACGTAAGTCAACTGCGCTTTATCGTCTGCGCCGTACATTCCATAGTTGACAAGTTCAAAACCTTTTTCGTCGCAAACTTTTTTGAGTGCGCCAAAAATCACTGCGTTTTTTGCCGCCTGCGAATTTTCGTTAATCAAAGCGATTTTCATAAAAACTCCTAAAAAAATTTCTTTTGATTTTATCAAATTTCTTTGAGATTTTGAATCTTCACATAAAGTTTTGCTATTCATAACTTGTTTTGAAATTTGTCATTCCGATAAAATCGAATATTATAAAAAAATGGAGAATCAGTATGGTATACGCTTATATACGAGTGTCAACGGGTCATCAATCGACAGACAATCAACGATACGAAATCGAAAATTTTTGCAAAGCAAATTCAATTTGCGTAGACAAATGGATAGATGAAACGGCAAGCGGTTGCAAAAAGCCCGAAATGCGAAAACTTGGGCTTCTTATGGCGCAAACTCTAAACGGAGATATAGTAATTTGTACAGAAATTTCGCGTCTTGGGCGGTCGCTCGTGATGATTATGAACGTTTTGCAACATTTTTTGGACAACGGAATTCGCGTGTGGACAATAAAAGACAATTATCGTTTGGGCGACGACATACAGTCAAAAGTATTGGCATTTGCGTTTGGACTTTCCGCCGAAATCGAACACAAATTGATTTCGCAACGAACGATTCAAGGCGTGCGCCGTGCGCGACTTTTGGGAAAAAGAATCGGTCGCCCACAAGGACGCAAAAACTCGCACTACAAATTATCTCCATTTGACGAGTATATAAAACACGAGATGATTCACGGACGAAGCAAACTTTCACTCGCCAAAGAACTAGGAGTTTCTTGGCAAACGGTTAATCGTCATTTAACAAGAATTTTCTTTTGACAAAAAATCGTTAGTTGAGCAAAAGTCGAAACGAACAAATTAACGAATTTTTCGCGCATTTCGACTACGCTCAATGAGCGAAAACGTCTTTATAGTAAACCTTTGATAATCTTTCCGAAAATTCAACTCGTTCAATCACCGCAAAAACGACGAAACATTTATCGAAATTACCGTATTTTTGGCGGATTTTTTTACATATCTACCCCATAAATCGCGTTCTCTGCTATAATTGGCAAATGGACTCAATTAGGATTTTACCAGGAAAACCTGTGCCAGAGGGGACACTCGTTACAGAACGTGGCGTTTACTTCTCGGTTTTTAGCAGACACGCAACAAAGATTTTCCTTGAACTTTTTGATAACGTGAGCGATATGCAACCATCGCACACAATAGAACTCGACCCAAAGAAAAATCGAACGGGAGATATTTGGCACGTTTTTGTGGAAGGACTTAAAGCGGGCGCGCTTTACCTTTATCGAGTGGCAGGAAATTTTGACGCGGCAAATGGGCATCGTTTTGACGAAAAACAATGGCTTTTTGACCCTCGCGCAAAAGCGTTTACGGAAGGCTCGGTTTTTAAGCATTTGATGCTTAGAAAAGATAATCCGCTTGAATTTTTCCCGAAAAACGTAGTTGTGGACGACGCGGCATACGATTGGGAAGAAGACCGACCTCTAAACATTCCGCTAAATCGTTCCATAATTTACGAAATGCACCTTAAAGGATTTACCGTTTCGCCGACGAGTGGCGTGGCGCACCCAGGAACATATTTGGGTTTGACGGAAAAAATCCCGTATTTGCAAGAACTCGGAATTACGGCGGTGGAACTTTTGCCGATTTTTGAATTCGACGAATACGAAAATTCAAACATGAATCCGATGACTGGAAGTCGTCTAAAAAATTATTGGGGCTATTCCACAGTTGGATTTTTTGCGCCAATGACGAATTACGCTTTTGACAAAACGCCAGGCGGCGCAGTTCGCGAATTCAAAGACATGGTAAAGGCTCTGCACAACGCAGGAATCGAAGTGATTTTGGACGTTGTGTTTAATCACACGGCGGAAGGAAACGAACACGGAGTCGCGCTAAATTTCCGCGGATTCGACAATTCGATTTACTATCATCTTGTGAACGAACATAAAGAATACTATATGAATTTTTCGGGTTGCGGAAACGCCGTGAACTGCAATCACCCAGTCGTTTCAGATTTTATCGTTGATTGTTTGCGCTATTGGGTTTTGGAAATGCACGTTGACGGATTCCGATTCGATTTGGCGAGCGTTTTAACCCGCGACGAAAAAGGATTTTTGATGCAAAACTGCCCGCTTACATCAAGAATCGCGGAAGACGGAGTTTTGCGACACACAAAAATCATAGCAGAACCGTGGGATTGCAGCGGCGCGTATCAAATCGGCGGATTCCCTGGCGGAAGATGGTGCGAATGGAACGACCATTATCGCGACGGAATTCGAAAATTCATTCGCGGCGACGAAGGAATGACGACCGAGGCCGCAACAAGAATCAGCGGTTCGAGCGACCTTTTTGCGATTTCGGGAAGGAATCCAACGAATTCCATAAATTACATTGACGCGCACGACGGATTTACGCTCAACGATTTAGTAACGTACAACAACAAACACAACGAGCAGAATGGCGAAGAAAATCGCGACGGTAGCGACAACAATTTTAGTTACAACTACGGATTTGAAGGTCCTGCTCTAAATCCAAAAATCGCGCTAATGCGACTTAGGCAAGTGAAAAATTTTTTCACCACGCTTTTGATTTCGCAAGGCACGCCAATGTTTGTGGCGGGCGACGAAGTAAGGCGAACGCAAAACGGCAACAACAATGCGTATTGTCAAGACAACGAACTTTCTTGGTTTAACTGGGATTTGGTCGCCACGAACGGAATGTTGTTGGACTTTGTGAAAAAACTAATAGCGATGCGACTTCGACACCCAGTTTTTCAGAGAAATCGATTTTTTGGCGGTTCTTCAACTTCGCAATTCAACAATCCGCCCGACATTTCTTGGTTCAATTTTGACGGAACAGTTCCCGATTGGAAAAAGATGAATCGATTTCTTGCCATGCGACTTGGCGGAAAAGCGCGCGTAATTGGAGACGCAACCGCGTCTGGAACAGAAGACAACGATTTTTACATTGCATTCAACATGGACATTCACGACACGACCGTTTCGATTCCACAGGCGAGCGCGGGGCGACAATGGTTTAGAATGGTTGACACGTCAATCGACAAACCGTCTTCCGCACTTTTAGACGGACAAGAAGAACCGCTTTTAGGACAAGAACGATACGTCGTTCCAGCGAATTCGATTGTCGTTTTAATCGCAAAAGATTCGTAAAAAATGCAAAAATCCGAAGAATTTGGTGTAAAATAGAGAAAATTAGTTTAAGGAGATTTAAATGAAATTCGATGCAGAGAAATTCCGCGAAAATCTCGCGGCGCGTCTTCGCCGACAGTACGGAAAGGACATTTCGCAGGCAAACAGCCACGACCTTTTTGACGCAGTTAGTGCGTCCGTGCAAGAAATCATCATGCCCGCTTGGATGGCAACTCGAAGCGAATACGAAAAAAAGCCAACAAAACAAGTTTTCTACTTGTCAGCGGAATTTTTGATGGGACGCGCTCTTTCAAACAATCTTATCAATCTTGGAATCAAAGACGAAGTTAAAAAAGTCTTGAACGACATGAACATTAACTTCAACTTAGTCGAAGAAGAAGAGCCTGACGCAGGACTTGGAAACGGCGGTTTGGGTCGATTGGCGGCGTGTTTCTTGGATTCGCTTGCAACGCTCGATTATCCAGGACACGGATACGGAATCCGCTATCAATACGGAATGTTTGAGCAGAGAATCGAAAATGGCTACCAGACGGAATATCCTGACAACTGGCTCAAGCACCGCGACCCATGGGAAGTAAAACGAAGCGACCTTGCAGTTACTGTGAAATTCGGTGGCGAAATCAAATACGGAAAAACGCCCGACGGACAAGACCGATTCTACATCGAAAATGCAGAAGAAATCACTGCAACTCCTTACGATATGCCAATCGTTGGTTACGGAACGAACACCGTAAACACGCTTCGTTTGTGGCAGGCTTCAAGCGCGAACGGCTTTAATTTGCAACTTTTCAACGATATGCGCTACAACGAAGCAGTTTTCAAAGAAAACGAAGCGGAAAACATCACGCGCGTTTTGTACCCGAACGATAACGGTCTTCAAGGAAAAATGCTTCGCTTAAAGCAGCAGTATTTCTTCTGCTCCGCGTCTTTGCAGGATTTGGTTCACCACTTTGTGAACAACTACGGCACAGATTTTACGCGATTCCCCGAACTCCACGCGATTCAGTTGAACGACACGCACCCAGTCGTCGCGATTCCAGAAATGATGCGAATTTTGATGGACGAATACGGAATGGGCTGGAACGATTCTTGGTCAATCGTGCAGAAAACGTTTGCGTACACAAACCACACGATTCTCGCCGAAGCGTTGGAAAAATGGGACATTCAAATTTTCCAGACACTTCTTCCGCGAATCTATCAAATCGTAGAAGAAATCAATCGTCGATTCCTCATCGAACTCCGCGCAAAATACCCGAACGATTACCGAAAACAAAACCACATGAGCATTATCCACGACGGCAAAATCTACATGGCGTGGCTTGCGATTTACGCGGGCTACAGCGTGAACGGCGTTGCCGCGCTCCACACGGAACTTTTGAAAAACGTGGAACTCAAAGACTGGTACGAACTTTATCCGCAGAAATTCAACAACAAAACGAACGGAATCACGCAGAGACGCTGGCTTTTGTCGTCGAATCCAGAGTTGGCGGATTTCATTACAAAGCGAATCGGACACGGTTGGGAAAAAGATTTGACGCTCTTGAAGGGGCTTGAAAAATTTGTTGACGACGACGCTTCTCTTGAAGAACTCATCGCAATCAAAAAGCACAACAAAGAGTCTCTCGTGGAATACTTGAAGCACAAGCAGAACGAATTCCTCGACCCAGATTCGATTTTTGATGTTCAGGTGAAACGCCTTCACGAATACAAGCGGCAGCTTTTGAATGTTCTTCACATTATGTATCTTTACAACCGCATAATCGAAGACCCAAGCTACAATCCTCCGCGCAGAACTTTCATTTTCGGCGCGAAGTCGGCTTCGGGCTATCGCCGCGCAAAGTCGATTATCAAACTCATCAACACGGTCGCAGAGCGAATCAACAACGACCGCAGAGTCGGCGGAAAACTTCGCGTTGTGTTCATCGAAAACTACCGCGTTTCCGTTGCGGAGCGCATTTTCCCAGCAGCCGATGTTTCCGAGCAGATTTCCACGGCTGGAAAAGAAGCGTCTGGCACTTCAAATATGAAATTTATGGTGAACGGCGCGCTTACGATGGGAACGATGGACGGCGCGAACATCGAGATTTTCGAGGAAGCGGGCAAAGAAAACGGATTCCCGTTCGGTCTTTCAACCGCGGACATTCAGAAAATGGAAGCGGAACATTCGTACAATCCGCAGCAATATTTGGAGCGAAATCCCGCGCTCAACAAAGTTGTGGAGCAACTCGTTGACGGAACTTACGACCCAAGTCGCCAGATTTTCAAGGAAATCCACGATTCGCTTGTGTACGGCGTGGAAGGTCAGCGACCCGATGTTTACTACGTTCTCGCGGATTTCGATTTGTATGTGAAAGCGCAGGAAAAACTCGCCGAGGCGTACAAAGACAAAAAAGGCTGGGCGAAAAAGGCTCTCATCAACATCGCGAACGCGGGCAAATTCTCGTCTGACCGCACAATCGAAGATTATGTGCGCGACATTTGGCACATTCAGAAAGTCGTTGTGGACGAAAAAGACATCAAATAAATCGTAAAAGCGATTTGAAAAAGCGCACCCAAAACGGGTGCGTTTTTTTGTAAAATGGACGTATACTTTCAAAAAGATTCAAGGAGAAAAAAATGGACGAAAAAATCGAAAAATTGCAAAAAATCATCGACGAATCGAAAAAAATCGTGTTTTTTGGTGGCGCGGGCGTTTCCACAGAAAGCGGAATCCCCGATTTTAGAAGCCAAGACGGACTTTATTCGCAAAAATGGAAAATGCCGCCCGAATACATGGTTTCGCGAACGTGTTTTGACACGCAAAAAAAGGAATTTTTCGAGTTTTATCGCGAAAAACTCATCGTTAAAGGCGTACAGCCGAACATTACGCACAAAAAACTCGCAGAACTTGAGCAGAAAGGCAAACTTCTTGCCGTTGTAACGCAAAATATCGACGGCTTGCATCAAGCAGCGGGAAGCAAGCGCGTTTTTGAACTTCACGGAAGCACGCTCCGCAATTTTTGCGTAAAATGCGGAAAATCTTACGGAATCGACTTTATCGCAAAAAGCGCAAGCCTTCCCGACGGAATTCCAATTTGCGAAAAATGCGGCGGAGTTGTTAAACCCGACGTTGTTTTGTACGAAGAAGGACTCGACGAGAATACTATACAAGACGCAATAAACGCGATTTGCGACGCTGACACGCTAATAATTGGCGGCACGTCGCTTGTCGTTTACCCCGCCGCGGGATTCATTCGATATTTTCGCGGAAAACATCTCGTGATGATAAACAAAAGCGAAACTTCCGCGGACGCAAATTGCGAACTTGTGATTCACGATTCGCTCGGCAAAGTTTTTGGACAAATCGAAGTCCGCTAAATCGCGATTTTTCGCAAGATTTTTAGAAAAATCGTCGAGCCGACGGAAAACGGCGCGGCTTTTATCGTTGGAACGTCAACCAAAATATTTTGTGTGTAATATCGTACAAAAATTCGAGTGGTCGCGCCAAGTAATTCCGTTTTTGTGATTTCGCCCGAAAAATCCGATTCTTCTTTTTGGCAGATTTCGAACCATTCGGGACGAATCAAAAAATTTTGCGCGTTTTCTTCTATAAAATTCGTGCGCCCCGTAAATTCGGCGGCAAATCGGTTTTTCGGCGAAAAATAAATTTCGCGCGGAGTTCCCGCCTGAACAAGTTTTCCAAAATTCACCACCGCGATTTTGTCAGAAAGCGACATCGCTTCGTGCTGGTCGTGTGTAACGTATACAGTGGTGATTTTCAATTTTTGCTGGATTTCTTTAAGTTCCGCACGAACTTTCTCGCGCAAAGTTGTGTCAAGCGACGAAAGCGGTTCGTCCATCAAAAGCAAACGCGGCTTTAACACAATCGCACGCGCCAACGCCACGCGCTGTTGCTGCCCGCCCGAAAGCGCGTTCGGGTAGCGCGAAAGAAAATTCTCAAGCGAAAGCGCGGACGCAACTTCCAAAACCGCCTGCTCGATTTTTTGCTTTGGAACTTTTGCAACGTGAAGCCCGTAGGCGATGTTTTGCCGAACGGTCAAATGTGGAAAAAGCGCGTAATCCTGAAAAACCATGCCAACTTGCCGTTTATTCGGCGGGATTTCGCGTTGACTTTTTCCGTCGATTCTTACGTCGCCCGAATTCGGAAAAAGAAATCCAGATATAATTCTGAGAAGCGTGGTTTTTCCGCAACCCGATTCGCCCAAAAGAGTCGTAAAACTCCCCTCTTCCACGGCGAGCGAAAATCCGTCGATGACGTTTTTTCCGCCGTAAGAAAACGAAACGTCATGAAGCGACAAAATCGGATTGTGCATTTATTTCTCCTTGATTTTTGGATTTTCCAAAAAGAACAAAATCGCTCGTCCAACAATCAAAACCGAAAACGTGATTACGGTCAAAATCAAAGCGAGGGCGGCGGCTTTTCCCCAAAATCCTTCGTCCGCAAGATTCAAGATTTTCACGGAAGCAAGCGGAGTTGAAAACGACATCAAAAAAATCACCGCGCTCATCGTGCCGACTCCACGAACAAAATC
>CAJOEO010000035.1:0-15997 GCA_905233535.1 uncultured Treponema sp.
TTCGTTTTGGCGGCGAACTTCAATTTAGAATGAACGACCAATTTACAACTCCGCCGATGGTGGAAGGCATAGTTTTTAGGGCGGTGGTAAACTATGCGTTTTAAGTTCCGATTTGTAGCACTTTTTGCAATTTCGATTTTATTTTCGTCGTGCAATTATGGTTGGTACATTTTTCTTTTTGGCGAAGAAAGCGTTGAAAATCGCGCCGATTCGATTCAGAATCTAAACGAAGATAATTTTAAGAAACTTTTGCCCGATTTTTCGTCGTTTTCAAAACAATATTCGTTTCTTGTAATAACAGACCCTCATATTGGCTCACAATTATACGATACGAAGAAAGACGAATTTTTTAAAGTTTTTACAAAAATGTTCGATAATTCCGATTCCACGAAAATTCCGCGATTTGTGCTTTGTTTGGGCGACAACGGCGACGGCGGACGCGAAAGCGAATATCGCGAATTGAACGAAATGTTTGAAAAAATGGAGGAAGTCGCAAAATCAAAAGGCGTTAAAGAATTCAAAAATCTTTCCGTTCTTGGAAATCACGATTTGTACAACGACGGTTGGGAAAATTTCAAAAAACAAGAAGAGCCGTTCAAAACTCTTGGCGAAAATGACGCGCTTTCTTCCGCGTACAAATTTTCCGATGGCGTTTTTTCGTATTACGTTTTTGATTCTGCCAGCGGAACTTTTGGCGAAACTCAACGCGCTCTTGCAAAAAGCGAAATCGAAAACGACAAAAATCCAAAAATCATTTTGACGCACGTTCCAATTTATGCGGGCGGAAATTTTTTGATGACAATGCAAGACACGCGGGAACGAAATGTTCTTTTGACGCTTTTTGAAAAAAATAACGTAAAACAAGTTTTTTGTGGACACGCACACAAAGAATACGGTTACAATTATGGAGATTGGAGAGAGGACGTTTTTGACGCATTTGGTGCGCATCGTCGATGTTATCTTGTTTCAGTTGACAAAAATTCCAAAAGCGTAAAATGGCAACGTTTTGAGTTTTAAACTAAAACGAATTTTTGGAGAAATTATGGAAAATCAAAAGAACGAAAAAATCGAAAAATTCAAAGAATTTTGTCGCGATAACGGAAAATATAATCTCGATACTCTTGAGGAAATTGCTAAAGTTTACGACGAATTTGAACGTGAAGAAAAATCGAATTCGTCAAAAAAAGTGGACGAAGATTTTGAAGATTTGCGTTTAGATTTGTAAAAATGCGTCGATTTTTTGTTTTTAGCGCGATTTTTTTGATTTTTGCGTCTTGTAAAACGAACAAAGATGAAAATTCTTCTCAAAAATCGGCGGAAACGACGTTTGTTCAAGTTGAACGTGGCGACGACGCGAAAATTTATTCAACGATAATTTTTGAAAGCGTAAGTAATTTTTTTGTTGACGGCGCAGAAAAAAAAGACGGATTTTCTTACGACAAAAATTCGGGCGAGATTATTTATTCTCAAAAAGGAAAATCTTTTAAAATCGAGGGAAAATTTTTAAATCCGCCCGTTTTTGTTCTTCAAGAAAACATTTGCGAAAATCCGTTTATTTTTTACGACGGGCGCGAACTTCAAAAAGGAATCGACTACGATTGGGACGAAGAATCGTCCACTATTCGTTTTCACGAAACGGCGGATTTGGACGAAGGTTCGTATTGTATTTTGTGG
The DNA here is from genome assembly GCA_905233535.1 of uncultured Treponema sp. Taxonomy (GTDB): domain Bacteria; phylum Spirochaetota; class Spirochaetia; order Treponematales; family Treponemataceae; genus Treponema_D. The sequence goes on from CAJOEO010000035.1 coordinate 1,675, forward strand.
TTTTCGCCGAGTCGCGATTTTTCGCTTTTAAATAATTTTGACGACCAACAAATAATCGACGATTGGTTTTCTAAAAATCTTTCCGCCAATTAAAATACGCGACTTTATTTCGTCTTCAAAAAGTCGATATTTTAAGATTGAAGACAAATTTTTTTCCGCCGCCTTTGATTGTGTGGTATACTCTAAAAATGGACGTATCAAAGAAGACTGGGGTTTCAGTTCCGCTTGCAGCCATTAGAACGGAAGATTCCCCCGTGATTGGAGAGTACACTGCTCTTGTAGAATTTGCGGCGTTTGCAAAAAAAGCGGGGCTTAGCGTTATTCAACTTCTGCCAATTCTTGATTCTGGCGCACATTCTAGTCCGTATTCTAGTTTGAGCGCGTTTGCTCTTCACCCGATTTACATTAACGTTTCTCGCGTAACGGGTTTTCAGACAGTTTTTGATAGCGACGCGGATTTTGTTCGACTTTACAAAAAACTTCTTTCGCACAAAAACGATGTTCGTTTCGATTATCAAGAAATCCGTAGCATAAAAAATGAACTTTTGAGAAAAATTTTTCGACGGCTTGCGTATTCTGCAACGCCCGACATTCCCGACAAATGCGAGAGATTTCATGCGTTTATCAACCGTTGTTCTGTTTGGCTTCCGTCGTATTGCGTTTTTAAAACGCTAAAAGCAGAACATTCTCAAGAAGGTTGGTGGAATTGGAAAAAACAATATCGCTCTCTTTCTGCCGAAAAAATTTTGGAGATTTGGAATAGCGAATCTCGCCGCGAGCCGAATTTTTTTTATGCTTGGCTTCAACTTATGGCATTCAGACAATTTTCAGAAGCGGCAAACGAAGTTCGAAAAATGGGAATCGTGTTAAAAGGCGACCTTCCGATTCTTTTGAACGAAGATTCGTGCGACGTTTGGGCGAATCCCGACCTTTTTTCGACAAAATGGCGTGCTGGCAGCCCGCCCGACGGCGACAATCCCGCGGGACAAAATTGGGGATTTCCGATTTACGATTGGGAAGCGCATCAAAAAAGCGGTTTTTCTTGGTGGAAAAAGCGGCTGGCGGTTTCGTCCGTGTTTTTTGACGCATACCGACTTGACCATTTGCCAGGATTTTTTAGATTTTGGGCGGTAAACGAGCGCGATTGCAGTGCGGAAATGGGCGTAAATATGCCGAATTGCGCGATTAGCGCGACTTCGCTTTTTAAGGCGGATTTTTCTCGCGAGCGTGTAAAGTGGCTTTCTGAACCGCACATTCCGACGGAAGAAGTTTTTAGGCTGACTGGAAACCTTGACCGTGCGCACGAAATTCTTTCTTTGCTTTGCGACAGAATCGGGCATGAAGAATTATGGAATTTTAAAAAGACGATAAAAGGCGAACGCGACATTCGTTTAATCGATTTTAGCCAATTTGAACTCGATTTTCAGATTCAAAAAGAAATGACTGAACTTTTTGTTCGTTGGTGGAAAAATCGCACGCTTTTGGAAATCAAACGCGGAAATTTCGTTCCCGCGTGCAAATTTCGCGAAAGCGTCGCTTGGAATTCTCTTTCATCGATTGAAAAAAACGCACTCGAAAATCTTTTTGTTGCCGCTTGGAAAAAACAAGACGTTTTGCAAGGTGCGCAGGCGCGAACAATTTTTAGCGAAGTTTTGCCGTCGTCGTCGATGATTCCGTGTGGCGAAGATTTGGGCGCGTTACCGTTGGAACTTCCCGCCACAATGGACGAGTTTGGAATTTTGGGATTAAAAGTCATTCGTTGGTGCAGAAAATGGAGCGAAAACGGACAACCTTTTGACGATTTGAAAAAAATCCGACCGTTGAGCGTTGCCACGACTAGCGTTCACGATTCGTCCACGCTTCGTTCTTGGTGGAACGACGAAAAAGATTCCGTTCGTGCGTTTGTGCGAGATTTTTTTGAAAGCGACGACGAACATTCTGAAAACAAACGCGCAGAACAACTTTTGTCCGAAGTTCCGCTTTCAGAACGCGAATACGACAACGAAATTGCGCAATGGGTTTTGGACGTTTGCGCGGAAACGTCTGCGCTTTGGTTCATAAATCCGATTCAAGATTGGCTTTATTTGGACAAAAAATATTACGCGAAAGATGCAAGCGATGAGAGAATAAATATTCCTGGCACGGTGAGCGATTTTAATTGGACTTGGCGAATGCCTGTTTGCGTTTCAAAATTGATTGCGAACGAAAATTTTTGTGAGAAAATCCAAAAAATTGCAAAAATTCATGATGAATTTGTTTGCAAAAATCTTGAGAAAAAAACTTCGTTGGTTTAATAAAAAATAGAAAAAAGACTTTTGCTCGATTTTTGAAAAATTGGTGAAAATCAAGCAAAAAATCAAAATTGAAGGGGGAAATATGCAATATTCATACAACGAATTTCACATTTCGAGGGCGATTCGAGATGCCTGTTCGTTTAGCGAGCAGATTTACGCTTCCAGCGGAAATGTAATTCTTGCCAACATCGCCACGGTCAGAAATTTTGCCGTAAAATTCAACCGCTATCTTGCAAGCCAAAATCAAACGCAAGTTTCTGCGGGAACGTTAAACGCTATGGGACTTTTGGACGAAATCTTCCATCTTGCCTGCTATATTTATAGAAGACAAAAGTATCCTGCCGCGTTTAGCGAACTTCTTTCGGATTTGGAATCGTCGTTTGGGCGCGAAAAAGTTGACGAAATGCTCCTTGCTTTTACGCACGAATTTCCGCCGACTTGCGTCTACAAAGGCGAATGTTCCGAGCAGGATTATCTGCGAATGGAAATGACCGAGCGAAAAACGGGGCGAGTTCGCACAAACCGCGAGCAGACTTTGGAAGAAATCGTGATGCTCCACATGGCAAACGAAAATCCCGCATTCAAGCCGTTCAAAATTCTTTTTGACGAATCGAATCTTTGCGAAAATCCGATTTGGAACGATGTTTGGAAGCAAACGCAGGCGTATTTTAAGAAATTGCCGTATTTTGGTGCGTTTGGACACAACCTCGTTGCGTTTTTGCGCGAGCCGATTCTTTTTGCGCCCGACAATTTGCAACAGCAGTTGGATTACGTGCGCGTTCATTGGGCGGAACTATTTTTGCCAGGCGACGGCGAGGGCGAAGATTATTGGCTTAGGCGACTTTTGGGCGGAATGGACATTTTGAGCGAAGAATGGAAGCCCGAATGGCACCCAACAAACGGCGGAAGCCCTGATATGTCGCCTCCGAACTACGATTATTTGATGAGAGAATACGAGCGATTTTCCGCGGATTCGGACTGGATGCCAAAAGTCGTTTTGATGGCGAAAACCGTTTTGGTTTGGCTTTTCCAACTTTCAAAAAAATACAACCGCGACATTCATCGCCTAGACCAGATTCCAGACGAAGAACTCGACAATCTCCGCGACGAAGGATTTACGGCACTTTGGCTCATCGGACTTTGGGAGCGTTCCACGGCGAGCCGCACGATTAAGCAGATTTGCGGAAATCCCGAAGCGGCAGCAAGTGCGTATTCGCTTGAAGATTACGAAATTGCGGAGAATTTGGGCGGCTGGCGGTCGCTTGAAAATTTGCGCACACGGCTTTGGCAACGCGGAATTCGACTTGCAAGCGATATGGTTCCGAATCACACGGGAATGGACGCGAAATGGGTTGTGGAAAAGCCCGACCTGTTTGTTCAGCGACGCGACAATCCGTTTCCGCAGTACACTTTTAACGGCGTGAATTTGAGCCACGATGGGCGCGTTGCGATTTATCTTGAAGACCATTATTATTCGCGGAACGACTGCGCCGTTGTGTTTAAGAGAGTTGACACTGCCACAGGCGACACGCGCTATATTTACCACGGAAACGACGGCACGGGAATGCCCTGGAACGACACGGCTCAAATCGACTTTTTGAATCCGCAGGCGCGCGAAGAAGTTATGCAAAAAATTCTTCACGTTGCTAGAAATTTCCCGATTATCAGATTCGATGCGGCTATGGTTTTGGCAAAAAAACACATCAAAAGATTGTGGTATCCAGAGCCAGGAAAAGGCGGCGACATCGCCACGCGAAGCGAATTCGCGCTCAGCGCACAGCAATTTGAAGAGCGCATTCCGCAGGAATTTTGGCGCGAAGTGGTTGACCGCGTTGCACGCGAAGTTCCCGACACGCTTCTTTTGGCGGAAGCGTTTTGGATGATGGAGGGCTATTTTACGCGAACGCTCGGAATGCACCGCGTTTACAATTCCGCGTTTATGAATATGCTCAAAAAAGAAGAGAATTACAAATATCGGCAAACCGTCAAAAATACGATTGAATTTGACCCGCAGGTTCTAAAGCGGTATGTGAATTTTATGAACAATCCCGACGAAGAAACGGCGGTTGCTCAGTTTGGCAAAGGCGACAAATATTTTGGCGTTTGCACGCTGATGGTTACAATGCCAGGTTTGCCAATGTTCGGACACGGACAAATCGAAGGATTCGAGGAAAAATACGGAATGGAGTACACGCGAGCCTACCGCGACGAAACTCCCGACCAGTATCTCGTTGACCGCCACCGCAGAGAAATTTTCCCGCTTATGCACAAACGCTATCTTTTTTCAGGCGTGGAGGATTTCCTTTTCTACGACGTTTGGTGCGACGGAAATGTGAACGAAAATGTTTTTGCGTACTCGAACCGCGCGGGAAGCGAATATTCGCTCGTGTTCTACAACAACAAATACGACCGTGCGCACGGTTGGATAAAGCAGTCCTGCTCTTACGCAGTCAAAACGGGAAGCGGCGACAACGACAAAAAGCAAGTTTCTCGCTCGCTCGCTCAAGGTTTGGGGCTTTCCTACGACGACAGCTATTATGTGATGTTCCGAGAACAGCGAAGCGGAATGCAGTTCATCAGAAATTGCCGAAAAATCCACGAAGAAGGAATGTTTGTGGCTCTAAACGGCTTTGAAACGCAGATTCTTCTTGATTTTAGACAGGAAAAAGACACCGACGGACATTTGGCGGAAATCTGCAATTTCCTTAACGGGCGAGGAATTCCTGATTTGCACATCGCTTGGCAGGAATTGCACTATAAAGAACTATACACATCGTTCGCCCGCGTTATTTCGCAAGAATTCGAAGAGGCGGTAAAATCGCTTTTGCTTTCAACGGCGGAACTCCGAAAAACAAAAACGAAACGCGCTACTGCAGTTTCGATTTGCACGCTTGTAGAAAAAGATTTGCTTTCGTTCTACGAACTCGCTCTAAAAACTGCGGAAGACGAACGAAAAGAAAAGGCGAGCAAAAAACGGCAGAAAAAACTTCCGACGGCGGAAAAATTGTATTCGTTGTTCCACAAAAAAATCGCCGTCATTGCGAAAATCGCCACGCTTATGCGAACGAACGAAGACAAAGAAATCGATTGGAGCGAGCAGAAAGATTTGCAAAAATTGCTCGCGACGGGATTCACTTATCAAAAAGAAGGCGTTTTGTTTGCCGCGGTTTACGCTCTCGTTGCGCCACTTGCAGAACTTGGCTTTGCGTCAAAATGGTCGCTTAATCGCAAAATCGCGGAAATCTTGCGCACCAGCGAAGTTGCCGCGGGAACGACGCAAAACACGTTTGAGCGAATTTTTGCGTTGGCGGGTGGCAAATTGCCAAAAATCGGAAAAACCGTGGACGAAAAAGAAGTCGCGCTTGAAATTGCGCAACGACTTTCGCTCAGCGTGGATTCCTGGATTCTTGTGGGCGCAAACGAATACGACGGCGTGCGCTGGTTCAACAAAGAACTCATGGATTCAAGTTTGTTCATGGTTTTTGAAATTCTCGCGCTCGATTCCAACAGTTTGATTGAAGATTCGTTGCTTTTGGTTTGGAACACGCTTGAAAAAGCAAAAACCGAATCGAATTTCCGTTGTGATTCGTTCGTTAAACTTTTGAAAGACGACGACGATTCTGAAAAAACGCAAGAGGAAACGAAAAAAGAAGAAAAATAACGTTTGACAAAAAAAACGCGGTGTTTTCGATGTTGCTCAACCACCGCGTTTTTTTTACAACCGTCGCGTTTTTTATGACCACGGTGGTTGAGGTTCTCGAAACCACCGTTTTTTGTTTAAAAAATCCCGTATTCTTTCATTTTTTCTTTGACTTCTCTAGCCGTTTTGATTTTTGGCTTTCCGAGATTCACTTTTTCAAACGCTTGTTTTATTTCGTCTGGAAACGTTGGCTCTTCGCCGACCGTGTGCGAAATGTAGCCTGTGCTGAGGGCGGGGTGGTCGCGGAATACAAGAACAATCGTCGCGTCGTCGTCGTTTTTGATTTCAGAACGTTTTTGCGCCGCCGCAAACGCGCCCGCAGTCGCTTTGTCCGCAAAAATCCCGTATTTCTTAAACAATTCTTGCGCCGCTTGCGTCCGTTCTATTTCAGAAATTTCCGCAGGAAAAATAAAATTGCGCAACATCAACGAATTTGCGTCAAAAATTTCTTCCAATCGTTCAAGATTCGACGGGCTTGCAGGGTCGCTTTTTTCGCGATTTTTAAAATCCACCATACCGTCCATAACTATACATTTTCCCGTCATGTCCAGTTTGAGTTCTTTCGTCGTGGGGCAAATCAAACCTTTTAAAGGAAGCGAAAGTTTCCAACTGTAAAGCCCCGCCACAAGATTCGAATAATTGCCAGGTTCAACTGCGTAAAAAATGTCGCCTTTTACGTTTTTTTTGAGCCGAGAAAACGCAAAAGGATAAAAAAACGATTGCGGCAAAAGTCTGCCGATGTTCGCCGTGTTTGCTGCCGTCAGCGACGTTTTTTTCACAAAATCGCGGTCAGAAAAAAGTTCGCGTACGATTTTGTGGCAATCTTCTTCCATTCCGTCGATTTCCAGCGGAAGAATATTCCCGCCGTTCCAAACAAAATCGCTTGGCAAAAGCCCGCGGATTTTTCGTTTTGGAAGAGTTGGATAAAGCAAAACCGCCTTAAGATTTTTTTTCCCGCGAAGCATTTTTGCAAGACTCGAACCGAGTTCTCCGACAGTCGCGTCCAAAAAAACGGCTTTTTCACCAGTCATTGTAAGAGTTGTTTCCAAAACGTTGATTAAAAACGAAATTCCAAAATCTTTGTGGCTGCCCGTTGGCGTGTGGAAAAGTTCTAGCGCGTAAAGCCTTTCATCGATTTTTTTGATTTGTGGCTCAAAATTCTTGAATGCGTTGTACGCAATGGTTTCGCAAATAATCGGACTGAATTCATCTTTGAGAAACGCAGACGTAAGCGTGCCAGCGATTGACGTGAACGACGTTTTTTCGTTCGTGTACAAAAGCCACCTGCGCAAATCCTCAAAATCCTCTGGAATAAAAAGTCCGCCGTCGTTTGGCATACAATCGCGAATTGCTTGCGCAAAATCAACTTGAATCGCGGAATTTCTTGTGCTAATACATTTCATATAAAAAAGAATATCGAATTTTGACATTCTCGGCGACGGTCAAATCTTGCGCTTTGGCGCATTCGTACAAAGATTGAACGAATCTTATAGGCGAAATTTGTGGCAATTTCGTTCGATTCGGTTCATTATGGAAGAATGAAAGAAAAAACGGATAAAATCGAACTTGACGAAACTGAAAAAAAACGGCGCGAAATGATGCTCAGCGGAAACGCATCGCGCGTGCTTTTTGCAATCGCGCTTCCGCTGATTTTTTACAATTCGCTCGGGCAGATTTTTCAACTCGTTGACACTTTTATTGCCGCGTCTTTGAGCGCGAATGTGATTTCCATGGCGGCGGAATCCTTGTGGCGCGGTCGTTCGGCGCAGGCGATTTGGAAAAAGTGCGCGAGCAGATTTCCACGCTTTTTTTTATCGCGCTCGCGTTCGGCTCGGCGATTCTCGCGCTCGTAATTCCGCTGATGTATCCGATTCTAAAAATCTTAAAAATGCCAGAAGAACTCATCAAATCGGGTACGATTTATTCGAGCCTCGTCGTTGCAAGCGTGATTTTTCAATTCATCAATACGATTTATTTTTCTATTCAAAAATCGCGCGGAAATACAAAAGTCATAATGTGGGGAAATTTGCTCGTTCTTTTTGCAAAAACTTCTATAAATCTGCTTACTATAAAACTTGTGGGCGCAGGAAAAATCGAATCAGATAGAGCGATTTATTTTCTTCCCGCGGCGACGATTTTTGCCCACGGGATTTTGACGGCAATCGCTGTGAAAAATCTTTCGTCCAAAAAAAATCCGTTAAGAATTTCCATAAAAAAATGCACATTCAAAAAAACATTTTTCAGACCGCTTGCCTCTCTTTCAGTTCCCGTGTTTTTGGAAAAATTCGTGTTTGCGTTCGGAAAAGCGTTCGTAAATTCGCTTTGCGCTTCGTTCAGTCCCACGGTTGTGGGCGCGCTAGGCGTGAGCGACAGAATCTGCGGAATGTCTACAAATCCGATTTCGGGCTTTCAGGAGGCGGAATCGAGTTTGGTGGCGAACAATTTGGGAAACGGCAACTTAAAGCGCGCTCTTTCGTTTTTTTACCGCACGCTCATTTTTAATTTGGCGTTTGTGCTTTTGATGTTTGCGATTATGGTGATTTTCAAAGACGCGATAATCGGCGCGTTTGCAAAAGGAAACGCCGATTTTGCAAAAGAAATCGAATCGATTTATTTTTACGAGCGGCTGGACACGATTTTGATTTCCGTGAACACAAGCGTGATGGGGCTTTTGTACGGATTCGGCAAAACAAAAATCACGATGATGATAAACATTGCGCGGCTTTTTGCGTTTAGAATTCCGCCGCTTTTGCTTTTTATAAAAGTGCCGTTTTTCTACAACGCGCTCGGCACTTCCGCCGTGGGCTTGGCGATGCTAATTTCAAACAGCCTCGTGGGCATTACATCGGCAATCGTTGCCGCCGTTTTCATCGCGCGTCTAAAAAAATCAAGGTGAAAAAATGTCAAAACTTTCGTTCAAAACATATTGTATAGAAAACTACGCAGAATATAAAAACGCCTCGTCGTCAAAAATCTTCGATTTGTTTGAAAAAACGCACCTTTTGAATCATCTTTCCGAGGATTACGAAGATTTGCACGGAATGAGCAAAGAATTTTTGATGAATTATTTTGACGAATGGCTCGAAGAAAAAAAATGAAAAAGGAGTTCTTAAAGCCTGTCTAAAATATCTAGGTTTTAGATTTCAATTATTGAATTTACGAAGAAAATGGGGTTCTTAGGGGCTTGCCCCTAAGCCGTGAAGAGAAAAAGAGAGGGGGTGAGGGGAGAGAGAAAACTGAAGATGCCGCTTTTGGAATTCCTTAAAAAATCATTCAAAATTCCTTTTTTTATAAAAAAAGTTAGCCTTTTTCAAAAATCTATCGTATAAATAAATGTAAGCGCAAAACAAAGCGCGCTGTACATTTACGGGCTAATCGAAGACGCAGATTCGGTGTTTTATCAATGACAAAATGACGAATCCCCACTTTTTTGATATGATTCTAGTAAAAAGTGGAGGGTAAAATGCAAAATTCGTTTGATATTCGCACATACAACACCGAAACGAATCCTGCCGTTCTTTTGGAAGAATTTTTGCGCGTTTTTGGCGAGCAGTTTTCCGCAGACGAAAACGCGCGTTTTGAAAAAGCGTGGGCGTTTCTGCTTGAAAAAACGAAAAATCTTGTCCGTTCGTGCGGCTTGCCGTATTTTCTGCACCCGATGCGCGTCGCGGCGATTCTGGCGGACGCAAAAATGGACGCGGAATGCGTGGTTTGCGGGCTTCTGCATTCGATTTTTGAAGTTGACGGCGTTTCGTTTGATGAAGTCGAAAATAATTTTGGAAAAACAATCGCGCAAATCGTCCGCGACACTTCAAAAATCACTTCGCTTAAAATAAATTCAAAAACGATTCAGCAGGCGGATTCCATTCGCAAAATGCTTTTTGCGATGATTGACGATGTTCGCGTGATTTTGGTGAAACTCGCCGACAGGCTCGACCGAATGAGAAATCTAAAGTCGATTGACGAAAAAAAACAGCGGCTAGTTGCCGCCGAAGTCATCGATATTTGGGCTCCGCTTGCCGACAGGCTCGGAATGCAAAATGTCAAATCGGAACTTGAAGATTTGTCGCTTAAATATTCAAATCCCGATGTTTTTCAGCAAATCAAAAAAATCGTTTCGCAAAAAAAGGACGAACGCGCTTCGTATTTGGAAAAAGCGGTGAACGAAATCTACAAACGCGCGGAAAAAATCGGCGTAAGCGTGCAGATTACAAGCCGCGCAAAGCATTTTTATTCGATTTATCAAAAAATGCGCAAGCGAAACAAAGGCGCGGAAGAACTTTTTGACCTTTTCGCGCTCAGAATTATTTGCCAGACGGAGCAGGAATGTTACACGCTAATCGGAATCGTTCACGGACTTTGGAAGCCGATGGACGGCAGATTCAAAGATTATATTGCAATGCCCAAATCGAACGGCTATCAGTCTATTCATACGACGGTGGTTTTTGACGGAAAGCCGCTTGAAATCCAAATCCGTACGGCAAAAATGCACGAGCAGGCGGAACACGGCGTGGCTTCGCATTGGCTTTACAAAAAGGGAATGAATCACGACAAAGTTGATATAAATTCGCTTGGAATTTTCAATCAACTTCAGAATCTGAAAAACGAAAACCTTTCGGACGAAGGATTTTTTGCCCGATTGAAAGGCGAACTTTTGGGCGACGCGATTTTTGTGTTCACTCCGCGAGGCGATGTGGTTCAACTTCCTGCGGGCAGTTGTGCGATTGATTTTGCATATCACGTTCATTCTGCCGTTGGTGAAAAAATCGTGGGCGCAAAGGCGGACGGAAAAATCATTCCGATTACAACTCCTCTAAAAAACACGCAGATTATCGAGATTTTGACGAATCCGCAGGCGCACCCCACGGAAAATCAGCTAAAATTCTGCAAGACTAGTAAGGCTCGGCAAAAAATCCATTCATGGCTTGTGGCGAACGATGCGAATTTTGTGGATAAAGCGGCGGAGGCGCAGAGGGCGGCTTCTCTTGCGGCAAACAACGACAAATCGCGCAAAATTCAGGAAGAAAAAAAGGCGCACAGAAAAGGCGCGGGGCAGGACTCAGACAAACTGATTTCCGAAAAGTTCACGGGAAAAATCACAATCGACGAAACGAAAAATGTGCTTTACACGATTGCGCTTTGCTGTTCGCCGAAAGTCGGGGACGCGATTTGCGGTTATGTGAGCAAAAAAAAAGGAATCGTGATTCACCGCGCGGACTGCTTGACTTTTCAGCGAATCCCGAACATCGAAAATCGTATGGTTTTGGTGGAATGGGAACGTAAAAATTAAATAAATGAAAAATGCGGAAAATAAACTTCCGCGTTTTTTATTTGCGAAAATTCAAAAAAAAACGATAGAATGGCGAAATGGTTTTAAGAAAATTTTTTGTTTTTTTATGGTGTTTTTTGTTCATTTTGCAATCTTCTTTTTGCGAAGAATCCGAATTTTTGGAATCTTCCACTGAAATTCAATCTGAAATCGAATCCGAAGAAAAATCTTCTTTTCTGCACGAAAACGACGGAAAAAAGCATTATTTTACGGCAATCGGCGGGCTTCTTTTTTGGAACGTCGGATTGATGACGTATAATCGTTACGCAATCGGTGCGAGTTGGGCGCAAGTTGGCTGGGACGAATGGGGCAGCTTTTGGAAGCGCAAATTGGAATGGGACAACGATTGGTACTGGACGAATTTTGTTCTTCACCCGTACCAAGGAACGATTTATTACAACGTGGCGCGTGGCTCGAATCTTAATCGAATTGAATCTTTTGGGCTTACGGTTTTGGGTTCGGCGATGTGGGAATATTTTTGCGAAACGAACGCGCCTAGTAAAAACGACATGATTTATACGACGGTTGGCGCGTTCAGCATGGGCGAAATGCTTTATCGACTTTCGCTTGAGGCGGACGAAATCCACGATGCACTTGGAATTCTTGTGAATCCTACGCGAATGTGGACAGAACTTTGGACGCGGCAAAAACCGCTCGGCACGCATGGCAACATCGATGAACTTTCGCTTAGGTTTTCTGTGGGAAGCGTTGCCACGCAAACAAATCTTGCGGGGTACGTCGGCGATTATCCGCAAAACGAGATTTTCCCCGTTTTTGCCTCCCCAGAATTGAATATCGTTTACAAAAATCCGTTCGGACACGATTCAAACGACCCGTACAGCCAATTTGAATTGAATCTTGGCGGCTCTGTCGGCAAAGGTTCGGGCTACGGCGCGCAATGCGCATATCCCGAAACCGATAAATCGCTTTTTTACCAAATCCGCATCATTTCAAACGGAATGTTGATTTCTCGCGCGCCTGAAAAATGGAATACGCTTGACACGCAAACAACGGTCGGCGCGGTCATGGAATACGATTTTGATTGGCATTCGTTTTATTTGCTTTCGTCGCTTGCCCCTGGATTTGCAATAAAACAACGGCGTGAATTTGAAAAAATCGATTTTGAATGGCAGGCGCATTTGGCGGCAATTTTGCTTGGAACGAGCGATTTTTACTATTATCATCGCGATTTTGACCAAACATTTGTTGAGGGACGAAATGGTTCGGGGCGGTCGTACAACTATACGATTGGCGCACAAACAAAATTGAATGCAAAAATAAAAACGAAAGACGGTTCTTCGATTTTTGCGGATTTTCGCGGTTACGCGATGTATGATTTTGAAAACCAACTTCAGCAATTTGTGAACGGCGAAAACGCGACGCAAACTGGTTGGGATTTTATTGGCGATTTTTCGTTTGGCGCGGAATACGCTCTTACAAAAATCGTTCGGCTTGGCGCGTCTGACGAAATCTACGCGAAATTTGCGACGTATAAATCGCTAAACGACGTTTCTCAAGTTGTGAATACGGTTCGAGTGTATGGTAAACTTCAACTAAAATAGATTGCAGAACGCAAAAAAAACGGCGGTTTTAGAAAACCGTCGTTTTTTTTGTTCGGGAAAAAATCAAACTTTGAACTTTGCCATGCTTTGCGAAACCGACATGATTGCGTCCGAAGTTTTGTGCGAAAGGTCGTTGCAAGCGTTCATCGACGAGTTTATGCTTTCGATTCCGATTGACATTTCTTGCATTGACGACGTGATTTCGTCCGTGATTCTCATTAAACTACCCATGCGTTCCGCGACAGTTTCCGACGCAAGTTGGATTTCGTCGCTACCCGTTTTTACGTTGTCGGTGATTTCGCTGATTTGTTTCATCGCGCCCAAAACTTGACCGCCGCCTTCGCTTTGTTCTTCCATCGCGCTTTTAATCGTAAGTTCTTGCTTCGCGACTTCTTGCGTAAGCGAATAGATTTCGTTGAACTTTTGTTGCAAGATTTTCGACGATTCCGCCATTTCGTGTATACTAGAAATAACCGTTTTGAGATTCGCCGTGATGACTTTTCCCTGTTTGTTGGAATCCTCGGCGAGTTTTCTAATTTCGTCTGCAACCACGCTAAAGCCCGCGCCCGCGCTTCCTGCGTGAGCCGCTTCAATCGCCGCGTTCATCGCCAAAAGATTCGTTTGGCTTGCAATCGTTTGAATGACTTTGCTCGCCTCCAAAAGTGAACGCGATTGCTTTGTGATTTTTGTCGTTTCTTCCGCGCTTTGTGCGATTTCCTTTCGTCCGGCTTCCGCAGATTTTTCGAGTTGCTCGATTGTGTCGCTGTTTTTAAGAAGAATATTCGTAACCGAACGAATATTCGCGACCATTTCCTCGATTGCCGACGACGCTTCCATTACGCTAGAACTTTGATTTTTGATTCCGTCCGAAAGGTCTGTAATAGAATCGTAAATTTTTTCCACGGAATCCGACGATTCTTTTACGTTGTCGTTTTGTTTTATGACTTGTCGTTTTACAGATTCGATGTTTGCCGTGATTTCGTTTGCCGCCGCCGCCGTATCGTTCATGCTGTCGGAAAGCGTTTCGCCCAACTGAATCATCGTGTCGCTTCCGTTTTTGACTTGCGAAACTGCTGTGTGGATTTTTTGAATCGTGTTGTTAAAATGCGTGAACATTTGCGAAATTTCGTCTTCGCCGTATACTTCCATGCGCACCGTCAAATCGCCGTCGCCATGCGAAATATTTTTCATCGCGTCCACGCCTTTGTTGATTTGCGCGATAACGCTTCGGATTATCATGTAAATCGAAACGACGAGCGCAATCGGAATAATCGTAAAAAGAATTCCAATCAAAAACGTAACAGATTGTTTTTCTTGGTCGAGTTCCGCCGTCGGAACGTTCACGCCCAAAAACCAAGTTTGCTCTGCGTCCGAAATTTTAAGCGGTTCGGTTTTTGTAAAAATGCCGTTTTTCAAAAAATTAAACGGTTTTCCGTCC
>CAJOEO010000035.1:16014-22559 GCA_905233535.1 uncultured Treponema sp.
TTTTCCTTCGCGCGATTTATCTTTGTCTGCGGCAACAAGTCCAGTTGCAGAAATGAGCGAAAGGTAGCCGCTTTCAAAAATTTTGGCAGAACGCAAAAGATTTGTTAGCGTGTCGAGCGACATATCAACGCCCACAACGCCAACGGCTTTTCCCGCCTTGTTTTTTACGGGAAACGCCACGCCACAAACGTAAATCGTTTTTCCGCCGATTTCGTAAGGATTCGGGTCAATCAAAATGCCCGTTCGGCTTTTTAGCGGATTGTTGTACCAAGACGCGCCAACGTAATCGGTGAGAGGTGTTTGCTCCACAATCGAACCGACTTTTGTCCAATACGGAATAAATCGTCCCGTTGAATCGTGATTTTGCGTTCCCGCAAAAGCGTCGTCCAATTCGTCCAGTGCGTTCGGTTCCCAAAGCGTCCAAGTGTCCACGAGATTTTCATTTTCTAGCAACGTGGATTTTAAAAGAGCGTTTATGTAATTTCTGCGACTTTCCGCTGGAATCGACTCAAATTGTTCGAGCGAATTTTTTAGAGTTTGGCAAATCGCGTATTCCCAAGAAAGAATTTTTTGCGTGTTTTCTGCGTATTGCGACGCAACGGAAGACAAGTAGTCTGCGGAAATTTTTGCGTAACTTTTAGAAACTTGTGTGCGAATGAAAAATCCTGCCACTCCCAAAAGAACCACAACAACTGCCCCTATACTAAAAGCGAGTTTTCTTCTTAAATTTTTGTTGAAAAAAGAGGATTTTTTCATTTTCCGCCTCGTAAAAAATTATAGTAGTCGTTTCTTAAAAAAAATCTAAAAAAAACAAAAGTCAAAACGAATTTTAAATTTGCCCCATTTTTTCCCTCTCGTCAAGTTTTTTCATTTTCATTTAAGAAGAGTTTTGGCGTGCGTTGAACAGTCATTGAGAATTTCGTATAATTATAAAAAATATTTGTATATTTATACGAAAAATTTAAAAATCGCTGTAGGGGGATTTGTTCTATGATGGAAAACGAAAGCGCGTTTAACGATTTTTTGGGAAAGTTGTGCGAAATGGCAGAACACAATGACCCCATCGACCCCGAACTATACAAAAAATACGATGTAAAACGTGGACTTCGTAACGCAAACGGCACGGGCGTTTTGGTTGGTTTGACGAGCGTTGGCGACGTTGTTGGCTACGAAATCAAAGACGGCGAAAAAGTCGCGATTCCTGGAAAATTGCTTTATCGCGGTTACAACGTTGAAGACCTTGTAAAAGACGCGGAAACACAAGGCGAATTTGCGTATGAACAATGCGCGTATCTTTTGCTTTTTGGAGAATTGCCGAATCATTCCGATTTGCAAAATTTCCGCGCACTTTTGGGGTCGGTTCGCTCTCTTCCTGACAACTTTACAGAAGACATGATTATGAAAGCCCCATCGAGCGACATTATGAACAAAATGGCGCGTGGCGTTCTTGCGTCGTATTCTTACGACAAAGACCCCGAAGGCAGAAGCGTTTCAAACGTTTTGCGACAGTGCATAAATCTTGTTTCGCGTTTTTCGACGTTGGCGGCGTATGCGTACCAAGCAAAAAGACGATTTTTTGACGGAAAATCGATGTACATTCACAATCCTCTTCCGAATCTTTCGACGGCGGAGAATTTTCTGCGCCTCATTCGCTCAAACAAAGAATACACCGACGAAGAAGCGAAACTTCTTGACCTTGCGCTGATTCTTCACGCAGAACACGGCGGCGGCAACAATTCGTCGCTCACGGTTCACGTCGTTTCTTCCGCGGACACAGACACATATTCCGCGGTGGCGGCTGCGGTCGGCTCGCTGAAAGGACGGCGGCACGGTGGCGCAAACATTCAAGTTGCGCAGATGATGGACGACATCAAAGAAAATGTCAAAGATTGGTCGAACGAAAACGAAGTCCGCTCTTATCTTGAAAAAATCGCGTCAAAACAGGCGTTCAACCGCACGGGCTTGATTTACGGGCTTGGACACGCGGTTTACACCGTGAACGACCCGCGCGCCTCGCTTTTGCGCGACAAAGCGGCGCATTTGGCAAACGAAAAAGGCATGGCGGAAGAATTCAATCTTTATCGTTTGATTGAAAAAATTGGTCCTGAAATTTTGTACGAAAAACACGGCGACAAAAAACGCATTTGTGCAAACGTAGATTTGTATTCTGGTTTTGTGTATGCAATGCTCGGCATTCCGCGCGAACTTTTCACGCCACTTTTTGCCGTTTCGCGAATTGCGGGCTGGAGCGCGCACCGAATCGAAGAAATCGTGGCAGGCGGACGAATTTACCGTCCCGCGTACAAAAACATTTGTCAAGAACGCTCTTACGTTCCGATTTCCGCACGATAATTTTTCAAAAAGGGCAATAATATGGAAGAAAATGAATTTCCTCTTTCCGAAGAGATTTCAAAAGAAATCCTCGAAGATGTAAAAAAATCTTCGGTGAAAAAATGCGTAAAAATTACGCCTTGTCGCTCGGAAAATCTTTCGATTTTTCAAAGCAAATTCGGCGGTGTGCCGTATTGGGAAAAAGATGCGCCGTATCCGACCGACGCGGACGGAAACAAAATGGTGCTTTTGGCGCAGATTCGTTTGGACGAAATTGCGAATTTTGACGCGGTGGAAGATTTGCCGAAAAGTGGGCTTTTGCAATTTTTTATTTCCACGAACGATTTATTTGGGTTGGATTTTGAAAATCCCACGTCGCAAAGCGGTCATCGGGTGATTTTTCACGAAAATCTCGACGAAAAAATCACAAAGGACGATGTGATTTCACTGAAAATTCCGACGACGAACGACGAGGATTTTTCAGATTATTTTCCGTTCAAAGGGGAATTTTCGCTTGAATTTTCTCAATCTGAATCTTTTATAAACGATACAGATTTTGGCTTTTTTGAAAAAGTTTGCGAGGTAGTGGAAAGAATCGGCGTAAAAATTCCCGAAGAAAAATATTTAAGCGAGTACGATATTCTGGACGAGGACACGCTGGAAGATTTTTTTGACGGAAGCGAAAATAGTAGAATTGGCGGCTGGGCGTTTTTTACGCAGGACGATGTGCATTATCGCGAAGATTGCAGAGATTACGAAGTTCTGCTTTTTCAAATGGATAGCACGGAATCGCAGGAAATTTTGTGGGGCGATTGTGGAATCGCGAATTTTTTTATCACAAAGTCGGATTTGAAAAAACGCGATTTTTCAAAAGTTCTTTATAATTGGGACAGTTATTGACGATTCGATTTTGGAAAATAAAAACGCGGAAGAATTTAATTCTTCCGCGCTTTTTGTTTAATCAACGACAAAAATCAAAATTCGTTGTAAACATTCAAAAGCGCGTTGTACGCTTTAGCGCGTGCGTCGTCGCTTGAAACATTTTTCGCCGCGCTTTTTGCGTTTTCAGCCATTTCGCGCAAAAAGCCTTTCCACTGTTCTTTTGACGGATTTTTGTTCAACGACATCAAAATGATTTGCGGTACAAATCCCGCAACCGCCGACTGATAAAAATTTCCTTCAAATTTATTTTGAATTTCCTCGCCTTTTACCATTGGGGTGTTGATTTTGTTTGTCAAGTATACAATTACGAGATTTTCTGTCGGCTCAACAAAAATCAAAGTTCCCGTAAAACCGATATGACCAAACGCCTGACTAGAACACAACGTTCCAAAGTGGCGTGGCGTTTGCATTTGTCCGCTTCGCCACCAGCCGTTTCCGTAATCCGCGAACGGAACGCTTTGCGGGGCAGAAAAATAATCGATTACGTTTTGCGAAAAAAATCGATTTTTGCCCCAACCGCCAGTCAACATTGCCGACAAAAGTTTTGCCGCGTCGATTGCGTTCGCAAAAAGCCCCGCGTGTCCAGAAACGCCCGCCATCGAAAAATACGCCTTTGCGTCGTGAACTTCGCCCTGAATCGTGTTCTCTCTCACGCCCGAAAACGTGATTTTGCCGCCGTTCGTGTTTCCGCAAAAATCCGTCGCAGCGCAATCATTTTTTGAAAATCCGTTTTTTAGTGGATTAAACGTGATTCGAGTTAAATTCATCGGTTGCCAAAACGTTTCGCGCAAAAATGAATCGAGCCGTGTTCCCGTGATTTTTTCGACGACAAAACACAAAATCATGTAATCAATGTCGCTATACACAAAATCAGTATGCGGTTCGTAATAAAGTGGCGTTCTAAAAAGTTGATTCAGCGTTTCTTTTCGCGTTTTTTCGTCCGCACCCGCGCCCGAATAAAGCGCGTTTCCAGTGTCGCTGTCAAAACTCGCTTCTTCGGCGTTGTAGCGGTCGCTAAAATAATTTGGACCTGGGTGCATTCCGCCAACGTGGCAAAGAAGGTCTCGCACTGTTATATTTTTTTTGAGTTCTATTTGTTTGTCTAGCGGAATGTGCGGACGATTTGGAAAAACCAAATCGATTGTATTTGTGGCAAATTCTTCGCCCAAAATGTCTACGATTTTTTCTTCCAAATCGAGTCGATTTTGCGAAACCAAAAATTGAATCGCAAAATTTACGGCAAGCATTTTTGTCGCTGAAGCCAAATCGTAAAGCGTTTCGGTTGAAACCGCCTCCGATTCGATTTTTTTGCCATTTTTAGTATACGTTTGTAGATTTCCAAAAGCATTTTTATACACGAGCGAACCGTCTTTTATAATCGCAAGGCTTGCGCTCGTAAAACCGTTTTTTATGTCGGCTTTTATAATTTTTTCGATTAAATCGGTTGCCGTTTTTGAAATCCCCGAACCGTCGAGCGTTCCGTCCAAAACGACGGGATAGGGAAGTCGCACGCGCACGGCGTTTTTCAGATTTCGCGGCTCAACGTCAAAAATCTGCAAATAGTTTTTTCCATTTTGCGTGTATTTTGAAATGTCGATTTCGTAAGATTTTCCGCCCACAAGATTTTTCGTGTCGATTTTGTGGTCATTAATATAGAAAGAAAACGACGAACATTCGTCAGAAATCGAAAGAATCGCTTTTCCTTGATTTTTGTATGCCTTAAACGAAAGCGAATTGTTCGCGCTAAAATTTGCGTTGTTTATCCAATTTGGAAAACTCGTGTCGATTTGCCAAGAAAGTGGTGAATTTTCACCATACAAAAGATATGGTTTTCTCTGTTTTTTGAATTTTTCAACGTCGTCTTTCCAAGAATCTTTGATTTCTTCCGCAGATTTTCCCTGCAGAATCGCGTTTCTCAAAGAATCCGAGCCGCTCAAAAGGTCAAGCCAAAAATATCCGCGCGAATTTGCGTTTCCAAAAAATTCTTCGCGCGCCGATTCGTCCGCTTTTGCCAAATCGTAAGCGTTCAAAATGTACGACAAATCGATTTTTTCGTCCCAAATGCTTTCGATTGATTTTTCGCGCAAATCCACGCCAAAACATTCTTGTTCCAAAAACGGCGGATTTTTCGCGCCTGGAATCGATTTCGGCACAAACGAAAAATCGGTTTTTGCAAAATACGGGCTGCCGTATGCTTCAAACGGAAAATCCGTGCCGCGCCCCACAGAAACAATCGTGTTTTCAAAAAAACAAGTAGACGCATAAAGATAAATCGCGCGCATATCTTTTAGATTCGGCGACGGCGCGAAAACAAGCGGATATTTTGTGGCGTGCGTGTAGTTTCGGCACGGAATCACCGTCAAATCGCAGGAATTTTTGCCCGCAGAAAGCCAGCCTTCGCCGTTTATCATTCGCGCAAGTTCGCCAAACGTCAAACCGTGAACCGTGGGAATCGGAAGCGCGCCCACTCCCGACTTAAAATCGTCCTTTAAGATTTCGCCGTCAACATAAAATCCGTTCGGATTCGGGCGGTCAAGAATCACTACGCTTTTTCCATTTTCTGCGCAGGCATTCATCAAATGATACAATGATATATAGTAAGTATAATATCTTAGTCCTACATCTTGCAAATCTACCAATAGCAAATCGAATTTTGCCATATTTTCCGCACTCGGAGAATGAGTGGAATCGTCGTAAAGCGACAGAATCGGAACGCCCGTTTTTTCGTCAATGGAATTTGAAACGCTTTCGCCCGCGTCGGCGTTTGCGCGAAATCCGTGTTCTGGCGAAAAAATTGCGGAAACTTCAACGCCGCTTTCAATCAGAAAATCCAAAATATGCTCGCCGTAAGCGATTTCGCGCCCGTTTTCGTCTTTGCCGAACGGAATCCGCGTCGGGTCGGTCTGCGGATTTTTTACATTTTCGCGGGAAAATCCGCCGAACTGCTCGATTTTTTCACCGTTCTCGCCCGTCAAAATGATTTTGTCGCCAATGATTCCCGATTTATTTGAAAAAATTGCTACTTTCTTTCCTTTTAAAAGCGGCAAATATTCGTCAGACTGCTCGTCGCCCAAAATTACGCGCTCCGCTTTCAGCGCGGAATCGTTTACAACTACAACGTGCGAATTTTCTTTTGCGCAAGAAAAGAAAACTAGCGCGGACACAAATATTAAAATAATCTTTTTCATTCCTCGATTATATCACATTTCGACTACGCTCAATGACCGCATTTCGACGTTGCTCAATGACCGCGTGCGATTTTCGTGCTAACA
>CAJOEO010000036.1:0-39451 GCA_905233535.1 uncultured Treponema sp.
AAAACCCGCTTCGGAGTAGAGGTTTTCTCTCTCCCCCAAAAAAAAGAGGATTGGCAATTTCGCCGAAAAAAAAGAGAGTTTTTAGACAACTTCTAAGGAATAAAAATGAGTGAAAATTTTTCGCCAGCGATTTTGATTCCAGTTTACAAACACGCAAAAGCGTGCCGAACGGTCGTGAAAAACCTTGCGCCGCTTTGCGTTTCGCAAAAAATCCCCGTGATTTTGGTGGACGACGGAAACAGCGAAAACGAAAAACTGATTCTTTCGGAAATCGAAAGCGAAAACGATTTTGTTCACCTTGTTTCGCTTGAAAAAAACGGCGGCAAAGGAAAAGCGTTCAGCGAGGGCGTTTTTTTTGCCAAATCGCGCGGAATTTCGCACATTTTGCAAATAGACGCAGACGGACAGCACGATTTTTCAAGAGCCGCGTTTTTTCTTGAAAAATCCGCCGCTTCGCCTTCCGCGCTAATCTGCGGATTTCCAGAATACGACGAATCCGCGCCGAATCACAGAAAAAACGCCCACAGATTCGCGAATCTTTGGTGCAAAATCGTAACTTGGGAAAGCGGAATCGTCGATTCGCTCTGCGGATTTCGCGTTTATCCCGTGGAAGAAACGGCGCGGCTTTTGAAAAAATCGCACATCGATTCAAGAATGGGATTTGACATCGACATTTTGATTCGGCTGATTTGGCGCGGCGTGCGGACAGAATTTTACGGAGTTCGCGTAACTTATCCCGAAGACGGAATTTCGAATTTCCGCCCGTTCCGCGACAATGTGCGCATTTCTTGGGTTTTCACAAAATTCTTCTGCGGAATGATTTTGCGAAGCCCGATTCTTCTGGCGCGAAAACTGCGAAAAACAAAATAAATTCGGCAACAAAAAAAACACGGACATTGAGGCTCTCGAAATGTCCGTTCTTCAACGAAAAAAATGAAAAAACAAAATTGGTACGAAATCAAGCGCAAAAATAATCTTGGATTCTTTTTTATGCGCGTGCTGCTTTTTTTTCCCGCAGTTTCTATGCGCGTTTTGTGCTTTCCGATTGGATTTTTTTACTGGCTTTTTTGCGCGGGAGCGCGCGCGCAGTCCAAAAAGTTTTTTGTTGCCGCAGGCAAAAAGCCGCAGACGCTCCGCCACATCATCAGTTTTGCTCTGAATCTTGCGGAGAACATTCAGGCGTGGGCGGGCAAAATTCGATTCGACAAAATCGAATGGCAGAACGACGACATTTCGATTTTCGTCAACGAAATCGATTCAAATCGCGGAACGCTTCTTTTGATTTCGCACCTCGGAAACGCGCAAATGCTCAAGGCTTTGGCGGCGGCGGGCGAATCTGGCACAAAGCGCAGAATGAAAATCACCACGATTATGGACAAAGCGCAGTCGGCGGGATTCAACGCGCTTCAAAAAAGCGTGAACGAATCGGCGGATTTTCACATTGTGAGCGCGGACGAAATCGGCGCGGAAACCGTACTGCTGCTTGAAGAGCGGCTTTCGGCGGGCGAAGTCTTCCGTTTTTTCAGAAAAACGCGGATTTTCCGTACGGCGTTTTTTTGCTTGCTTCGCTTTTGAATGTGCCGACTTTTTTTGTGAACGGAATCCGCAAAGGCGACCTTTCGATTCAAGCGCAGTACAAAATGTTCGTCAAAAAAAGCGATGTGGATTTTTGCGTTCCAAGAAAAGAGCGCGAGAAAAAAATCCGCGCGCTTGCCCTTGAATTTGCGCAAAACCTAGAAACGCTCGCGCGGCAAAATCCTCTTCAGTGGTACAATTTTTTCGATTTTTTCGCCGATTGATTTCGCTCACTCGCCTTTCGTGTTTTTTTCGGCGGAAAGAACGAAAGCCGAAACCAACTTTGCGCAATGGTTTGGCAGTTATTTTTCTGCAAGAATTAACATTGTTTGTAAATTTTCGTCGTAGGGGCGCAAATCCCAGCCGCCGTAGATTTGGACGTTTGAAAAGCCGATTTTTTTGAGCGTTTCTCCAAGTTCTGCGGCACTGTATAGTCGTTGCACAAATTCATGGTCGATGATTTCGCCGCTTTTTGTGTCGGTCAGCGTCCAATGCGAACGCAAGCCTTCCCACGCGCCAACCACGCCAAAATCCGTAACGACTTTTTTTCCCGCCCGCTCAAATTCTTCGCCTTTTGTGAAAAATAAAATCGCACTTTCGCGACTTATGCACTCAAGAATGAATTTTCCGCCGTCTTTTAACGACAAAAAAATCGATTTCAAAATCAAAAAATCGTCTTCTTTTTTTTCGCAATATCCAAACGAATTGTAAACGTTCACCGCGCAATCAAACTTTTCGATTCCGTGATTTTCCGTTCTAAACGAACGAAGGTCGGCGTTCACAAGAAAAAGCGAAACGTCCTGCGCTTCCGCACTTTCTTTTGCCGTGTCCAACTCGCTTTGAATTATGTCGATTCCCGTCGTGTCAAGCGCGAGCGCGGCAAGTTCAACGCAAATGCGCCCAACCCCACAACCCGCTTCCATTACGCGCGCTCCGTCTTTCAAACGCGCAATTTCCTTAATTCTTTGCGCAATTCCCGCCGCTTCCGCCCAATGCTGCTCGTCAAACATAATCGGCGCGTAATTTTTCCAAAAATCTTCAGATTCAAACCATTCTTTTTTCATTTTTTTCTCGATTCTTTGAATTTAAAAAATACGGCAATTTCGTTTTTTGCGAAACTGCCGTATCTGCCGCTTTTTAGATTATTTTTAGAATTTGCTCAATTCGCTCTGCTCGATTTTTGTCCAGTATTCAGAATCGCAAGTGAACTTGCCTTCAGAATCCACGGTGAACATAATCGAACCGTCCGCGTTTTCGCCGATTGCTTTTTTGGGGCGCACAACGCTTTTTGCAAGCGCGGGAATCTGCTTTTTTATTGCCTTTGCAAACTCACCCGCGATTACAAATCCGCCGAGTTTGTTGTTGTGCGTGCTTTCGCCCTGCGACATCAATTCCCTCGCGTAAGCGTCGTTTGAACCGTCCGCAAACGCTTTTTCGTATAGTGCTTTTGTGATTTCAAATCCGTCGATTAGAATCACATTTTCTTCCTGCGCCAACTGCCGAACCGCCTCAACATAAGCGTTTCCGCTCGTTGTCTGCGTTCCTGTCTGCGTGTCAGTTGAATCGTGGTGCGGTCTGATTTTTCCGTCCGTAAAATAAAGTCGGCTGACAGGCGTAACCAAAACGGGAGTCGCGCCCGCATTTTTTGCAACGTCTATGTACTGCTTCAAATACCATTTGAACGAGCCACCCGAATCGTAAGCGTAAAAATTGTCGCCGTATTTCGATTTGTACGAATCTGGAGTTTTGACTTTTTTGCCTTCGCTGACGGGATATTTTCCAGAAGCGTCTGGCGTTCCGAGCGGAACATATCGGTCTTCCAAATATCCTGCGGAATTCGAGCAGTCGTTGTGTCCAAACTGAACGAAAAGATAGTCGCCTTTTGAGATTTTCTGCGCGATTTTTTCGAGCGAGCCTTCGTTGATGAAGTTTCGCGTGGAGCGTCCGCCGTTTGCGTAATTCTGCACGGAAACCGCCGAATTAAAGAAGTTTTGCAAAAATTCTCCCCACGCGCCTTCGTTTCGCGTCTGGTTCGACGACCACATTCCGCCCGCGCTGTAATCTTTGACTGTGGAATCGCCCGCCAAAAACACATTCACTGCGCCCGCCGTCCGCGGTCTGTCTGAAATCGCGTTTGCTGGAACTGCGTAGCCTTCGTTTACGGTTGCGTCAAGTTGCGCCACCGCGCTTTCGCCCGCTTCTCCGCCGTAGATTTTCGGCACAACGACCGCTTTGATAATCGAAAGAGAATCGTCTTTTGAAATCAAATATGTTTTGTCTGCAAAACCCGCCGTTTGTTTGACGAGCGTTTCTTTTCCGTCTTTTACGCGATACCACTTTATTAAAGAAACATCGATTCCGCCCGAAGAAAGTTCGTAGTGAAGCGTAATCGTGTGGCCGGGATACGGCGTGTTGATGTCGTCGTCGGTGGTAAACGATGTCGTTTTTGCAAAAGATGCCGCGGCTCCCGCGGTTGTGGGCGTGTACGGCGAAGTCCAATTTCCTGCCTTTTACGCGCTCACCGAAAGACGCGCCTTCCCAAATCGTGTTGATTTCGCGGAAATGCGCGTTTTCTGGCTTGTTTCCGCTCATAGCCGTCCAGCCTTTCGCGTCGATGTTTTCTCCGCTGCCCAAAATCGTGTTCGCAAATGTAACATTCGCGTCCGCTCCCCACGGTCTGCCGAAAAATCCAGGAGCGTTCAACATTCCGTCGTCGCGGGAAATCACGCAGTCCAAGAAAAGATAGCCCTTTGCGTCCCCGCTCGTGCGCGCCGCCGTAATGTAGCCCGCCGACGCTTTGTCGGTGTAACCGCACCAGCGGATTTCGCAGTTTTCAAAAACGAACGAGCCGTCGCCGAAAATAAAATCCGTCTGTCCTTCAAGAAAACAATTTCTAAGATAGCCTTTGATTCCTGCGCCTGTGTAGAATGTGTCCTGGCTTCCCAAAAAGCGACAGTTCACAAAACTTGTCTGGTCGGCTTCGATTAAAATCGCCGCGCTTCGCTCCGTTGCCGCTTTTGAGCGCACATCGCTGTTGAGTTTTCGCGCAAAATTCAAACTGCCGTCCGCTTCCACGCCGTCTGCGATTTCTTCGTCGGTGATGTATTTGTTGAACGAAGTTTCAAATGTGATTCCGTCCGCGCAAAATCCGTCCGCGCCTTTTTTGATGTATGTTGCGCCGCCCCATTTTGAAACGCCTTTTTTGTCGAATTTGTCGTAAGCCAAATCCGCGTCAAAAAATCCGTTTTTGTCGGCAGAAAAATAATTGTACGCAATTCCATAGTACCAAGTGAGTTTGACTTCTCCGTCGCCCGCATTTTTGAATGTGATGAACGGAGTTTCCACGGAAATCTGCTCGCGGTAAACGCCAGGCTGAATCAAAATCGTGATTCTATCTTCTTCGCTTTTCGGATTCATCGCCTTTGCCGCCAAAAGAGCCGCACCAACCGTTTTGAACTCTGCGTTTTTTCCAACATTCAGCGTTTTTTTGAGCGGAAGAGAAGCGAGTTCGTTTGATTTTTTGACCAAATTGACATTTTTTTCAACGCCCGCGCCTTTTACCACAATGTGATTCTGCGTTTTTGCAGTTTCAGTTTCCGCCTTGATTTCGTAGCGTCCGTCGCGGAGCATTGCCGAATACGATTTGCTGCTGCTTGCAGGCAGAATCTGTCCTTCGTAAACATATCCGTCGTCGATGTTCACAAATTCGATTTTCTGCGGAATCGCGGAATTTTCCCCGACAAAATGACCCCAAACCTCGTAGACAGGCTTTTTTTGCGCCGAGATTTCTTGAGTCGCGTCGTCTGCAAAATCAAATTTTTCGCCCGCGGAAATGAAATAATCGTTCGCGCCCGTCAACGCCGCCGTATACGATACGCCAGGCTCAAGGTTCGCGGAAAAAGAAAGCGTCGAAGAATCCACGACCGCTTCCACGCTTTGATAAATGCTGCCCTCTGGCGGATTAAAAACCAAGCCGATTTTTGAAGAATCTGCGCCGTCGATTTTGATTTGCCCCGTCGCCTTGTACGATTTTGCGTCTTCCACGGAAAGCGAAACCGTTCGGCTTTTTCCCGCTTCGCCTTTCGCAGTTTCCAAAACTCGAGTTTGCGCCGAAATCGATTTTCCTGGAACGCCTTTCAAAATTGCGGTCAGCGTGCGGTTTTCAGGCAGATTCGCCGTGAATTTTTTGCCGTTCACATTTGCAAAAAGTTCCTGATTCGTTTCTTTGACAATGAACGAAAGTTCGCCTTTGCCTTGCAAACCGTTCAAAGTTCCAGAAACTTGAACAGCGGGCGTTCGCACAAGTCGGAAAAACACGGGTTTTCCGACCGCCGCGTCCGCGTAGATTTTGTAACTTCCGTCCGAAATCGCGACATATTCGTATTTTCGCGCGTCCGCGTTCAAAAGTGCCGTTTCGTCCTGAACGCCCGTTTTTGCTCCCGCAGAATCCACGCTCGCAAAGTGAATTTTCTCGTCGCCCGAATTGCTCGTCCTCGCGTAAAACGAAATTAAATCGCCCGATTTTACATTCGCCAAAAGAAGAAACCGCTTTTCTTCGCCGCCTTTGCCGTTCGCGTAAAAAATTCCGTTTGATGTATAGCCGTCATCGAACGAGGTCTGCGCGTAGCCCTGCGTTCCGTAGCTTTTTGCGCCTGCGCCTTCGTCGCCGTAGTAGGCGCGGTCGTTGTTTTCAACATTCAGCGTCAAATCGCCGAAAACGACTTCGCCTTTTTTGAATTTGCCGTCAGACGCAAGCAAATCGTCGGAAATCGAATCGATGTCTTTTACGGAAATGTGATTCAGCGCGCCTTCTTCCTGAACGCCGCCAAAATCCCAAACTTCAGTTTGCCTTTGTGCCGAACCGCCACCCCCGCAAGATGCAAGCAGTCCCGCAAAAAGTGTAGCTACCATAAAAAAAATAGATTTTTTCATATAAAACCTCATAAAATTACTTTAAATCTATTTTTTATAAATATTCAGATATATTTTTGATTCTTTTTGTAAAAATTTCGTTAGAATTATAAACAAAAAAAAAGCGCGCTAAGTTTTTTCTTAGCACGCCGTTTTTTTTGCGGATTTTTTTACACGCGAAAGAAATACATTTGTGCGCCGATTTCTTGAATCGTGTTTTTTAGCACGCCCGCCATTTCTTTTAATTCCGCGCTACTTTGATTTATGTCGTCAGTTTCGCCTGCAATCGCTTCCACGCTGTTGTGAATGTCCTCCGTCGCACTTTGCAAATTCGTCATTTGCGATTGAATATGTGCTTTGCGTTCCTGCACGTCGTTTGCCGCGTTGCCGAGCGTTTCGCCACTTTCAACCATTTCGCGAAGTGCGCCACTGATTTGTTGCGAACCCGAAGTTTGTTCTTCAAGAGCCGCCTTAATTTCCGTAACGAGTTGTTCCGTTTGTTCGATTCCTTGCGCCGCCACGGAAAAAGTCGCCGACGTTTCTTCAGACATTGAAACGACCGATTCGATTGAACTGCGAATTGTTTTAAGTTGTGCGCTGATTGTTTTGGACTGCGCCGACGACGTTTCGGAGAGTTTTCGGATTTCGTCAGAAACCACCGCAAAACCGCGACCCGCGTCGCCCGCGTGCGCCGCCTCGATTGCCGCGTTCATCGCAAGCAAGTTCGTTTGGCTTGCAATGGACGAAATCGCGCGGTTCGCTTCGTTTAGCATTTCAGATTGTTCGCGGATTTTTTCTATGCTTTCCGTCATCTGCTTTTGCTTTGAAATGCCAACTCGCGATTTGCTCGCCAAGTTTTCAAAAGAATCCGCCATTTTGTCCATCGTGGTATTCACGGATTCGATGTTGCTAATCATTTGTTCCACTGCACTGCTCGCCGTGGAAACGCTGTCGCGCTGCGTGCTGATTAATTCAGAAAGCGACGAAAGCGTCGAAGAAATGTCCGTTACCGTAACGACCGCGCTTTTTACGCTTTCCGTTTGAGATTCCACCGACTGCGCGATTTTTCTGATGTTGCTTGTAATTAAAGAAATTCCGCCAGACGTATTTTGCGCGCTGTTCGTAACCGTTTCGCCAACGCTCAAAAGAGAATCTTTTGATTGCTTTACGCCAAAAACAACGTCGTGGATTTTTTCCATCGTTTTGTTGAAATAAAGACTAAGTTCAGAAATCTCGTCTTTTCCAGAAACTGGAAGACGACTCGTCAAATCGCCGTCGCCCTCGGCAATGTCTTGCAAACTCGTCGAAACGTTTTTAATCGGGCGGAGCATTATTCGCGCAATGGCGTACACAACACCTATACAAGAAAGCGTAATAACAATAAGGCTCAAAACCATGTATGTTATAACTGCAAGATTAAAATCTTTTGAAAGATTAGTTTGGAGTTTTTCGATTGCCGCGTCGATTTCGTCGATGTAATTTCCTGTGCCAACTACCCAAGAATATTTTGTAAACGGAGCAGTGTACGACCGTTTCGGCTCTGGTTTATTTGAACCGAGTTTTGGATATTGGAAATTTGTAAAACCTCCACCTTTTTTTCCGATTTCAATAAAATCACGAACCATGAATTTTCCGTCTTGGTCTTTCCAATCAAGGCGGTTTGTTCCTTCCGTTGCGGGTTTTGGCGGCAAAAGCACGTTCATTCCGTCGAACGTATCAATCCAAAAATAGCCCTCTGTTCCGTATCGTAAACCTCTGACAAGTTCTTTGATTCGAGTTTGTCGTTCGTTCAGGCTTAAACCTTGCTTTTCGTATTCCGTGTCGTAAGTATTCAAAAGCGAAATTACATTTTGAACTTGCCATTGAATTTTTTCGTCGTAACCGTCAAGCAGAAGTTGCCGTTGCGATTCCACGCTACGCTTTTGTTGCCCGCCCATAATAAGAAGTGCAGAACCAACATAAAGAGCAGCAACCATTAACAACATACCTATACTCATCAGAGCCAACTTGAACATCAAGGACTCTTTTTTTGAATTCATATATCCTCCAAAAATTTAACAACTATAAATGTTCTTCCATGATAACAACGGTATAATCTAGCGTCAAATAAGAAATTGCGTTTTTTCAAAATTCTCCGTCTTTTCCCGAATATTGCAAAAAAAAACAAAAATCGCCATATATTTTCTTTGTATTTGTTTTATGTACAAAGTCAATGTATTATAAAAATGTGGAACGAAATAAAGATTTTATTTATCTTGACGTGTTTATATGGGATACGGCAAAAAATGAATTGAATAAAACAAATCATAATCTTAGTTTTGAACTTGCAAGTCGTGTGTTCAACGACCCATTTTTATATCAAGATTATGATTATAAACATTCAGACGACGAGGACAGAGAAAAATACATTGGACAAATAAATGGATACTTTGTAGTGAGTGTTATAAATACAGACAGAAACGGCTTAAAACGACTTATTTCTGCACGAAAAGCAACTAAAAAGGAGGTAAAAATTTATGAAGAAAATGCAAAGAGAATACAAGGTAATTGATTTTCCGCCACTCACAGATGACGAAAAATCAATGTTGGAAAATCTGAAAAATATGCCCGATAGCGAAATAAATCTATCTGACATTCCAGAAAGCACAACAGACAATGGGGGATTTTATTATTTTCAGTCTTTAAAGTTGCCTAAGACTTCTATTCATACGAAAATTGACAACGATACTCTTGAATGGTTAAAAAAGGCTGGAAAAGGTTATCAATCCCGATTAAACAATGTTTTGCGTTGGGCGCGACTGAATAATTGTCCGATTGCAATGATGTAGCGAAAAATCCCCGAAAAATCGATTTTCGGGGATTTTTTATAAAAATATTAGACCTGGTGAGGAAATCGGTCATTTCCTCACAGGTCAGTCAGTTTCCTCAGGCTAAAGCCTTGCGAAAACTGATTTCTTCAAAGTTGATGATTCGGATCTATTCTTAATTTCCCGAATCTTGCAAAAAAAACAAAAATCGCCATATATTTTTTGTTATGAAGAAAACGAAAGAATCAAAAGACGAACAGGAATCTGAAAGCGAATTTTTGGCTTGGAAAAAAGCAAAGACGATTGATAAAAAATCAGCGGACAAATCAAAAAAAGAAGAATCGTTTGTGCCTGGCGTGAGCGAAAAGCAGACTGCGGAAAATTTGGCGAAGGCCCGCGCGATTGACCCGTTCAAATCAAAAAAAGCGGCGGCAGAATACACGGACGCGCAGATTCAGCATTTGGACGCGCTTTCGCACATTCGCTTGCGCTCTGGAATGTACATCGGCCGCCTCGGCGACGGCTCAAATCAAAACGACGGAATCTACATTCTTCTAAAGGAAATAATCGATAATTCCGTGGACGAATTCATTATGGGATTCGGAAATCGAATCGATGTTTCAATCGAAAACAATATTGTGAGCGTGCGCGACTTTGGGCGCGGAATTCCGCTTTCAAAAGTTGTGGAATGCGTTTCTGAAATCAATACGGGCGCAAAGTATAACGACGATGTTTTTCAGTTTTCAGTCGGAATGAACGGAGTCGGCACAAAGGCGGTGAACGCGCTTTCAAGTCATTTTCGCGTGGTGAGCGTGCGCGACGGAAACTTCACCGACGCGATTTTTTCAAAAGGCAGGCTTATTTCGCAAAAAAGCGGCGCGCTCAAAAATATGCAGGCAAACGGAACTTATTTTGAATTTCAGCCCGACGAAGAGATTTTTGGAAAATACTCGTTCAATTTGGAATTCGTGGAAAAGCGGCTTTGGAATTACGCATATTTGAACACGGGCTTGACGATTCGTTTCGGCGGACGCGATTTTACAAGCGAAAACGGTTTGCTCGACCTTTTGAAAAGCGAAATCGAAAGCGAATCGATTTACAAAATCGGCAGTTACCGCGGCGAGCATTTGCAGTTTGCGTTCACGCACACGAACGCTTACGGCGAAAATTATTTTTCGTTCGTAAACGGACAGTATACATCTGACGGCGGAACTCATCTTTCGGCGTTCAAAGAAGGATTTTTGAAAGGCGTGAACGATTTTTTTCACGAAAACTACAAAAGCGAGGACGTGCGCGACGGAATCACGGCGGCGGTTTTGGTGAAAGTCAAAGACCCGATTTTTGAAAGCCAAACAAAAAACAAACTCGGAAACACCGACATTCGCGCATGGATTGTTGCGGAAACGCAAAGCGGTCTTGACGACTGGCTTCACAAAAATCCAAAGGAAGCGGAACTTTTAAAGCAAAAAATCGAAGCGAACGAAAAACTGCGCACCGAACTCAATTCCGTCAAAAAGGAAGCGAAAGAGGCGGCAAAAAAAATCTCGCTCAAAATTCCAAAACTTAAAGATTGCAGATTTCATCTTGAAGACGGCGAAAAAGGCGCGCAGTCGATGATTTTTGTAACGGAAGGCGACAGCGCGACAGGTTCGATGATTGGAAGCCGCGACCCCGCGTTTCAGGCGATTTTTTCTTTGCGCGGAAAGCCCGAAAATATGTACGGCAAAAAGCAGAGCGACATTTACAAAAACGAAGAACTATACAATTTGATGATGGCGTTGGGAATCGAGCAGGACACTTCGCTTTTGCGATATTCAAAAATCGTGATTGCGACCGACGCAGACAACGACGGATTTCACATCAGAAATTTGGTTTTGACATTTTTCCTCGGATATTTTGAAGAACTTGTAACGAGCGGGCGCGTGTGGATTTTGGAAACGCCGCTTTTTAGGGCGCGCAACAAAAAAGACACGATTTACTGCTACAGCGAAGCCGAACGCGACAAAGCCGTAAAAAAACTGGGCGCGGGCGCGGAAGTAACGCGCTTCAAAGGCTTGGGCGAAATCTCTCCGCACGAGTTTCGGCAGTTCATCGACCCAAAAACAATGCACCTTACGCCCGTTGAGGTACAGGCGTTAAAAAACGTGCCACCACTTTTGGCGTTTTATATGGGCAAAAACACGCCAGAACGCAGGGATTTTATCGTTCATCATTTAAAAGAAGACATCGACGCTTGAATGGTGATTTCGAGAACCTCAACCACCGTAGACGAATGAGAAAACACCGTTTTTCCGTTCTTTGTTCGCGGGGGAGAGTTTATCAAAAATACCACGTTTGTTAGTTGAACAAATCTTTCAAGTGCTATATTCCACAAATCTTTCTACAAAATTCGACGGGTTGTGGTATAATCGTTGGAATCATGGAAAAGACACTGTTGATTGCTGGAAAGGAACTGCCTGAGGGTACGAACTTTGCGGCTGGGGCGGTTACTCGTGGCAGGCGCACGCTTGTTACAAAAAGCCATTCCGATGCTGACGTTGCAGTTCCTTCTGGAACGACTGCCGCTGTGTGGAATCGTCCGTCTGCTCTTTCTGCTCGCTCGCTTGTTTTAAAATCGTTGAATGAATTTGGTCATCTTGACGAGTGCGTAATTTTATTCGATGAATCGTATTTTGATTCGCGTTTTGGAAAACTTACGAGTTCCGCCGAAAATGTGCGCGTCGTTGAAGAGTTGATTTCCAGTTACCAGTATCTTACGATGGAAGTTGTTGCACGGCTTCAAAAAAAATCAATCGAAAAATCAAAACAACCGCTTCGTCTTGCCTTCGTTTATAAATCGAGTCCTTCGTTAATTGAAACCGTGCTTTCGCGCTCACCAAACAAGGCGGGAAAACGTCATTCTTCTCCGTTTTTGTCCACGGCGGCGGCAGCGTTCAAATGTTACGCCGAAAATGTCGCGGCGAGTTTGGTTGAAAGTGCCGACGTTCTGCCGCTTTTGGTTCAATGCGATTGCGATAACGCGCTTTACGACAACGACAACGCTCTCGCAGTGTGGCTTTTTGACTACATTAGCGCGCTTTCTTCCATGAGAAAACCTCTTTCCACAAAACAAAAACTCACTTGGATAAAAGCTGGTGCAAAAAGTCCAGGTGGTTTTGGAATTTTTGGTTGATTTGGTGAAAAAAAATGAATCGATTTGAAAATCCGCTAATCGTACAGAGCGACCGTTCGCTTCTGTTAGACGTTCACGCCCCACGCGCAAACGAATGTAGAATCGCGCTCGTTCCGTTTGCAGAATTGGAAAAATCGCCAGAACATCTGCACACATACAAACTTTCGCCACTTTCGCTGTGGAATGCCGCCAGCGCGGGATTTTCTGCCGCGGACGCGCTTCGCGTTTTGAACGATTTTTCAAAATACGACGTTCCGCAGTCGGTGGAATCTTGGATTTTTGAAACCGCCGAACGATTTGGAAAATTGCGACTCGTTGAAGGCGATTCTCCAGACACGCTTTTTCTTGCCACGCCGAATCCGCTAATTTTTAGAGAAATTGCCGCAAGCAGAATCGGAAAAACGCTTTTAAGTCCGTGCGCAAATGCGGTTGAATCTAACTTTTTGAACGACGAAGAAAAACGTCATTCTTTTAGACTCGAATTGACGAATCGTGGAACTGTAAAGCAACAACTTTTGCAAATTGGTTGGCCCGTTAAAGACGACGTTCCAATGCGCGAAGGCGAACCGCTAGAAATCGATTTGAAAAAAACGACTAGCGCGGGAAAACCGTTTTGCGTGCGAAAATATCAACTTGAAGCGGCGCAAGCAATCGTTGGAAACAAAGGCGCGGGAACGGGATTCGGCACTGTGGTTCTTCCGTGTGGGGCTGGAAAAACAATCGTTGGAATGACGTTGATGTCGATTCTAAAAACGAACACGCTTATAGTTACAACAAACATTAGCGCGGTTCACCAATGGATTGACGAACTTTTGGACAAAACCACGCTTTGTCGCGAACAAATCGCAGAATACACAGGAGAATCCAAAGAAATTCGCCCCGTAACAGTTGCAACGTATCAGATTTTAACTTGGCGAGCGGACAAAGAAGGCGAATATCCGCATTTTTCGCTTTTTCGTTCGCGCGCTTGGGGTTTAATCATTTACGACGAAGTTCACACGTTGCCCGCGCCCGTTTTTCGCGTGGTGGCGGAAATTCAAGCGGTTAGACGGCTTGGACTTACAGCGACGCTCGTGCGCGAAGACGGTTGCGAAGGCTACGTTTTTTCGCTCGTCGGGCCAAAGCGATACGACGTTCCCTGGAAAGATTTGGAAGCGAGCGGATTTATTGCAAGCGCGGAATGTATTGAAATCAAATTGAATCTCGACCGTTCGCAAGAATTAGAATACGCCGTTTGCGAGCCGAGAAAAAAACACAGAATCGCAAGCGAAAATCCAGAAAAATTGACGTTTGTAAAAGAAATCATAAATCAATCTCCAAACGACAAAATCCTCGTAATCGGGCAGTACATCGACCAACTAAAAAAAATCGCGCAAATGATTGGTTGCCCGATTATCACGGGAAAAACGCCAAACGCCGAGCGCGACCAAATATACGCGGATTTTCGTTCGGGGAAAATAAAAGTTCTCGTCGTTTCAAAAGTCGCAAACTTTGCGATTAATTTACCAGACGCAAGTATGGCGATTCAAGTTTCGGGGACGTTCGGTTCACGCCAAGAAGAAGCGCAACGATTGGGGCGGATTTTGCGTCCAAAAGAACGAAAATCGCGATTCATCACGCTGATTACGCGGAACACCGTGGAAGAAGATTTTGGAGCAAATCGACAAAAATTCCTTGCGGAACAAGGATATTCTTACAAAATCGTTAGAAACGAAGACAGACACGAAATTGAAAACAACGTGGCATCTGCCCTCGGACAAAATTGCCTTTGTTGATTTCCAAAAGGAGAAGAAATGAAAGATTTTCGGGCAGAGCGGATTCTTGAATGGAGAGAAAGCATTGCGACTCTTCCAGACAGCCAATTTTTTGAACTGGTGCGAATGTATCTTGGCGGGTTTTCTTCTCCGTTTAATAAACAAAAACTCATCGAAGATTTGAGCGCGTTTCTTCGCAACGACGAAAACAAAAAAATCATCGCGTCGCTTTTAAGCGAAACCGATTTGAAAATCATTGCGGCGGTTTGTTGCATAAACGAAGCGAGCGTTGAAAAAATCGCGCAATTTTTTGACGGCACGATTTCGTTTGTTGAAATCAGCGAGCGCGTTTCAAATCTCGAAGAACGTTTGATTCTTTTTAGAAAAAAACGCGAAGACGCAAAAACGGAACTTTGCATAAATCCGCATTTGGACGACATTTTTGACAAAGACGCTTTGCGCGGCGTTCTTCTTCAAGAAGGAAACGTCGTTCGTCTAAATCAAAAATCGAATTTTCGACTTTCGCCAGAATTTTTGTCGGCGTTCATTTCGTTTGTAAATTTGAATCCCGACCTTTGTAAATGCGACGGCACATTCAAAAAACGGATTTTGGGCGAAATCAAAAACGTTTTTGGCGAAATCGGCGACGAAATCTTCCTTTTAAAAAACGCATTTGAAAATCTTGGAATAATCGTTTGCAGCGAAGACGGCAAACATTCCGTTGCACGCGAAAAACTAATCGCGTTTTCAAAATTGCCACAAACCGTGCAGAAAGCCTACATTTGCGCCACCGCGCAGGCG
The DNA here is from genome assembly GCA_905233535.1 of uncultured Treponema sp. GTDB lineage: Bacteria > Spirochaetota > Spirochaetia > Treponematales > Treponemataceae > Treponema_D. The sequence continues at coordinate 15,021 of CAJOEO010000036.1, forward strand.
CGACTTTCGCGAGCCGCCCTTTGCGCCGAGGCGAGAATTTTGATTCAAAGCGCGATTTCGATTCCAGCGGGCGGATTTTCGCGCTCCGTTTTGATTCGTTTGGCGTGGCTTTTAAGCGCGGACGACGGCACGCAAAAGAAAAGTCGATTTTCCAAAATGCTCGAAAAATATTCTGCGCCCTCCCCCACTTTTCAAACGGAAACGTTGACTAGCGGGCTTTCGCGTTTGATTGACAGCGCGATTCGTTTGGGATTTTTTAGAATTCGCGGAATCGAAGAAGACGGCACGGACATTTTTGAAGCGAGCGAAGAAATTTTTGACGGTTTGGAAACGCACGAAAACGAAACGGCAAAAGTTCTTTCGATTGACGCGGCGTTTACGGTGATGCTTTTTCCTGGACTTTCGCTTTTTAAACTCGTTTCGCTTTTGGATTTTCTTGAAATCCGAAAATTCGACACCGCTCTAACGTTTGAAATCACAAAAAAATCCGTGATGAAATCGTTTGACCTTTCGATTTTTGAAGACGAAATTACGCGACTTCTTGAAACGTTTTGCATGCACGCTCTTCCGCAAAATCTTCTTGTGCAGTTGGAAGATTGGCGAAAAGCCTACGGAAACGCGACGCTTTATTCGGGATTTGTGCTTCGCGTTTTGAACGACGACGCGGGTTTTAGCCTAAAAAATCCAAAGTTTGCCGAACACGTTGTAGAAACGCTCGCGCCTGGCGTTTTTCTTTTGGACGTTTCATCGGAAGCGGAGGCAAGAAAAATTGTTTCAAATTTCGGTTCGGATTTTGTGGGAAAAACTCATTCTGCACAAAAAACGCGCGAAATCGCCGATTTTCCAGAAATTTTTGTGGAACGAAAAAAAGAATCGCCGATTTTTCAAAATTCGATTCCAAAAATCTCGTCTGAAGAAGAACGAAAATCTCATTTTGAAAAATTGCGTTCAGCGTTGGAAAAAATGACGCTTTCAAAGGAAGAAAAAGAATGTTTGCTTTTTAGAATCAATCGAAAAATCATTTTGACAGAAAAGCAACTAAAAAGCGAAAGCGTAAAATTTTCGCGGCTTGAAGCGAGCGGAATGGATTTTTTGGGCAAAGTCCACATAATCGAACAATCGATGAACGAAAAAATCCCCGTGGAAATGACGTTTTCCGCGCCACCGCCAAACGGAGCAGTTGTGATTGGGCTTCCGCTTTTAATCGAAAAAAACGAAAACGACGTTTTTGTAACCGTGCGCCCCGCAGGAACAAACGTGGAACAACGATTTTCCGTGAGCCAAGCAAACCGCGTTCGACAAATCTATTCTTCAAAATTTTAACAAAAACGATTGAATTTTTTTTTGTAAAAAATACACCCGCTCAAGACGCGGGCAAAATGAAGTTTTGCGACAAAAGACGGCGGCGGCGCGATGAATCAGTTTATCACGGACATTTCGTTCCGTTTTGCTGGCTTTGAGCATTTTTCTGCAGGTTTGAATGTGAACAGAAAGTTCTCTGCAAACAAAGCGCAGTTTGACGGCGGAATCAAACTCGGCTGGCGGCTGTAATGGATTCTTGTTCCAACTTGCAGTTTTGTTCTGCTCATCTGCTTCAGACGGTTTTTCTCTTTAGCGGTGAGCGTTTTTGTTTGCGCAGAATATTTTTTTAGCGTGGCAATATCCATAAAAAGCGGTTCAAATTCAATTTTTGTCTTCTTTTTCAAATGATTTAATATATAAAATCCGCCAATATCTATATCGCCAAAGTGCATATATTTTTTCTGCTTATTCTGTTCATAAATCATACGAATAAAATCTCGTTTTACTCGATTATGAAATCCGCCAAGATAAATCACAAAATCGTCTGAATTTTTGTAATCGTGAAAAGATGTGAGATTTTCAACCGTAACGATTCGATTTCCCAAAATAACGATTTTTGTAATTTCTTTAAGAGTTTGTGTTGAAAATGCAATGTCGCCGTTCAACAACGAAAGATTAATTATTTGAGTGTTTAATGTAATTATTCCATTACCTTTTACACATACATAAGTCGGAGTTTTTATTATATTATATTCTACTAAAATATTTTCTTTATCGTCGTAATCGCCGTATTGAGTAAGAATGGAAATAACCGAAGACTGGATTTTCTCGAATTTTTTGCTGTCGTTAAAAAGACGAATTGAAAAATCGCGGACAAAAATCTCTTCTTCGTTTTGCAAAACTGCGCGGGTTGCTTTTAAAATGCAATCGAATTCATCAAAATTTTGCGTTTCCTTGTTAAAATGCTCCACATTTTTGTTCTGCACGATTTTCGCTTTCTGCTCCAAAATAAATTTTTGCAAAGGCGAATCTTTATCCGACGGGTCGCTGTAAAAATCCAGCACGCGAAGCAAAGTTTTTTGAAATTCTTTTCTGTTTGCGCGATTAAGATTTTTGTAAATTTTTTGCAAAACATCTTCAGCCGCATTAAGTGTTGCTGACTTTATTTTTCCGCTTTTTTCTTTTTGAAGAGAAATAAAATTTTTTTGTTCCAACTGAGAAAGTTTTTCGTTTACATCAGCAAAAAAATCGTACTCGGCATTGTCGTCATATTTTGGAAAAAGTTTTGAAATCGACACCTTGAAAACCTGCTGAATTTTGTTTTCGCCAGAAAAAGTTTTGCTTTTTTCGTACAGGTCGAGAAGCGCGTTTAAGATTTTTGATTCAATATTGGTCATTTTTTTCTTCAAGATAATACTGATAAATATACGCCGCACCTTCACGATATAAGAGCGTTTCCTTATCAGATAATTTTTCAAAAATATGCGATTCGTATAATTTTTTTAGTGCTTCATCGTATTCAATTTTTTCATCTTCAATAATAAAAGCCGCTATTTTCTTAGTGAGCGAATCTATTAGCCAATCGATTTTGTCTGTTTTATCCATAAATCGTTCCTGCTTTTTTCAAAATCTTAATCGATTTTTCAGTATGAAAAGAGTACTGCATAGAAAGTTCCTTGTATGTCATTTTCTTTTTAAGCATTTCAAGGTCGATAAATTCCTGTTCATACTGCTGAAATAAAACCGCCATCATGTCGTTTGCAACTGGTCCGTGAACAATGTCGTATTTGCAATCTTGATTGCAAAGCGGATTTTGAAATTCTGAAAAATAGCGATTTCGATTGTTCATAACAAACAAAGCCCACTCTTCAGTTGGAATATTTGAAAAATCTTTTATGCGGAAAAACGAATTTTTCATAAAATCATCATCGCTTTCGAATATGTTTAAAACAGGTCTTCCGCCTTTGATTCTAGCAGTCCGTTTTGCCATATTTTCAGCCTGCTGCTGAATGTCTGTCAAATAAAATCCTTTTCCAAAATCGCGAAACGGTTTGCAGATTTTTAAATTTATTTCTTTGATTTCAACATTGCTTCCGTGATATAAAATCATATTTTTCCGCCATTTTGCCGACAAATTTCCGTCATATCTTCAACTGTTTCTTCTATCGACAGAGTGTGTTCAATTTCATAATGCTCTTTTAGAAACGCAATCGCATTATTTTTGTAGAGATAACAAAATGCGTCCTTTTTTGAAAGCCGCTGTTTTTGCGCAAAACTGCTCACGCAAGCAACCATATATGAAATTTGATTTGCAGTATGCCGTTGATTTATATCCATTTTCTGTTACTCCAAATATCTAAAATCGTCCACAAAACTTGTTCGTCCATCGCGAATAACAGTTAGAACAGTGTTTGCTTTTTCGCCTATGTCCTGAATTTTTTGCGAAGGCGCAAACAAAATCACTTGAAATTCCAACTCGTTGAACAAATCCATCGTAGCGGAAATTCTCTGCTCGTCCATTCGGTCAAACGCTTCGTCCATTAAAATTATACGCACGCAATTTCCGTTTTTGTAAATATTGTTGAGCGAAGCCGCCATTATCACATAAAACGGAACTTGCGATTCCCCGCCAGAATTTAAATGCACGGTCTCAGAAAGCCGCTGAATCGAACCGTCTTTTTTATGAATTTCTATGTCGTAGTCCAAATAATTTCGATAATCGGTGTATTCTCGCACAATCGAATCGCTGTTTTCTTTTACTTGCAATTTGCTGAACAAATCTTCGATTTCGTCTTTGTATTTTTCTTCAAAATCTCCGCTGAACAAATTTTTCGTTTCCTGATTGTCTTCCGACATTATCATTTTATAAAGCGATTGTTTTTCTTTGCTTGCCGTCATTTTAAAATCATAAGAATCTTCTCCGTAAGACAGATTTTTTAGAGCCTTCCGCAGATTTTCGAATTCGTATTGCGATGTTTCAATCGCTTCTTTCATTTTGGAAAGGAATTCGTTTCTAAAAATATCTTCGCTGTCCGCCTTTGCCTGTCGGATTTTTTCTTCGTATTTTACGATTTCAACGCCGTCAATTTTTTTGAAAACTTCAATATATTCTGCAAGATTTTCTACGCCGTGTTTAAAATCGCGAGTAAAATCCACATTGTATTTACACTGCTTTTGAATTAACTGCTCTTTCAGCGATTCAAATTGATTTTTAAGCGTTTCGCGCCTCGGCGAAAAATTTTCAGAAATCGTTTGCGCAGATTTTATTTTTAACTCTTCCTTGAATTTTTTGCCAGCTTCGTCAAAAAGAGAAACCTTTTCGATTGAAATATTATCAAGATATTTCTTCAATTCCGCCGTTTGATTTTTTAAGGATTCCGTTTCTTTTTCATCGCTTTGAATTTTTACTTTCAGCGAAGATTTTTCGTCGCGAATTTTATTTTGCCTTTTGTAAAGTTCATTTTGCAACTTTTCCTGCTCTTCTATTTTTTTGACCAATTCAATGATGTCAGGATTCTTTTTCAATTCGTCCAAATCTTTTTTTGATTTTTCGATTTCCTTTTCATTTTTCAAAAGTTCATTCGGACTAGAAAGATTTTCAAACAGCGAATCAAAATTGATTTCGATATTTTTCAATTCTGAAAAAAAATTAATTTTTTCCCTCAATTCCTGCAATTTCTCTTTTAGTTTTTTTGAATTCTGCAGATATTGCTTCAACTGTTTTGCAATCGCATCTTTTCCAATGTATGGTTTTGCGTAAATCTCAGGATTGATTTTTCGCGCAACAAAATTTTTGTAAAGCATACAATCTTTCGTAACTGCACAATCAAATTTTTCCAATTCGCCAAGATTTTCCGCGCAAAAAACTTTTCCCAAAATGTAATTCACAAAATTTTTTGCATAAAAATTTTCCGATTCCACAAAACGCGCAAGCGATTTTTCTTCAATTTGAAGATTTGTCGGAATTTTTCCTGTATTTATGATTCCTTGACTGTGAATCTTCGAGCAACTGTAAACTTCAAGCGCGATTTTATAATATTTTGGCTCAACGATAATATAAAACCGCTGAGTGTTCAAAAATCCTTCGATTGCGTTTGTCCAAGTTTTGTCAGAAATTTCCAAAAGTTCCGACAAAATATACACGCGGCTTTCAATTTCGCGCTCATCAAATTCTTTTTGAATCGCATCGCGAAACGCGGTCGTTTGCTGAGGAAACGGAATATTTTGCTTTTGCAAAATCTCTATCGCTTTTTCTTTTTCGCCGATTTCATTTTGAATATGCCGATATTCGTCTTGCGCGTGAACTTTCTGCTCGTCAAGATTCTGCATTTGATTTTGAACAAACGATTTTATTTTTTGCGCGATTTCCAATTTTTCCGATTCCGCATTTTCTTCCAAAAGAAAATTCAGTTCGTTTGGAGAAATGTCAACTTTCGCAATTTTTAAAAACAGGGCAAGCATCGAACGGATTTTTTCAACTTGATTTTTAAGATTTTCGCGGCATTTTTTCAAATCGCGTCTTTTGTTTTGCAAATTGTTCAATTTTTCTTCAAGTTTTTCGATTGCTTTTGAACATTCGTTTTCCTTTTTCGATGATTCTAATTCAAGAAGAATTTTTCCCGCACCGCGAATGTCATTTTCCAAGTTTTGAATCTCGTTTTCTTTTAAGAAAAATCGATTTTTATTTACGCTAATCAAATTTTCAAAATCTTTGATTTTATTTTTTAGATTTTCAAAATTTGCAAGAAGAATCAAAAGTTCAACAACTTCCTTGTCGTGCTGATTTTTTTCGATTTCATCATTTTTTTTGATTATTTCAGAAAGCGAATTTCGCTCCAATTTTGTTTTTTCAAGCGTTCGTTCAAGTTCGTTCAGCGCGTCAATGCTTTCTCTAAGCGAGTTTACATCGATTTCTTTTTCCGAAAGAACATATTTGTTGATAAATTCTTTTATATCGTCAACAGGTCGAAACGCGATTGTTTTCCTAATAACATCAAAAAATTTTTCTTCAAGATTTCCAAGTCTGTGGCGAAGTCTGTTTTTGTATTCATTTGCATTGTAAAACTGAATTTTATTTCCCTTATTTTTGAATTGCTCTGGAAGGCTGGGCTTTTGTTTGTCCGTCAAAAAAGAAATATCGTCAAAAGAGCCTGATTCAATGTACCATCGCCGTTTTACCGCGTCCGTTTCGTCCGCCGAAAGCAAATGTATTCCGCAAACAAAAAAGCGATTTTCTTTTTCTTCGTAAAATTCCAGCGCGATATTTGAAATGACCGCACCTTTTCGCATATATGTTTCATTCGTCGTGTTTACTTTACACCGAACATAGCCACGCAAATCGCGCTTGCTTTTTTCATTTGCAGCTTCATTAAAATGTGTTGTATTCCCCGTAAGAACCATTTGCATAGCATCAAGAATTGTGGATTTTCCTGCGCCATTGTTCCCAGTGATTAATGCCGAATTATTCTTTGCCGTCAAATCTCCAACAAGAGAAATAGTTTCGTCTGAAAAATACATCCAATTTATAATTCGTATTCTAGTCAGCGTCGTCTTCTGCATTGTCTTCAACTCCCGATTCATATTCTTCAAGTCGATTTTTTGTTTGTTCGTACAGCGCATTTATTCCATCATCTGAAATTGCCATTAAAACAGACGGATATATTTCTATTCTAGCGTCTTCTTGTGTTATATCAGAATCTATAATTCTTATAATATTGTATCGTTTAAATATAGCGAGTGCATCTTTCTCTGTAGTTTTGTCAAGTTTTGTATTTAATTTCAACATATCGAATTTAGAACGAATTTCCTGCATTTTCACAGTTCTTTCTTCGCTTGAAGTTGAAATATCGTTTCTTTTTTCAAGGTACAGAAGACGCAAAATTAAAAGAAAAATGCTTTGCATTTTAGACAGAAATAACTTTCCAGTTCCCTGTTGATTTTTTATATAAATAAAACCAAGATTTTCGTTTATAAAAAGCTCATATCCTATCATATCCAAATATTCTATGAACAAATCTTTATTATCTCGTATAAAAATATAATCTTTTCTAGTATCTTCCTTGCGCTTTAAAATAAAACATTTGTTCAAAAGTTTGTTCGCGCTGCTGCGGAATTTTTCCTTTTGACTTTGAGATTCTGCGATTTTTTGTAAATCTTCAAACATTGCGATTCCTTCTTATAATCTTAAAATTGGAAAATTCATAATTTTCAGTTTTAACACGGTCATTCATATTTTCGATTTTGTAAACCTTTGAAATCTGTCCGTAAATTTTTATGTATATTGCATACAAAAATTCTTTTCTTTCGTTTAAAGGCAAATCTTTTGCCTGCATTTCCATGCGATTTAAAAGAAGTTTCTGCACATATTCATCGATTTTTTTTAGATAAATACGATTTTTTTGCCTATTCACTTCATCGCGACGCTTTTTTTCGCGCTCTTCTTTTGAAATACATTCGCTATCAGAAACGCTTTCAATGTTTGCAAGTTTTCGTTTTGAAATGTATGTTCTAATCGATTCCTCACAAATATAATTCTGCGGAAAAATCGTAAGATAATCATTTATATCGATTTTAGATTCTTCATTTTCTGCAAAATAACGAAGAATTTGATTTATTTTTCCCTCTTGATTTGTATCCGACGAAAGCACGAATTTTGCGCGCGAAACGGCATTTGTAATGTAAAATCTATGTTTTCGGTCGATTTCCGCTATTATTTTGTCGAGGTTAAAAAACGAAGATTTTACATCATTAATCATTAAAAAAATCTGATTGCGGGCAATTTCGTCATCATTTTCCTGTTCGATTTCCTTATAATTTTCAATAAGTTTATTCAAAATATTCTGGTCTTCGCTTAATTTGTCAAGATTTTTTGTGATAGAAATTCTAAATCTTGATATATTTTCGCTAGTTTTTAATCTCATATAAGATTTTGAAATGATTTCGTCCTTATAAACATTGAACAAATCTAAAATTTCGTTCCATTCTAGTTTTTGTGTTTGTCGGTCGATATGACGTTTTATACTAACATTTAATTTTTTTAGACTTGAAATTAATTTTTCTGTATTTACAGAAACATTTTTTAGAATATACTCATAAGGCTTTGCATACAATTCTTCATTTTGCAAAATTGCGTGAATCTGCGAAATATGACCCGCATATTCTGTTTCCTCGTTCTTCACCGATTCTATCATCGTGCGAATAAACGGAATCGCGTATTCTTGAAGCACAATATTTTCCTGATAATTTTTTTCAGGTTCTGTGCATAGCCAGCCGCAATCTTCCAAATATCTTAAAATAAACAAAGCGCGGCTTCGAGAATCTTTTGGAGTGTCTTCCTCAAAAGAAATATCTATCTTAATTGAATCAAAATATTCTGTAAGTATAGAAATGATATTTTCCTTGTTTACGCCATAAGAAAGTTCTGATTTATAAGAATTATATATAGAAAAAATACAATCCGCATAAATTTCACGATTCGGACTTGAAAGCGGATTAAAAAAATTTTGCGGTATTATGGAGAAAAGTTTTTTCACAAATTGATTATATTAAAAACTGGACTTTTGTGCATTTCGTGGCGGATTTGGCACAAATCAATCCGTCGCTATTTTTTTGCGATTTGAGCGATTTTACTTTCAAAAACATCGCACAAAAAAGAATACGTTTCGGCAGCATCTTTTCGGATTTGCTCGGCGTATTCGCCAGAAAAACCGCGCTCGTTTCGCATTTCGCCGAACGATTTGTATTTTCCGTTTATCGAATACGGAACAGCGCGTTCATTTTGGGAAAAAATCAAAACTTCGCCGTCGCCCACCTTTACGCGCATTTCCGCGTAAAAATTCGACAAAACGCTCCAGCCATTTCCGTTTGATTCAAACTTTTTCGCGCAAAAAACTACTAGAATTCCGTTTTCTTCTTTCCAATTTTGATTTGAATCGTCGTTCAACCATTTTTTGATTTTTTCTTTCAAAACAGATTTTTCAATTTTCGTCGGAACAATTTGCTCGTAATTTGAAAGCGGAAAATTCGTTTGCCATTTTTTTGTATACGGAGAAGACGCGCAACTTTCAAACAAAAACAAAACGCCCAAAAACACAATTTTCAAAAAAAATTTCATTCGTCAAATCCCAATTTTGTAGCCCGCGCCTTCGACAGCGCGTTTTATTTCGTCGTCATCGATTTTTCTGCTCATCGAAAGAACGGCGTTCGCTTTTTTTAAATCAACTTTTGCCGAAAGACCTTCTATTTTGTTTAGCGAATTTTGAACGTGCGCACTACAATTTTTACAAGTCATTCCGTCGATTTTTATAGTTTTAGTTTCCAAAATCGGCTCGGCGAGCGTTTTTTCTTGTGCAATCGTTACACCTCCGCCGCCACCGCAACACGCGCTTTCGCCTTTTAGATGTTTTGCAACAGATTTCAACGCAAAAACCACAAAAACCACTATAATTCCAAGTATAATAACATTTGCAATCATATTTTCCTCTTGATTTTTGCGTATTTTACAATAAAAAAAACAAAAACGCCCGCATTTTTTACGGGCGTTTTCCTTGTTGAGAAAGATTATCTCATAAATTTTAGAAGCATTCTCGTCAACTTTTCCGCTTCTTCTTCGTTTTCCTTAATTCTTTCTTTAAATTCCGTTTCGATGTAACGAACCAAATATTCTCTCGCAAAACCGTCTAAAGCAGATTTTGCCGCCGAAACTTGAATCAAAACATCTTCGCATTCAGCACGCTCTTCGACCATTTTTTTGATTCCGAGAATTTGACCGCTAAGACGACTAAGCCTGTTTACAAGTGGACGATTATATTCGTCATATATTGCATTAATTTCTTGATATTCTGCCATATTTTACCCCTTTTATGCGTATTTTATACGGTACTGGGGTATATGTCAATCTAATTTTAGAATCTCGTCTTTCATGGCAGAAAGCACTATTTCTTGTTCGGAAATTTTTGCGATGAGTTCGTCTAATTCGTTTGGCGTACATTCTTTTTCGCTGGATAAAACACACATATTTAATGTTTTCATTCTATAAATCACGGATAGATTAAAATTTTGTGCGAGTTTATCAATATCTTCGTCGGTTACATCTTGTTTTAACGATACAATAACATTATGAAGCGAATACGATTCATTATTTTGTTCTACAAATTCCACAGAATCTTCGTGTTTCCAAGAATCGTCATGTATATTTGCGGGCGAAACTTTGTAAGACGAACACGAAAAAAACGCAAACGCAAAAAGAAAAATCAAATATTTCATTCAAAAAATCATATCGAACGAAATTTCTTTTCGCAACAAGTCTTGATTTTTTGCTAAAATATCAGCGAGGTACTTTATGAAAGGCTATATTCATCAACTTGAAAGTTTTGGCTCTGTCGATGGTCCTGGCGTTCGATTTATAGTTTTTGTGTCGGGCTGCCGCTTGCGACGACATCATCAAAGAGGCTTTGGCTTGTCGTTCGTATTGGGGGAAAAAAGGCGGAATCACCGTTTCGGGCGGCGAGCCTTTGGTGCAGATTGATTTTTTGATTGATTTATTTGAAAAGGCGAAAGCGCAAAAAATCAACACTTGTATAGATACGGCTGGCGAACCGTTCACAAAAGACGGCGAATGGTTTTCAAAATTCAATCGATTGATGGAATTAACGGACATTCTTCTTGTTGATATAAAACATATTGACGAGGCGGAACACATTTCTCTCACAGGAAAAACAGGTAAAAATATACGCGAAATGTTTTATTACCTAGACGAAATAAAAAAGCCTATTTGGATTCGGCACGTTCTTGTTCCTGGGATTACCGACAACGACGATTTTCTTTTGCAAACTCGCGATTTTATTCGCACTCTTTCAAACGTGGAGCGCGTAGAAATATTGCCGTATCATGGTCTAGGCGTGTCAAAATACAAGGATTTGGGTATACCGTACTCGTTGGAAAATACGCAATCGCCAACGGAGGAGCGCGTGGAAAATGCTCGAAAAATCCTCGAATGTGAAAAATACAACAAATGGAAAGATTAAAAAATGGTAGAGATTTTTGATTCGACCGACAAATTTCCGCTTCAAAAAATTGGGCGTTTTGCTGGCGTTTGTTGGAATAGTCCAATCGACGATGTTCAAAAAAACGTTTTGCGTGCAAAAGATTGCATAAAAAGTGGACATGGGCGCGTTTTGGAATTTGTGGACGTTGAAATTTGCATATCGGGGTATTCCGCGCGTTGTATTCGTGAATACTATACACATATTGGCGGTGCGCCCACGCGGCTTCAAGAATCGACGCGGTATGTAAATTGCGAAAAGTTCGATTATTTTTTGCCGCCGTCCGTTCTTACTGCGGGAAAAAATCGAAGCGTTTGCGACGAAAGCGCGGCGAAAATTTATCACGATTGCATGGATTTTATTCGTCAAAAATACGCCGAACTTTTGGACGCGGGCGTTTCGCGCGAAGACGCAGCGAACGTTCTTCCGCTTGGAATGATGACAAAAATCGTTGACAAGCGAAATCTGCGAAATTTAATAAATCTGATGAATCAACGGCTTTGTTCTCGCGCGTATTGTGAAATCCAAAATCTTGCAAACGAAATTCGAGATTCTCTTGCTTCATATTCTGAAGAATGGGCGTGGATTTGCGAAGAATTGTTCGTTCCAAAATGCGAATTTTGTGGATTTTGTACAGAAAAAAAATCTTGCGGACGACGACCAAAAAAAGAAGATTAAAACAAAAAAAACGGGATTTCTTTTTAGAAAACCCGTTTTTTTCTACCTTGCCATTGCGATTGCATTTTCTGCGTTTGAATCCGCTTTGTAGAAAGACGCAACTTCAGACGCAAATTGTTTGTCCAACGACCGCCGGTATTTTGAAATCTTTGCAACGTAATTTAGAGTGTGCTGTGGCGTGTTGTTGTTCTTTACTTTTGTTGTACCAGCGTTATACATTGCCAACGCGGTAATTTCATTTCCTGCCACGTCAAGACAATATTTCAAATGAGTCATTCCGTATTTTGCATTAATATTTGGATTAAAAAAATCCGCTTCAGAAAGTTGTGGAAACGATGCTTCGTTCAACTGAAAAAGTCCGCGGTCAATCGTTTTATTCTTGTTTTTGTTCACGGCGTTTGTTTTGTAATTGCTTTCAACGTAAGCAAGCGCGAACGCCAACGACGGCGGAATATCATTTTTTGCGGCATTTTTCAAAATCGCCTGCGCGATTTCGCGATTTCCCGTAACGTGCGTGTAAAACCATTCCACCGCAGGACGCGAAAGCGTCTGACGATACAACAAAAGCGCGCTGTCTTCTTCCGCTAAAACATCTTCTTTTGAAGAACTTTCTTCTCCAAAAGATTTTTCGATTCCCGTTTCAAATCCCAACAAAAAATCGAGTCCGCTCAACTCCAAATCTTCCGTAACGGCAACCGAAGCCGGAGGAATTACGCAGCACATCGGCGCATATCAGGTCATGTGCAAAGACAAAAAAATTGTCTTTTTGGATACTCCCGGTCACGAAGCATTTACCGCCATGCGTGCTAAAAAAAGCCCGCTGACTAGAATTGTCCCAACAAGGGATTTAGATTTATACGAATTCATAATAGGGCGAATTCTTGCGCAAATGAGATTTTTAGTCAATCGCATTTGCACGAAATATTTTCAGAACAAGCCCAATTATTGCGTTTTATTTGAAGATTTTGCAAATATTGCGCTTTATTTCAGTTTTATTGAAAATCTATGAAATATTTTGATTATTGCGCAATTTGAACCCAACCGTCCGTAGTAAAAAAAGAATAGTGATTATGCTTTTTTAAAAGTTCGCCGATAAATAAATTTTTGTCAATATCATTCGGCACAAAAAAACCAACCACGCTCGCGCAATCTTTGATTCTTCTGGCGGTGTGTTTTGTCGCTTCCACAAATTGCGTTTTTTCGCCCGCGTTTTCGCACGATTTATCCGCCACAAAATCAATCACGACGAATTTTCCCTGCTCTTCAAGCGATTTTAATTCGTTTCGCAACGACGCAAGAAACGATTCGTTGTAATTTTCCGCTTCTGCTTCAACTTCGCTCCATTTTACCGTTCGTTTTTCTGGCAAAAATTCTTCGTTTGTGGATATTTTGTATAGTTTTCCGTTTCGTGCTTCAAATTGCCGTTCTAATTTCATTGAATCTCCTTTTACGACAAAAACAAAAAAACCTCCGCATTTTTTGCAGAGGTTTTCTCTGAATCAAAATTCTTTGTTTAATCTGTGAGAATTTTGATGACTTCGGCTTTGTCCTGCGTCTGCAAAATCTGCGCACGTTTCTCCGCGCTCTTAAACAAAAGGCTTACTTCTGCCAAGAACTGAAGATGCGGTCCAGTTTTGTTGATGGGCGAAAGCGTCATAATAAAAATGCGACACGGCTCAGAATCCAATGAATCAAAGTCAACTGGATTATCCGAAATACCAATGCATGCAACCAAATCGGCGACAGTGTCTGTTTTTCCGTGCGGAATCGCGATGCCATGCTTCATGCCCGTGGACATCTTACGCTCTCGGTCTAGAACACAGTCGCGTGCCACAGCCTTATCGGCTACTTTACCTGCCTTAATAAGGATGTCCAGCATCTCATCGATAATCTCTTCCTTTGTTGTTCCTTTGAGATGAAGTTCAACCGTGTCAGGTGTGAGTACTGCTCTTAAGTCCATATTGAAAATTGTACGACCCCATAAAACAAAAGTCAAGGAAAAAAATAACAGTTTCTATTCAAAAAAGTGGAGAGATTTGAGTTTTTTTTCTATAATTTTGTTATGACGATTACAGATAAATTCAATTCTGATATAAAAAAGGCGATTAAATTCGATAGAGCGAACAATGGCGGACGTTACGACGGTGGGCGCGCGTGCGTTCAAATTGCAAATCTTTTGGAGCGATATTGTCGCGACGTGCCTTCGCTTGCGCGACAAATCGGCGATTATTGGCTGAACACTTATATTCTTGAGTCCGACGACGTTCAAAATGAGCCGAGCGAAAAAAACGTCGAGCGATTTAGGGCGTTTTATGCGTTTCTTTCGGGCGATGACGATTTTCTTGACGTTCTTTCAAAAGATGATTGGGAAAATCTGCGCGATTTTGTGGACGACGAGGCGGATTCGCTGGATTTGGATTCTTTGCAAAAAATGATGAGCGTCCTTTTGGAAAAGGGGGCGTTGTGAATTGCCTTGACTGCCCACGATTTTGTGGCGCAGACCGAACAAAATCGGCGGGATTTTGCGGCGAAAAAGACGCGCTTAGAATTGCTTGGGCGGGACTTCATTTTGGCGAAGAGCCGCTTTTGACGGTGGACGGTGGTTCTGGAACAATTTTTGTTTCGGGCTGCAATTTACGTTGCGCGTTTTGCCAAAATTATCAAATCTCGCAGGACGGAATGGGGCGCGAAATTAGCGCGGAAGAATTCGCGGAAATCTGCCTAAAACTGCAAAGCGCGGGCGCGGAAAACATAAACATCGTTACGGGAAGCCATCACGCAAGAAAAATCGCAGACGGTTTGCGCCTTGCGAAAAAACGCGGGCTTTTAATTCCGATTTGCTGGAATTCCAGCGGCTACGATTCGATTGAATCTCTGGAGTTTTTGAAAGATTTGGTTTCGATTTATCTTCCAGATTTGAAAACGCTAAACGAAAATCTTTCATCTTCGCTTTTTTCTGCAAAAGATTATCCTTTGACCGCGAAAAATTCGATTCAATATCTGATAAAAAATTTTCCGCTGAAAATCGAAGAAAAAAACGGAAAAGAAAAAATCGTTTCGGGCGTGATTGTGCGCCACCTTTTTTTGCCAGGGCGATTTGAGGAAACGGCGGAGGTTTTGGCGTGGCTCAAGGAAAACGCGGACGGAAAAGCAATCGTTTCGTTGATGTCGCAATATACTCCCGTTCCGTTTTCCGAAGACGAAAAAAAGTTGGAAAAACGGAAAAAATCTCTTTGTGCGATTGAAAATCGTTTAGTAAACAAAACAGAAGACGCGGATTTGCGCGATTTAATCGACGCTTACGATTTTGAATATCTTTTTTATCAGGATTTGTGCGCCGACACGGAGTGGCTTCCAGATTTTGAAAAAACGCAGCCGTTTCAAAATAAACTCGCTCGCCCGATTTGGCATTGGAAAACAGGCTTTGTAGATTAAAAACGCGAACGGTGGTTTCGACTTCGCTCAACCACCGTTTCTTTGTGCAACTGTCGAAATCCCCGCGCGTTCGCTGATTCCAAAAGTTATCTGAAAGTTCTACAATTTTCTTTATGCGTTTAGTAAAACAATTTTTGATAATCGCGTTTGTGTCGTTTTTGGGCGAAGTTTTGTCGCACTTTTTGCCGCTTCCAATTCCCGCCAGCGTTTACGGACTTGTTTTGATGTTTGCCGCGCTCAAAAGCGGAATCGTCAAAGTGAACGCAGTCAAAGAAGCGTCGTCGTTTTTGCTTGACGCAATGCCGCTGATGTTCGTGCCGCCCGCCGTCGGAATCTTGTCGAATCTTGATGTCTTAAAGGCGCACTGGTGGCAACTTCTTTTGATTTGCGCAGTTTCCACATTTTTGGTGATGGGCGTTTCTGGAGTCGTTACGCAGGCGGTGATTCGCTTTTCAAAATCAAGAAAATCAAAATAAAAATTGGGAAAAATTATGGAAAAAATCATTTTGATTCGCGACGCATTTTCAGAATTTGCGTCTTCGTCCGCTTTTTTCGGCACGGTTCTAACGATTTCAACATATTCGCTAGGAAGTTTTTTAAAATCAAAACGCGGCTTGGGCTGGCTCAATCCGATGCTTTTTTCGATTTTGGCTTCGATTTTTGCAGTTTTGATTTTTAAAATCGACTTAAAAAAATACGCCGACGGAACAAAAATCATCTCGTATTTTTTAACGCCCGCCACCGTCTGCCTTGCGATTCCGCTCTACGAGCAGTTTCAAAAATTGCGCGATAATTGGCTCGCGGTGATTTTGGGCGTGTTTTCTGGTTCTTTGACGAGCGTTTTTTTGGTTTTGTGCGGAACGATTTTGTTTTCGCTTTCGCACGCGGAATACGCTTCGCTTCTGCCAAAATCTATTACGACGGCGATTGGAATCGTGCTTTCCGAGCAGTACGGCGGAATTGCTGGAATTGCGGTTGGCGCGATTTGCTTTACGGGGATTTTGGGAAATGTATTTTGTGAAAAGATTTTGCGCGTTTTTCGCGTGAACGACAGCGTTTCAAAAGGAATCGCAATCGGCACATCAAGCCACGCGCTCGGCACAAGTCGCGCCCTTGAAATCGGCGAAGTGGAAGGCGCGATGAGCGGGCTTTCAATCGCGCTGGCGGGACTTTTGACGGTGATTTTGGCAAGTTTTTTCATCAAGCTCGCGTAATCGATTTCTACAAAAAACGCGGCGATTACAAAACCGCCGCGCGAAACGCTCAGTCAGCGAGTTCGTCGAATGTTGCCCGTTAAAATGCGCGTTGTTCCTGGCGCGTAAGTTGAAGACTCGTCCGAAGAAGATTTTGATTGCGCTTTTGGAGTTCTACTTCCAAAGTAATATTTTATGCCGAATGTAAAACAATTTTTCCAAGCACCATCATCGAATTCTGCTTTTATATATCCAGAATTATCAATCTTCTTATCATCAAATTCTTCAAAAATATCCCAAATGCCTTTCCAGCCGAGTTTTATTTCAAAATCTCTTAGTGCCGCTTGAAAACATATTGAAGGCGAAATATTTGCAGAAGGGTTGTCGCTCCATAGCGAAGAATACACAGGAGCAATAAGTTGAATACCAAAATTTAAGCCCATTTTCAAATCTCCGATTGAAATCGGAAGAAACGAGCGGTCAAGTTGAATATAAGTTCCTACTCTGTTCACAGATTCTGTGAATTTCTGATTGTTAAGCGAACTTAAACTATTCGAACTGGAAGAAGAATCGACTTTGTAATGCCCTTCTGCGTCGTGTCCGTCGTACAGAACGCCGTAGCCGAAATGCAAATTTCCGCTTCCGTGCGACAAGCCGAACGAAACGCCAGTTCCAGAAAAAAAGCTGAATTCAAGTCCCACGGAAAACGCAAAAGGAACAATCAAAAATGCCAGCAAAACCGAAAGTATTGTTTTTCTCATATTTGTTCCTCGCAAATTATTTTTTGAACTGAATAACTTTTGCCCTTACCGTTACTTTGTACTGAACTTTTCCGCCGACATAATTGTCTGGCGTGCCTTTTGCATTTTCCACAATTTTTTCGACCGTATAAACGGGGTCAAAAATCGAATCTCCGCCCATTTCATACGCCTGCTGAACCATATTGAAATTTCGGCATTTTGCAATTTTCTGCCTGTTCCCACATACATTTTGTCGCCGTTGTCCGTCTGTCCCAAAAAATTCTCCGCAGATTCGTAAATGATTCCGTATTTTCCAGAATCGCCAGCAAAATCCCGCGCCTGAGAATCGTAGTACACAAAATCCGACGCTCCTTCCGCCACTCCGATAATCGAAAAATCGGAGCGGTCAAGAATCGTGTTCAAAACGATGTGTTCCGATTTGATTTCCGTTGTAACCGCTTGACGATTGATTGTGGAACACGCCATAACCGACACCGAAGCCGCCAAAATCGCAGCCGTCTTAAAAAGTTTCTTCATAGAAAACTCCCCTGTAATAAAATATAATTACTGTACAAAAAAAAAGTTTTTCTACAATATATGATTCAATATTTTTGAAAAATGAAATCCCTCTTTCATCGAAAGAAAAATTCAAAGCGACTGCGCATTTTCTTAAAATGTGCTACTATTCCCGCATGGGAAAAACCTTTGTTTTTGTGAATCAAAAGGGCGGAGTTGGGAAAACCACTTCCGCGATAAATATTGGAGCGTTCATGGCGAAGTCTGGGCGGCGCGTTTTGCTTGTAGACTTTGATTCGCAGGGAAATATGTCGAGTGGCGTGGGCGTTAGCAAGGAAAAGCCGAACGTTTACGAGTTCATAAACGGTGAAAGCGATGCTTCTGCCTGCATTCGTCATACAAAATTGGAGAATTTGGACGCAATCGCGTCTTCGATTGATTTTGCGAATGCCGCCGTGGAATTGGCGCGACACAACGGAAGCCGCGAGTTTTTTCTGCGCGACGCTTTAAATCCGATTCGTTCTTTGTACGATTACATTTTGATAGATTGTCCGCCGTCGTTGGGGCTTTTGACGTTAAACGGGCTTGCAGCAAGCGATTCGATTCTTGTGCCTGTGCAGTGCGAATATTTCGCGCTTGAAGGAATCAAATTGTTGAAGCAAACCGTCGAACAGGTTCAACAAACCATAAATCCCGCTCTAAAAATCGGTGGAATTTTTTTTACAATGTATTCAAAAACGATTCTTGCGCAAGAAGTCATTTCAAACGTAAAAAATCGTTTTTCAGACGAAGTTTTTGACACGGTGATTCCGCGAAACGTCCGACTTTCCGAAGCCCCGTCGCACGGACTGCCGATTTGCGCTTACGACCCGAATTGCGTTGGCGCAAAAAGTTACAAAAAACTCGCCGAAGAGGTGATGAATCGTGGCTAGAAAGTTTGGGCTTGGAGCGGGCGCAAACGCGCTTTGGGACGATTCTGCGCCGTCTAAACAAAAATCAGAACAAAAAAAAGAATCTGAATCTTCCAAAGATTTTCAAGTTTCAATTCCGCAAGATTCACAAAACGAAAAAAAATTTCCCGCAGGCGTTTCGATTGGCGAAGACGGGCAGCTTTTTGTGGAAATCGAGCGTCTTCGGGCAAATCCTGAGCAACCACGCAAAGATTTCGACGAAGAAAAACTCGAAGAACTCGCGTCGTCCATAAAAGAACACGGCGTTTTGCAAGCGATTACCGTCGAAGATTCGGGCGACGGATTTTTTTACATAATCACGGGAGAACGGCGGTCGCGGGCGGCAAAAATTGCGGGTCTTACAAAAATCCCCGCGCAGTTTAGACATTACGACGACAAAAACAAACTCGAAGTCGCGCTTATTGAGAATATTCAGCGGGCGGATTTAAACGCGGTGGAAGAAGCGCGAGCGTACCAAAGACTTTTGCAGATTTCTGGACTTTCGCAGGAACAAATTGCGGTGCGCGTTGGAAAAAGCCGAACGGCTATCGCGAACGCGCTTAGACTTTTAAAATTGCCGTCAGATATGCAAGACGCGCTTGTTTCTGGCGGAATTTCTGCGGGACACGCGCGCGCGCTTTTATCGGTTCGCGATTTTCACGACCAGCGACTTCTTTTTTCAAAAATCGTCGGGCAATCGATGAGCGTTAGAAAAGCCGAACAAACCGCCGCCGATTTGAATTCGGGCGCAAGAAAACACACGCAAAATTCGGCTCCCGAAGTACGCGACCCAAATTTGACGGAAATCGAACAAAAATTCATCGAAGCGTTCGGCACAAAAGTTTCGATTTCTGGCAAGATGGAAAAAGGCACGATTGAGATTTCTTATTTTTCCAAAGAAGACCTCGACCGCCTTTATAAAATTGTCATCAAAGACTGAAGAGATTTCGACTACGCTCAACCGCCGTTTTTTTTCGCACCGTCCACGGTGGTTGAGTCTATCGAAATCTCCGCGTTTTTTCGCGGTCTTAAAATTTCTAATCCTTCCGTCAAAATTAATTTTCATTCCTTCTAAGACTTCCGCGAAGTGAAAATGCCCGACTAAACGTCCGTGATTTTCTGTGTCAATTACAGCCGCATAAATTTTTCCCCAAGACCGCACCAAAGAAACAATGCCGGTTTCATTCGTGAAAGATTCTTCGTGAACATCAGGGACAGACAGCGCGAAAAAAATTCTCGCCGAACACAAAATCGCAATAGCAAGACCGGCAAAAAAAAGATTAGTTTTATTGGCATTTTTCCTCCTTTCAATTCGACTCGATTTAATTTTGAACGAGCGTTCCGCGAAATGTGCTTCCCAAAAGCGAATCGATTTTTACAGTCGCAAACGTCCCGATTAAATCGGCACTCGCACTAAACGCCACTCGCTCGTCCCGCGTTGTGCGCCCAAGCATTTCTGTTTTGTTATCGCGCGTTTGTTTTTCCACAAGCACTTTCACCGTTTCGCCAACGTGTTTTTCCATTTCGATTTTTGTCATTTCTTGCTGAAAATCGATGATTTTTTGAAGCCGCGCCTTTTTTTGCGAAATCGGAATCTGCTCCGCCATGCTCGCCGCAGGCGTTCCTTCTCGCGGATTAAAATAATACATGAACGCGCCTTCAAATCGCGCTTTTTTCATCAAATCGAGCAATTCTTCAACGTCGTCTTCCGTTTCGCCAGGAAAACCCACCATAACGTCGGTAGTCATCGAAACTGTTGGGATTTTCGCGCGGATTTTTTCGACGAGCGAAAGATAATCATTTTTTGTATAGTGTCGATTCATCGCTTTTAAAACGCGGTCGCTTCCGTGCTGAACCGCAAGATGAATGTGTTTGCAAATTACGTCGTTTTTTGAAATCGCGTCGATTACGTCGTCGCCCAAATCTTTTGGGTGGCTAGATTCAAAACGAACCCAGCCAATCGTCGATTTCGTTTCTTTCAAATGCACGGCGATTTTTTCAAGAAGATTTGCAAACGTCAAAAATTCGCCCGAACCTTTTTTCGTTTCGCCGTGATACGAATTTACGTTCTGCCCCAAAAGCGTGATTTCTCGAACACCGTTTTCTTTCAATTTGTCTAGTTCCAAAAGAATTTCGTCAAGTGGACGGCTGATTTCGCGCCCGCGTAAATACGGAACGATGCAATATGTGCAGAAATTATTGCAACCGTGCATAATCGGCACGAACGTTGAAAACGCGCCTTTTTCTGCACTAAACGCGCTAAACGTATACGCCGCATCTTCTTCTACGATTCCGTCGCGCCCGATTTTCGCGCTTTTTCGTGTCGCGCCCGCCTTAGATTCCACGTCGTCGATTATGTCTTCAAAATGTTCTTTTGCGTAAGTTCCCACAACGTAATCCACCACGGGATAATCGCGTTTTAACGATTTTAAAAGACGCTCCGCCATGCACCCCATCACCGCAAGATAAACGGGTTTCGCGCCGTCTTTTACAAAATCCGCGGCAAGCGTAAGCGATTTGTCCTTCGCGCCTTGTTTTTTCGCCCGAACCGCTTTTAGCCCCGCGTACCAACCAAATCGCCCAAAAATGCGATTTTCCGCGGTCGCTCGCACGGAACAAGTGTTTATCACGGCAAGGTCGCACGTTTGCGCGCTCTCGGCACGAGTCCAACCACGCGCCAAAAATTTCTGCTCCGCAGCCGCGCTTTCGGCAATGTTCATTTGGCAACCATAAGTTTCAAAAAAATACGTCATACAAGAATTTCCATAAATTATTCGATTATTTTAATTTTTTGTTGTGGTTTCGACTTCGTTCAACCACCGCAAAAAAAAGGAAGATTTTGATTCAATCGACAAAAATTTCGCGAACGTTTTTCTTAAAAGTGTTTCCGCGGTCGAATTCGTTTTTGAACATTCCAAAACTCGTCGCGCCTGGCGAAAAAACGACGGGCGTTCCGCGAGCAATTTTTGCGTT
Organism: uncultured Treponema sp.; assembly: GCA_905233535.1. GTDB lineage: Bacteria > Spirochaetota > Spirochaetia > Treponematales > Treponemataceae > Treponema_D. The sequence continues at coordinate 36,851 of CAJOEO010000036.1, forward strand.
TTCAAACGATTTTTTGAGTGCGCAAAGCAAATCAAAAAGCGAATCAAAAACGCCGTCGATTTTGATTTTCTGCGATTCAAAAAGTTTTTGCAATTTGTCGGTCGCTGTTCCCGAAAGCATAAAAATCGCCGCGGGAAAAAGTTTTCCAGAATTTGCAAGCGAATTTGAAAGCGGCGAAAGGTCGAGTCCTTTGTCCGTGCCGCCACAAATCAAAACGACGGGTCGTGCAAAACTCTTTGCCGCCGCCGCCGCGCTTTCTGGAACGGTCGCCGCAGAATCGTTGTAGAATTTGGAATTCTGCCATTCGTGGAAAAATTCCAAGCGGTGTTCGATTCCTTTCCATTTTCCAAGAATTTCTAAAATCCGCGAAGAATCCACGCCAAAGATTTTTAAAACGAGAGCGGCATTTAGCGCGTTTGTGCGAATGTGCGTTCCTGGTGTCAAAAGTTCGCCCAAAACTTTGTCTTCGCGTCCGTTAAAACGCACGATTCCGTCGCCGTTTTTAAAAAACGCGCCTTCCGTTCCGTTCGGCAAAGGAATTTTTGAATAACGCAAAACTTTGGCTTTGCTTTCTCGCGCAAAAATGTCGCCCCAATTTTTGATTAGCGTTCCGCCGTCCGCCGCTTCGTCGTCGTCAAAATCAAAAATCGAAAAATCGGATTTTGTTTGGTCTTGAAAAATGATTTTTTTGTCGGCAACGTAAGCAATCATCGAATGGTAGAAATTTTGGTGGTCTGGGACGATTTTTGTTATCACGGAAACTTTTGGTTTTAGAAGATTTCGTCCGCGCAAATCTGCAAGTTGCCAACTGGAAAGTTCCAAAACAACGGGCGTATTTTTGTTCGTTTTTTCAAGAAACGTGAGCGGGCTTACGGTGATGTTTCCGCCCAAAAACGCCGTGAATCCAGCCTCGCAAAGTCCAAAATGAATCGCACTAACCGTGGACGATTTGCCTTTGCTTCCCGTTACGGCAATTATTGGAGAATTGGTGAACGCCAAAAAAAGCGAAATGTCCGTTTCGATTGCACGTGCTTTTGAAAGATAAACGTTTCCGTCAAATTTGACTCCTGGATTTTTTATAACGCAATCGGCTTCGGAAAAATCTTCGATTTTGTGTCCGCCAAGATGAAGCGTAAGACGCGAAAAATCCAACGTCGAATCTGCAAAAATGCGTTCCAACGTGGGCGAAAGTTCCGCCTCGCTTTTCATGTCGGTTACTGTAACAAACGCGCCTTTTGAAAGCAAATATCGAACGCTCGCTTCGCCACCGCCGTTTAAGCCCAAGCCCATTACCGTGATTTTTTTCCCTTCGATTTCTTGCGGATTCTTAAAAACGCAACCGCTAGGATAAATGTGCGCACGCGGAACTAGATTTTCTGCGTCAGTTTGCATAAAATTCCTCCGCTTTTTAGTATATCACGGCATTTCATCTCGCGTGAACAGCCAAAACGTCGCGATTTTCCATAAACCGAAAACAAAAAAAACGGCGACTTAAAGTCGCCGTCGCCGTTTTTCAAAAATCAGTCTGCAATTCGCAAATGTCGCGGAAGTCCGTCAACCATAATCGGCGAAAGTTCCGCCTGAATCAACGGGTGAATGTAATGAATCAAATCCTGCGTAACGTAATCGTCGTCCGTAATCCATTCGAGCGGGATTTTCTTTTCCACGTTCGCGATTTGGTGAACGTCCGCCGTTTCCGTGATGCTCATATACGGGTCGTCGGAAACGCGCTTTATGACAACGACTTTGCCCGTTTCGCCTTCAAACGCCGCTTTGACCGCCGCGCCGCCCACATTGTACGCTTCCGTGATGTCCGTGCGGCTTGTCATGTGCGCCGCGCATCGCTGCAAAGTGGAAAGTTCAATCGCGCGACTTTTTACGCCAATTTCTGCCGCGATTTTATTTGAAAGGAATTTTGCCGTTCCTGACATTTGTTTGTGTCCGAACGAATCCACGAATTCAACGTGGTCGGCAAGTTCAAAAACGTATCGTCCGTCCGCAACTTTAATGCCTTCGCTGACCGCAATCACCGCCGAGCGATTTTTCTCCGCAAGCGATTTGACTTTCTGCATAAAACGGTCGATGTCGAACGCTTTTTCTGGAAGATAAATGAGGTCAACGCCTTCGCAGTCGTCGCTTCGCGAAAGCGCAGTCGCCGCCGTAAGCCAACCCGCGTTTCGACCCATGATTTCCACAACGGAAATCGTCGGATAATCGTAAACGAGACCGTCGCGGATAATTTCTTTCATCGTTGCCGCAATGAATTTTGCCGCGCTTCCATAGCCTGGCGTGTGGTCTGTAACGGCGAGGTCGTTGTCAATCGTCTTTGGAACGCCCATAAATTTGATGTCGCTACTCGTTACAATCGCGTAATCGGAGAGCTTTTTTATGGTGTCCATCGAATCGTTGCCGCCGATGTAGAAGAAATATTTGATGTTGAGTTCGTTCAAAATCTTGAAGATTTTTTCAAAAGTGGCTGGGTCGTCTTTGATTTCTGGAAGTTTGTAGCGGCACGAACCCAAATACGAAGACGGCGTTCTCTTCAAAGGGTCTATCGCCATTGTAGAATCGAGCTTTTCGGACAGTTCGATGTATACGTAA
>CAJOEO010000036.1:39466-43554 GCA_905233535.1 uncultured Treponema sp.
AACACGCCCGCAAGGCTTGAATTGATTACAGATGTCGGACCGCCCGACTGACCAACGATTACATTTCCCTTCATTTGAACCTCCGTCGCTTCAAACGCAAAAATTGATATATCCGATTTTACCACGATTTTTGAAAGGGCGGGAAAAATCTTTTCGACATATTTTTGCAAGATTTTAGTTTTTTTTCATGCGATAATTTCACACAAAAAAAACAAAATCGTTAGATGTACTTTTTGATTGCGTTGTGGTCGATTGCTTTTGTTTTTACGGCGACGATGTACGTTGCGTAAATCGCGCTCGTTGCGTCAAAAATCGCGGCAAACGAACATAAAAACGGCAATGCGGGACGCAACAGCAAAAATCCGTCGGCAAATCCTCGTCCGTACATTGTGCAGATGATTGTTAATGCAACGCTCGCGCCACCTTGTGGCAAAGCGCACAGCGAAAACGAAACAGCCGCCGCCGTCGTGAAAAGCCAAAACACGTCTTCTGCGCGAATTCCTAAATCAACGTAAGAACGCACGATTGAAACGAAACACACGGAAACAACAAGCGACGCGCCGCCCCGCGAAAACGCCGAGCAAAGCGGAAACGAAAACGAATTCACTTCGTCGCGGATTCCCAAACTTTCTCGCCCGTGCCTCATGTTCACCAAAAGCGAAAAATTCGAATCTGCGCTGAAAAATGCCGCCAAAACTGGCGCAACGGAAGCGTAAAGAACGTGAAACGGTCGCGGGTCTTTGCAAACTAAACGAATGATTAGTGGACACAAAACGCCAGCAAAAATCAAAAAATCCACGAGAAGAAGCAAAAACATTTTTGAAAAAACTGGCGAAGAAAGTCCGCCACGCGCACAAAGAAGCCACCAACACGTTACGGCGATTAGTCCAACGGAAATCCACTCGGCGAAAAACGCCGCGATGTTGTGCATTATTCGCGCCGCCGATTCCACGAACGCAACGACCACACGCACTCCTTCTTTTTCTGACGAGCAGCCCGCGCCAAAAAATGCTGCAAAAACAAAAATCGGCAAAATGTAGATTCCTTCGCGAAGAGAATCAAACGCGCTAAATGGAACTAGTTGCAAGACGAGTGATTTTATGTCGATTGGTTGCTGTTCAATCATTCGTTCGCCAGTAATCGGGATTCGCGGAAGTTTAATTAAAAGCGCGGATACAATTCCAATCGAAGTCAAAACGAACGTGAACAAAAAAATCATCGCAAACGTCCAAATCGACGTTTTGAGCAAAGTTCGATTCGTGCGCAAACGAAAAACCGCAAGCGCAGTTCCAAAAAACACGAGCGGGAAAAGCGCATATCGTCCAAAATGCACCGCAAATTCCGAAAGCGTGGAAAGCACGTTTTCGCCCAACGGAAGAATAAAAAACGCCGCAAATCCAAGCGCGATTCCAATTAAATATTTAATCCAAACTTTCATACAAAAAGTATAGCGCAACCATTTTTTCTTGAAAATTGATAACGAAAACGCGCTCGGAAGATTCGTCTATTTGCGACGAAGAAGCGGAGGGCTTAAAAGCGTGATTCGCACGCTACGAATCCGACGTTGACTTTGTTCTTCAATGCGATATGTGATTCCGTCCACAAAAATCGTGTCGCCGTTTTCTGGCAATGCGTCAAACTTTTCCAAAAGCCAACCCGCCAAAGTGTCGTAATCTTCGCTCGAAAGATTCATGCCCAAAAGTTCGTTCACGTCGTCAAGGCGCAAATCGCCAGGCACGATGTATTCCACCGTGGAAACGACTTGAATGCGCTGTTCTGGCGGAAGTTCGGGCGAATCTTCTTGAACGCTCTGCCCAAAAACCGTCCGCATTATGTCGTCCATCGTTACGATTCCCGAATTCGATGCGTTTTCGTCGATTACGATTGCAAAATTCACTCGTTCTTTTTTGAATTTTGCCAAAAGTTCAGTCGCCGTAAAAGATTCTGGCACAAAAACAGCGGGCGAAACGCATTTTGTAAGGAATTTCGGCGAATCGCGGTAGCGGGATTTTATAAGAACGTGTTTATAGTAAACAGTTCCGCGCACATTTTCAAAACCGCCGTCGCACACAGGCAAACGCGAAAATCCAGTTTCGGCAAAGATTTTTACAACGTCGTCGTAATTCGCACCAAGCGGAATGAATTTTACCATTGAACGATGGCGCATTATGTCGCGCACACGCAAATCCGTAAAATCGAAGATTTTGTATAGCATACGCCGTTCATTTGATTCCAACGTGCCTTCGGTTTCGCCAACGTCGATTAGGCTTTTTAATTCTTCCTCGGTGATTAGTGCGCCATTGTCTTTCCAAAGTGAATTTAGAATCAACGTCATCGCGCCAGAGATTTTTGCAAAAATCCAAACGACTGGAAAAAGCAATTTTTCCAAGAAAATCAACGCGGACGCAAAAAGTCCCGCCGCGCGAACGGGATAAACGGCAGCAAAAGTTTTTGGCGTAATTTCTCCAAAAATTATCAAAACAAAAACCATTACAATCGTGGCAATCGCGCTGCCCGCCTCGCCCGCGATTTTTATGGCAACCGCCGCCGCCACCGCAGACGCAAGCGACGTTACAAAATTGATTCCGATTAAAATTAGCGACAAAAGTCTGTCGGTGTCTTTTTTTAAGAATGCGATTTTCTTTATTGGCGTGGATTTTTTTGTCGAATCGTCTTCTTTTAAAAGTTGCTTTAATTTTACGGACGTTATCGAAAGAAAAGCCGTTTCGCTCGCAGCAAAAAACGCAACTAATGCCACCAAAAAAATCACCGCAAAAATCGGCAAGACGATTTCAATCAGCGTATGCAGCATTATCTTCGTCCTCTTCGTCCATTTTTTTTACAACGCGAACGCGCGAAATGCGAAGTCCGTCCATTTTTTCCACAATGAACGTGCAGTTTCCCACGTCGATTTTGTCGCCAATCATGGCGAGTCTGTCGAGTTTTTCCAAAATGAATCCCGCAATAGTGTCGTTCATATTCGATTCAAGCGGAATGCGAAGTTGCTCGCCGAGGTCTGAAAGACGCGACGAACCGTCGATTTCGCAAACGGGAGAATCAAAAAGCGTTTCAGAAACGGCGGTCGCTCTTCCCGCGGACGCAAAATCTTCGCCAATCGCGCCAAAAATCTCGCGCGAAATGTCTTCGCTCGTCAAAATTCCGTCCGTTCCAGAATATTCGTCCACAACGACGGCGAAATTCTGCCGTTTTTTGTGCATCAATTCTTGAACTTGGCTCATTTTTGCAGTTCCTGGAATAAAAAGCGGTTCTCGCATTACGCTTTGAATTTTAAAATCTTTGCGGTTTCCTGAATAAAAAAGTAAATCTTTTACATATAATATACCCACAATTTTATCTAAATCGCCTTCAAAAACGGGAAAACGCGAAAGTCTGCGCCGTTCGCTCAACATAATCACGTCGCGAAACGAAATGTCCAGCGGGATTCCGACGACTTTTCGGCGCGGAACCATGATGTCAACGGCGGCAAGGTCAGTGAATTTGAAAACGCGGCTCATCATTTTTTTTTCGCCTGCTTCCAAAACGCCTTCTTCGCCGCCAACATCGATGAACGTTTTGATTTCGTCTTCGGTAAAAGTCGCACGCTTTTTTTGCGTGTCGATTCCAAAAATCTTCAAAATCGAACGCGAAACGAACGTAAAAAAAATTACGAGCGGACGCAAAAGCCAAAAGAAAAACGTGGCGTAAGACGAAAGCGCGAATGCGATTTGTTCGGGGTGGCGCGTGGTTACACTTTTTGGTGTGATTTCGCCAAAAATTAAAAGCAAAACGGTGGAAATTGCCGTGGCAATTCCAAGACCTTTTGCTCCAAACATTGCAAGAAAAACGGAAGTTAAAACAACGGAAAGTGCGACGTTTACGATTTCGTTTCCAACAAGAAGCATATTCAAAAGTTCTTCTTTGCGGTCGAGCAGTTTTCCAACGCGAATCGCCCGTTTGTCGCCTTTTTTCCGCAAAAAATGAACTCGAAGTTTGTTGAGCGAAAGAAACGCGCTTTCGCTCGCGCTAAAAAGCATTGAAAGCGTTACAAATGTACTTGCCGCAAGAATCAATACTAAAAGAAAAGAATT
>CAJOEO010000036.1:43612-65440 GCA_905233535.1 uncultured Treponema sp.
CGGTTTATGTTTAATTTTGTGCGTTCGGCACTTCTTCTGCATTTTCTGCATTTTCTGAAGATTGCGTTTGTGGATTTTCAGAAAGTTCTTTGAGTTTTTCAAATTCTTCTCGCCAACGCTTAAAATCTTGAATCGCAGATTTAATCGCAGGCGCGAACTCGCTACTCGGGTCTGCCGCCAAACTTTTATCCAAAAGCGTTGCAATTCTGTCAAATCCGCCCGCCTGAGCAAACGAATCTTCGTTTTGCGCGCGAGAAAAACTCGTTGCCGCCTGAAAATACAAAAATTGTTTGTCGTTTGCACTGAGCGCGGGGTGTTCTGCGGCTTTTTCGTAGTGCGAACTTGCAAAAATCGCGTTGTCGCTTCCTTCGTCATCAGCAAGTGCAATCGAAATAATGTGTTTTCCAAGCGTTCCACTTTGATTTGAAGCGTCGAGTTTCAAAACTGTTTCGCTAAATCGGCGCAAAAGTCTTTGATACGCAAAATCCGTGCTGTCAAAAATTTGATTTATCGCATCAACTCGTTTTCGCGCATCAGCGGTTTCGTCGTCCGCAATTTTTATGCGAGCATTGAATTCTTCAAGTGCGGGAAGAACCTCATCAATAGTGGAACAAACTTTGTCAAAATCGTAAATATCAACAATATCTTCGACTTTTGCGTCTTGTGCGCTTTCGGCACTCGGGTCAAAATCTGGTTTTACGTCAAAAAAATTCAATCGCGACACGACGAATCCGTCTTTTGACAAAATAAGCGTTGTCGGCAAATCGCGCACGGCGTATTTTTGCGCAATTTCAAGCGCGCCCTGGCTGTCGGCAAGGATTTTTTGCATCGCAAGAACGTCATCTTCCGTCGCGTCCGCGCCCAAACTGTTCATTTTCATTCGTTCGGAAAAATCAAGATTCACAAAAATGAATTGTTTTTTGTATTTCTGTCCAAATTTCCAAAGATTAAAAACTTTTTCTTGGAGCGGTTTTGAAATATCGTCAGTTTCAAACGACGTTATATTTAACAAAATCGATTTTTCAGTTTTTTTGGCTTGCTCTTGCGCTTTTTCAAAATCGGTTTCCCATTCAAGTTTGCAAGACGCAAAAATCAAAACCGAAAACGAAAAAAGAATCGCAATTTGCTTTTTCATTTTTCTCCCCTTTTACAAATAAAAATTTTCATTCTGAACAAACGCAAAAATCGAAATTTTTTTGTCGTTCAGAATGAAACGATTTTACGCAAAATATCTTACGCCCGCGGCAAAAATGTTTTGGCACGAATTTCCGCTCGGATTTTCAGATGGATTTCCTGCGATATTTTTGATTAAATCAAAACTTCGTCCGTTTTTGTCAGATTTTCCAATCGTTCGCTCAGAATGTCCCATTTTTCCCAAAATTCGACCGTCCGCGCTCGTAATTCCTTCGATTGCAAACGCAGAACCGTTCGGATTCGCTGGTTCTTCAACCGCGATTTCGCCAGATTCGTTGCAATATTGGCTGAAAATTTGTCCGTTTTCAAAAAGTTTTTTCGCCAAATCTTCCGCCATAACGATTCGACCTTCGCCGTGGCTTACTGGAACGTAATGCGGACGGCTGTCCAAAACGGTTTCGTCCAACGCCCAAGGAGAAATTGCACTCGTCAAGCGTGTGCGAACAACTCGGCTAACGTGTCGCCCAACAAAATTGAACGTCAACGTCGGAGAATCCGCTGTTGGTTGAACGATTTTTCCAAACGGCACAAGCCCTGTTTTAATCAACGCCTGAAATCCGTTGCAAATTCCAAGAATCAAGCCTTTGCGATTTTCCAAAAGTTCCATTATCGAGTCGGAAACGCGACCTTCGCGCAAAACGTTCGCTATGAATTTTCCAGAACCGTCTGGTTCGTCGCCCGCGCTAAATCCGCCAGCAAGCGCGAAAATCTGCGCAGACGCAATTTCGTTTTTCAACGCGCCAAGCGATTCTTCCAAATCTTGCGGCGTTCTATTTTTGAAAACGAGGATTTTTGAATCCGCGCCCGCAATTTCAAACGCGCGCGCCATGTCGTATTCGCAGTTTGTGCCTGGAAAAACAGGAATCAAAACGCGCGGTTTTGTTTTTGCAAATGTCGTAAACGTGGACGATTTTTTTCGATTTTCTTCAAGCGACGAATGGATTTTTTTCGCCCAATCGGGAATCTGAACAGCCTCTTTTGAAGAAACAGGCGGGAAAACGGAAGAAAGCGTTTTTTCCCAAGCGTTTTCGAGTTCAGAAAGTTTTATGTCCATCATTGGAAGCGGATTTAAGCCCGTCATCGCCACTGAAATTATTGAGTCTTTTTGCGTGTTTCCGATTCTCAAAACAGTGGTGTTCACAAAATCTGGATTGTATTCAAATTGTGGATTTTCCGTTTCAACTATAATCGAACCGTAAAGCGGCGTAAAAAGGTCTGCAATCGTGTTATCGACGTTTCTGTGGAATCCCAACGCGGTCGCGCTGGCGGGAATCGCTGTAAGTTGACAGCCAACGCCCGAACCAAACGCCATTTTTACAACCGCCTCGGCAATTCCGCCCGCGCCAACTGGATACATCGCTTTGATTTTTCCTTCGGCGTTGAGTTTGTGAAGTTCTTTTGCGTTTTTGTTGAAAATATCCCAATCGGGTTCAAGCGAATCTGTGTAAGGCGTGGTTACAAGATAAAGATAGTCGCCGCCTTTTTTGAACGCACCAGAACAGACGTTTTTTGCGTTTTCTGTTGCAACGGCAAACGAAATTAAAACGTTCGGCACGTTTAAATTTTCAAATGTGCCAGACATGGAATCTTTGCCACCGATTGATGCGCAACCTGAATCTTTTTGTGCGTCGAGTGCGCCAAGCAACGCTGCCGCGGGTTTTCCCCAAGATTCTTCGTTTACGGTGCGCCCAAAGAATTCTTGAAAACTCAAACGCGCTTTTGAAGCATCGCCACCAATCGAAACGATTTTTGCAAGCGACGAAATTACAGCCGTTTGTGCGCCGTGCCATGGCGACCAGGCGGAAATCCGCGGGTCGAATCCATGCGCCATCAAACTTGCGGTTGAAGTTTCGCGTGGATAAAGAACGGGGATTTTTGCCGCCATGCCTGCTTCGGGCGTTCCTTGATTTTTGCCGCCAAACGGAAAAAGCACCGTCCCCGCGCCAATCGAACCGTCAAATCGTTCCGAAAGTCCTCGTTGCGAACAACACGCAAGGTCAGAAATATTTGCCAAAAATGCGTCGCGAATCTGTTTTTCCGTGGGCTTTTCACTTGCACTTTCGCCAGTCGCGCTTTTACACGCGCCAAGCGCGTTCTGCACGCTTTCCAATGGACAGACGAGCGGACTTTCGCGCACGTCGGCTGGACTTTCGATTAACGCTTTTGCTTCGTGTTCCGCGCCCGCGCTGTCAAGGAATTCTCGCGACAAATCGACGATTGTTTTTCCGCGCCAAGTCATCACAAGTCGATTAGAATCGGTAACTTCGGCAACTTCCACCGCGTTCAGATTTTCGTCATTTGCGGCACGAATGAATTTTTCAACGTCGGATTTTCGAACCACAACCGCCATTCGTTCTTGGCTTTCGCTAATCGCAAGTTCCGTTCCGTTAAGTCCGTCGTATTTTTTTGGAACTTTGTCCAAATCCACAAGAAGTCCTGGAGAAAGTTCGCCGATTGCAACCGAAACGCCACCCGCGCCAAAATCGTTGCAACGACGAATGATTTTTGAAACTTCGGGATTTCTGAAAAGTCGCTGGATTTTTCGCTCTTCAACGGCGTTTCCTTTTTGGACTTCCGCCGCCGCCGTAGAAACGGATTTTTGCGTGTGGACTTTTGACGAACCTGTCGCGCCACCGATTCCGTCGCGCCCCGTACCGCCACCAAGCAAAATCACCGCGTCGCCTTTTTCTGGTTCTTCGCGAATCACGGATTCAACAGGGGCAGCCGCGATTACTGCGCCTGTTTCCATGCGTTTTGCAACAAAGCCTGGGTGATAATATTCTGCAACCTGCCCAGTCGCAAGCCCGATTTGGTTTCCGTAAGACGAAAAACCTTGCGCGGCTTCGCGCACGATTTTTAATTGAGGAAGTTTTCCGTCAAGCGTTTTTGAAAGAGGAACAGTTGGGTCGCCCGCGCCCGTTACGCGCATCGACTGATAAACCCAACTTCGTCCCGAAAGCGGGTCGCGAATCGCACCACCAATGCACGTTGCCGCTCCACCAAAAGGTTCGATTTCCGTTGGGTGATTGTGGGTTTCGTTTTTGAACATTAAAAGCCATTTTTCGCTCGGCTCGCCCGTCGTAAATTCCACGTCGATTACGATTGAACAAGCGTTATTTTCCGCGCTGTCTTCCAAATCGTCCAATTTTCCGTGTTTTTTGAGCCACTTTGCGCCAAGAGTCGCCATGTCCATTAACGAAAACGGTTTGTCTTTTCGTTTTGCGTAAAGTTCGGCGTGCATTTCTTTGTAGTTTTCAAGCGATTTTTTGAATCTTTTTGTGTACGCGCCTTTTGCGATTTTGATGTCTTTTAGAATCGTGTTAAACGTGGTGTGTCGGCAATGGTCTGACCAATATGTGTCCAAAACTCGAATTTCAGTTTCTGTGGGGTCGCGTTTTTCGCTTTTAAAATATTTCTGCAAAAACTCAATATCGCGCTCGTCCATGGCAAGTCCCATTTTTTGGCGATATTCGTCGAGTTGTTTTCGATTGAACGAAATAAATCCCGCAACTGTTGGAATGTCGGCGGGTTCTTCCGCGTGAAGCGCGAGCGTTTCTGGAACGTCGCTAGACGCAAGACGCGAATCCACGGAATTTACAAGGTATTTTTGGATTTTTTCAATATCGGAAGAAGAAACGTCGCCTTCCAAAATCACCATTTTCGCACAGCGAACGCGCGGCGGTTTTGATTCAACCGCAACGGAATTTTTGACGCTTTCGCGCAAAAGCGAAAGGCACTGCTCCGCGCTGTCTGCACGCTGGTCGTATTGTCCAGGCAAATATTCCCACAAAATCACTTGCGCGTTCTGCGGAATTTCAACTTTTTCAAAAACATTGTCGCCTTGCACTTCGGAAAAAATACGCTCGGCAGCAAGACGAGAAACCTCGTCAGATGTATTCTCTATGTCGTATCGGTTCAGGTAGCGAACCCCCGTAACCCCGTTAATTCCAAGAAATCCGCGGATTTCTGCTAAAATGCGCGCCGCTTCCGCTTGAAAGCCAGGCTTACGCTCAATGAAAATTCGGTACATATTTTTGATTTTAATGGAATCAGCGAGGGCGTGCAACGGACGAATTTTTTGAAACCGCCTTTAGAATCTTCCAATTTTTGCAGAATTCGTATTCGATTTTTTTAGAACATCAAGATTTCAAAAAATAGATAGAATATTTTTTTCATGTTTAAATCACTAATTTTTTTCGATAAAAAACAATTTTTAAGATTATTCAACTTTACGCACTTTCTTTACGCAAAAACTGTGGCGCGTGGTATAATCAAAAATCTTTCCGTATAAATCAAGGAAATTTTTATGCACAAATACAAAATCGAAGGCGGAATTCCGATTCGCGGAACGGTGGCTGCAAGCGGAAACAAAAACGCGGCTCTGCCTTGCATTGCGGCGGCACTTTTGACCGACCGTTATGCTTGAGATTTTGCGGACGCTCGGCGCGAATGTTCAAAATATCGCTCCGCACGAATGGAAAATCGAGGGCGGAGTAAATTCTTCGGAGATTCCAGTTTCGCTTTCAAAAAAAATCCGTGCGTCGATTCTTTTTGCAGGTCCGCTTTTGGCGCGGACAGGCAGGGCGATTCTGCCCCCGCCTGGTGGCGATGTCATCGGGCGCAGACGAATGGACACGCATTTTCTTGCATTGCAGGATTTGGGCGCGAGAATCGAAATCGAAGGCGCGTTCAATTTTTCCGCGAACAAACTTGCGGGCGCGGACATTTTTTTGGACGAAACGAGCGTTACCGCAACCGAAAACGCGGTGATGGCGGCGGTTCTTGCGGACGGCAAAACCACGATTACAAACGCGGCAAGCGAGCCGCACGTTCAGGATTTGTGCAGAATGCTCGTTTCTATGGGCGCGAAAATTGGCGGAATCGGAAGCAACATTCTTTTTATTGAGGGCGTGAAAAAACTTCACGGAACGGAATTTTCGATTGGACCTGATTTTATGGAAATCGGTTCGTATATCGGGCTTGCTGCGGCAACCCGCGGTTCTATTACGATTACGGGCGTGAACGCGCTTGATATGCGTCCGCTCAGGGTTTCGTTCGGCAAACTTGGAATCAAATGGACGATTGAAAAAGGCGACGGCGTGAACAACGACCGTCTTACCGTGGCAATCGGGCAGAAAATGCAGGTGAATTCCGACCTCGGCGGAATGATTCCAAAAATCGACGATTCTCCGTGGCCGGGCTTTCCGCCAGATTTGACTTCGATTATGACGGTTGTGGCAACGCAAGTTGAAGGCACTGTTTTGATTTTTGAAAAAATGTTTGAAAGCCGAATGTTTTTTGTTGACAAATTGATTTCGATGGGAGCAAAAATCACGCTGTGCGACCCGCACCGCGCCGTTGTTTCAGGTCCAAGCGCGCTTCACGGCGACAATCTCGTTTCGCCCGATGTGCGCGCAGGAATGGCAATGGTGATTGCGGCACTTTGCGCACACGGCGAATCGACGATTTCAAATGTCTACCAAATCGAGCGCGGATACGAAAATCTTGTGGAAAAACTCAAATCTTTGGGCGCGAGAATCGAAAAAATCGAACTTGAAGATTAAAACGAAAAAACGCGGTAATTGAAAAAAAAATCGCGGGGATTAAAGCAAAAAAAACGCGGTGGTTGAGCCAGTCGAAACCACCGCGTTCTTTTTAAAAAATTCAATCCCAAGCGTGAATTATAAACGACGTTGAAACGTAAAAAAGCGCGACGATTCCGACGATGAGCGACGGCGCGACGGCGGCAAGTCCAAACGACGAAACGAACGAAAACGAAATCGCACGGATAACGTAATTCAAAATCGAAAACGCAATAAAAAGAAGAACCGTAATTACTGGTAAAATAAAAATCCAAGAAAATTTAAAAAGTCTTCCAGAATCCACGCGGTTGTTCCAAGCAATTTTTGCAAGGAAAATAAAGAAAATCAAAATGAAAAGCGGAAACGAAAGCAAATGCAAAAGTTGCGCACCAAAAATTTCTGTAACAAATCCAAATTTTTGCGCACGCTTAAAAAGCGACCACAACGCAACGGGACTCAAAAACTGCTCGCCCGCACTTGCAACGCAAATCATCGAATAATCGGATTTTGAAAGCGCGAAAACAAACTTTTCAGACTTTAATTTTTGGCGATTTTTTTGACTTTCGTCCGCAAAAAAATATGCTGGGCGCGTTTCTTTTCCAACCACCGTGGAATCAAGTCCGTGCAGAAGAAGAAACGGAACTTCTCCAAATTCGTCGCGGATTCCAAACGTTTCTTTTTCAACTTGCGAAAAATTCGACACTTTTTCAAAGAAAAGTTTTGCGTAAGGCACGTTAATTTCGCGGACAAACTCGCCGTCTGCGTCGTACGAAAAAATTGAAAGCGACCGCAAATATTGAACGGTTTTATCGTTTTCACGCACAGTCGTAATTCCACGAACGAAAACAATGTCAAAATCTCCGTTTTCTTTTGGAATCGCAAAGTGGACATTTTTTTGATTTTCAAATCGGCGCAGATTTTCCAATTCGTCGGTGAAAAAGCAATTCGTTTCAACTCGATTAGTTACGATTTTTAAGAATTTTTTTATGTCGGGGTCGTCGCGGGCAAGTTCGTTTGTATTCAAAATTTCCAAAAACTTAAAATACGCGCCAACGTCGTCGCCTTCCGCCATTAGCGTATACGCGGCTTTTTTTTGCTGGAAAAGTCGCATTTCTGGCGAATCAACCATTTCCGACGGCTCGCAAAGAACGCTCCAATAATGCGCCGCGCGCAATGTTGCATCACGTTTTAGCGTAGAACCGTTTTCTGCCGAAGCCGCCGCGAGCAATGCGTAATAATGCGCATCAATCCAATCGCCGTTCGCTTCTGCGTCCTCGCTTTTTTCAAACAATTCTTCCGCGCTACGACCGCTAATTTCGTTCCAAGAAAAATTCACGTCAAAAGAATCAGAAACGACCTCTTCGATTTTTTGATTTTCTTGTTTTTCGCGGGGCAAATCCACAGTTGCATTCCCCAACGAAATCGCGTTTTCGCGGAGTTTTCGCGCGTCTTCGTTATTCGGGTCAAGCGTCAACGCTTCCGTTGCGTAGCGCAACGCCATGTCCATGTGTCCGTCTTGATAACTTCTGTTTCCAAGTTCAAGAAACGTGCGAAAGACTTTTGGCGCGGAAACCGCGTCCGAAATCATAGAAGAAACAACTGGAAGCAAAACTTCGCTTGAAAAATAAATTGAAAACACGCAAAAAAGAGAAGTAATCACTACAAGCCGAAACCGTTTGACTGCGCCTTTTGCCGCGTTAAACAACGAAACTGAAACGCCAACAAGGAATCCTGTGCTAACTGCGGCTGGCAAAAATTTCAAAAACAATTCCAAAGTTTTTAGCGCGTTGTATTTTGCCTCGGTTTGCGGAACGAGTTCTGGCTTTTTGAAGAAAAACGACACGACGATAAAGCAAATTATCGCAACAAATAAAACGTGTCCAAACAAAATCGAAACAAGTTTTTTCATTATTTTTCGCCCTCCCGCAAAACTCGTTCGCGCTTAATTCTTAAAATCAACTTGATAATTCCGAAAAAACAAAGAACAACGGCAAATAAAACATTAAAATAAACTGAAATCGAATATTTTTGGAAAATCGCTGGAAGATATTTGTAAAAATCTAATACGACAGCAGGAATTTTTTGCGCAAAACAAAAATAATTTACAAGAACTACAAAAATCGCGCCAAAAACAACGCTCGTTGCGCTGGCAAGTCGCCAAGTGCTTGCAAAGCGAAAAGCGTAAAGCGAAAGAAGCGAAAGTCCCAGCGTGGAAAACAAAATCCAAGAAAATTGTCCGTCTTGCAAACTTTTTTGTGCATTAAAAAGAATCGTTTTGTAGATTTCAATCGCCTCGCCTGCAAAAAAAGACGTTTTTACCGCCTCACGAACCAAAATGTCGGAATACGAATCGGATTTTTCCACGTTGACGGGCAAATCGGAAAATCGCTCGGCATAAGAAGGAACGCCGTTTTCTTCAAGAAAAACGCCGTCCGCGTTTTCGTTCGGCAAAACGCGAGAATAATAGAAGATTTTGTCGTTTTGTCTACGAAAATATCCAGAAGAAACTTTTGTGGATTCGTTTTTTTGTTGAATTTGCGAAAATTGTTCCGCCGTGTACGAAAAAAATTTCGGCAACGCAAATCCCCAAAGTCCAATTCCAATCAAAATATAAAAAATAAACGAAAGAATTGAACCAAACGCGCTTACATTTCGCCATCGAATCGTTCGCAAAATAAGAAGAACGAGCGACGCAACTGCAACCGCTGGCGCAGAAAACAAAACGCCATCAAAAAAAAGCGTCGCAGAAACGATTGACAGCGATTCGCCAATTACAAACGAATGGAGCGAAGCCAAAACCATAAATAATGCGGCACAAACCGCAGTTCCAACAATGCAGAGAAAAATATAAGAAATAATCAACGATAACGACGCTTTCATTTAGTCCCCTACTCTACGAATTTCGGCGTGAATCTTGGCAAAATAAAGCGAGGACAAAAAAAATCCCGCACAAGCAATGCGGGATTCTAAAAAACGTCAAATTATCCAAGGAAAACTTGACCTTGCGGGTCAATCGCCAAAATCGATTTACATTCAGAACATCTGAATCGACCGCTTTTTGTGGCTTTTAGTCGTTTTGAACAAACTGGACAACTAAAGATTTTTGGGAAAATGCTCTCGGAAGATGAAACCGTTCCAGTTTTAAAGAACGCAATCGCTTCTTGCATTGAATCTTTGATGTTAAAAAATTGCGAAAATCCCAATAACTGAAAGACCTCGTAAACCTTCGCTTGAATTTCAAGCAAAACGATGTCTCCGCCTTTTGGCTTTATCATTTTTAGAAAAGCCGTAAACGAACCAATGCCCGTAGAAGAAACATAATTTAACGAAGCACAATTAAAAACAAGGTTTATAAAGCCCGCCTCAACAACCTTCTGAATCCGTTTTTGAAAAAAACTCGAATTGTAGGTATCAATGTAGCCATTGAGATAGATGACTAGCCCACTCTCCACTCCATCAAGTTTTTCAAGATTTATTTTAAGGCTGTCGTCGCGCTCATCGTTGAAACCAGGAACCAAGTTATTGTTGTTACCCATAAAATTTCCTATCTCCTGAAAGCTACTTTACAGATTAGAATAAGGAATGATACCACATGAACCTTGTTTGGTCAAATACAAACCTTTGTAAAATTACGCACTCCAACCTTGGTCTAATCTTAACAACGCGCCGTTAATATCTTCGTTTTCTAAAAGAAAAAGCGCGGTTTTTGCGATGGTTTTCGCGTTAATTTGCCGACCAAGTGGCATTTTTGCAGAAAGAATTTCGTCAATTTTTGACGTGTATTGTGTTTGGGTAAATCCTGGCAAAATCGCGTTACAAGTAATTCCGTATTTTGAATAATTCGCCGCCGTACTTTCCACGAGGACGTTCAACGCGGATTTTGCGCCCGCGTATGCAACATTTGTGCGAAATTCGCTTCTGTGCGACGTTCCCGTGCCGCCAAAAAACAAAATCCGCCCGAATTTTTGTTCAATCATTTTTGGAAGCGCGAGCGAAAGCAAAACGCCAGGCAAAGCGTAATCAAAAAGCGCGACTTTTTGCCAATCTTGTATAGTTGTTTCTTCTAGTCGTTTTTGAATGAACGGTCCAAAACAAACGCACAAAATATCGCAATTCGCCGCCTCGCTTGCAACGGGCGAAGATTTTATGGACAAAAAATCCGATTCGTAAAAATCAAAAACGATTTTTTGAAAATCCGCAGATTCTTTAATTTTCTTTTCCAAAAAATCAAATTGTTCGGATTTTTTTGAACCGTGAACGACGATTTTTTTGCATTTTGTAGCGAGCAAAAGCGAGATTTCGCGCCCAATTCCGCCAGAACCGCCAACGATAAACGCTTTTTTTCCAAAAAGACAATTTTCTTCCATAATATTCACCAAATTTTCTGCTGATTTTTATGCACAAAGCGCGTAAACTTTTTTGCATGAACCTAAAAAACGTGATTATTTTACTCGTTCGCCCCGAAAAAAGCCAAAACATTGGAGCGGTTTGCAGGGCGATGGCAAATTGCGGAATTTCAAATTTGAGAATCGTCGGCAAAAAAGAATCTTACGACGACGAAAAAGTGCGCGTTCTTGCGATTCACGCCGCGCCAATTTGGGAACGTGCCGAATTTTTTTCGTCGATTACACAAGCGACAAAAGATTGCACTATTTGCGCAGGCACAACGCGAAGACGCGGAAAAAAGCGTGGCAGACTTTTGCTTCCCGAAGAATTTGCCGATGCAGCGTCAGAGCAAAGCAATGGCGAAAAAATCGCAATCGCTTTTGGAAACGAACGCACGGGTTTAACGGAAGAAGAACTCAACGAATGTACGATTGGAATTACGATTCCGTCCGACGACAATTTTCCATCGCTTAATTTGTCGCACGCTGTTCAAATTGTTGCGTATTCGCTTTTTCGCGTTCAAAAAATCGCCTCGCCGTCAAATCCGATTCCGCTTGAAAAACTCGATTTTTGCGTGAACAAAATCTGCGACGACCTTCAAAAAATCGGATTTTTCAAAATCGCGGGACGAGAAGACATGGCGCGTTTTTTTCGCTCAGTGTTTTCTCGCGCCGCTTTAACAGAAAATCAATAAATCACAATGTCGTCCGCGCTAATTTCGTCACCGTCGCAAAAAACTGTCGCACGGTCAAGCGTAGATTGAAGTTGCCGAAAATTGCCCGGCCAATCAAACTCAACAAGGCGGTCTAACGCTGAATCGCTCAAAACTTTGTGGCAATTTTTTTTGGCAAGATGATATTTGCAAAAATCGGGAATGTCCTCGCGCATTTGCCTAAGCGATGGACATTCCACGACGAGCGTCGCAATTCTATAAAAAAGGTCTTCGCGAAAATCGCCTTTTTTAATCAGCGCACGCAGATTTGCGTTTGTTGCAAACATAAGTCGCACGTCCGTTCTTTCGATTTTTGACGAGCCGAGCCTTCTAAATTCGCCCGTTTCCACGACTTTTAACAATTTCTTTTGCATGGAAATCGTCGCGTCTCCAATTTCGTCAAGAAAAAGGCTACCACCGTCCGCGCACGAAAAATAGCCCTCGCGTTTTTTTGCGTCGGTGAATGCGCCGTCTAAAACGCCAAATAATTCGCTTTCCACAAAATCGTCCGCAACCGCCGACACGTTCACGTCAAAAAACTGCCCGAATCTTCGTGCCGAAAGAGAATGAACGGTTTTTGCGGCAAACGTTTTGCCCGCTCCGCTTTCTCCTAAAAACAAAACTGGAAATTCGCATTTTGCCACGCGACGCAATTCTTTTGCAAACGAAATCGCTTTTTTCGATTTTCCACAAAATTCGCTTTTAAACGAATCGTGAACTACAGTATACGCACATTTTTCTGTACGACCGTAAATCGCATTCGTCATCTCTCTCCAAAATGGCTACTCAAGTTCAAGCGAATCCACTGCTTCCTCGCTTATTTCTCGCACAAAAGGTTCTTTTTCTTTTGGATTTTGTTTGTCTTCCGCGACTTCTTCGGATTCATCTAAACTATCATTTGACTTCTTTTTGAAAAACTTGCACCACAATAACGATATTATATAATATATGAATGGAAAAACATAGAATATTTTGAAAGGATTATGAGCAATTTCGTTCAAAACTTCCATGCCCTTTTCAAAAGTTTTTTCGCTAACACGTTTTATTCGTTTTGAGAAGATTCCTAAACAATCCGCGTAAAAAAGAAAAATGCTCGACGAAAATTGTTCGCGTCTGCGAAACGCCCACAGATTTTTTTCCTTAATTCCTTCGCTCAAAATTGCAAGCGACGGCGCGGCTTTATGAATCGCCGTAACGACGGATTGTTCGCTGTTTTTTGGAAAATATCCAACGTACCGCCCAACGATTCTAAGATTCGGGAAAGTTTCGTGGACGTTTCGTTCGGCTTGTTGCAGAGTTTTTTTTCGTCCACCAAGCAGAAAAAGCGTTTTGTAATATTGGTCAAGAATCGAAAGCATTAAAATCGTTGCGTCAAACGGATTATAGCGAATAGGAATCAGTTTTATTCCCAAAAATTTTACGCCAGAAATTATGCTTTTTGAAACGGGCAAAACCAAATCTGCATTTTTAAGACATTCGCCGAGTTCGCTTTTTCGTTTTCGCGCCCTGATTAAATCCCAAATTGACAAAAACACGATTTGCTTTGCGCCAGGCTTTTCTAAAATTTGCAAAAGCGCGGGCGCAAGTTCGTCAGGCGAACAAACATCTAC
The DNA here is from genome assembly GCA_905233535.1 of uncultured Treponema sp. Taxonomy (GTDB): domain Bacteria; phylum Spirochaetota; class Spirochaetia; order Treponematales; family Treponemataceae; genus Treponema_D. The sequence goes on from CAJOEO010000036.1 coordinate 57,097, forward strand.
AGGCACGCCGAGCAACTCAATTCGTTTTAATGACATCAGTTTTCTCCATTGAATGACGGCAATTCGCCCGCGCTTTTTTCTAAAGGCTTTGTAAAAATCAAAAATACCGCCAAATTCTTATCGGTCTATTTTTACAATTCAATCGCATTTTGAACAATGCCGAGCGCGTAAAGAGCGGCGGTTTCGCACCTCAAAATGTTCGTTTTTAGATGAACTGGAACGAACCCCGCGTTGCAAAGAGAATCGATTTCTGCGTTGCTTATTCCGCCTTCCGAGCCAACAGCAATCGCGCATAAATCTATTTTTTTGTCAAGTTGACTACTCAAAGGAACGGTCTTTTCGTTTTTTTCCCAAAAGACGAGCGCGCGTTTTTCTCGCCCGTCGTTTTTTTGAATTTCGTCTTGCCAGATTTTACAAACGTCGTTTACGCAAACGCTATGTTCCACGCGGGTTTTCACGGACGAACCGCTTTGTTGAATTGCCTCGCGAATTATTCGTTCAAAACGCTCAAATCGAAAATCCGTTCTCTGTGCGCCGTCGCGCGAAAATTCCGAAACGACGGGAAAAATCCGCAAAACGCCACATTCTGTCGCCTGCCGAACGATTTGGTCAAACTTTGTGGATTTCGGCACAAACTGAAAAAGCCAAATTTCTTTAAGTGCGTTCCCCTCCCCCGCCGACGGAGAAGTCGCGCAAAGTTGCAAAATCAAACGTTGATTTTTTTTGTCCAAAATCGAAATCGTCGATTGCGCTTCTTCGCCCGACAAAAGACGAACGCGAACTATGTCGCCAACTTCCGCTCGAATCGCACGAAAATGTTTGAACGAATCTCCGTCAACGACGATTTTTCCGTTTTTGTCGGGGTCAGTTTCACAAACAAAAAGGCGCATTATTTTTTTCCAATAACGTCTTTTTCCTCAAGCAACGCCAAATCTTGCAATTCTTTTAGAGTTTTTGCCGCTGTAACGAGTTTTGTAAAATTCTCCTTTTCGAGAATCTTAATCGCTTCGTTTAATTGAATGTCGTAGTCCAAATCCACAAGCGGAGCAGGCGAAAGTTTGCGTTGAACTTCGTTACGAACAAGTTTTCGCAAAGTCGCAAGGTCGATTTCGTCGTACTTTTTGCGAAGCGATTTTGCAAAAGACGCAATGTCTTTTTCCGTCATGTTTTCGTTCTTTTTGACGTACTTTTCGATTTCGTCGCTTTTGAACAATTCAACGTACTGTTTTTCGCCTTCTTCGCTCAATTCTGGAAAAAGAACTTCGCGGTCTGGCGGAATTCCGATTTTATCTATACAAACGTCGCTTGGTGTATAGTACCGTGCGACCGTATACTTAAATCCGTCTGTCTGCGAAAGCGGAAAAACCTGCTGAACGCTTCCTTTTCCGTAACTGCGTTGCCCAACAAGATACGCAAGATGATTGTCTTTTAACGCACCCGAAAGGATTTCCGACGCGCTCGCGCTACCTTTGTTTATCAAAACCACGATTGGCGTTCCTTTTTGAAACGTAGTTTTTTTGGACGAAGCCTCGTAAACCGAATTTTCGTGATTTACGCGACTTTTTGTGGAAACTATTGGTCCGTTATCTATAAATTTGTCAGCCACTTCACGAACGGAAGAAATCAATCCGCCTGGATTATTTCTGAGGTCGATTACGATTCCTTTTATCGCAGAATAATCAAACGAATCCAAAGCGTCCTGCACGCGCTCCGCGGTCAACGGCGTAAAATTGATGATTTTCATGTAGCCGATTTTGTTGTTCTTTTGCGTGTCAACCGTGCCAAATTTCACCGTTGGAACTTCGATTTCAGCGCGGGTGAGCATAACTTCGCGGTCAACAGAACCGTGCCGAATGACGAGTGCAACGTTCTCGCCAACTTGTCCGCGCAAACGATCCAAAACTTCTTCCATCGAAATCGACGAAGTGTCCGTTCCGTCCACGCTAATTATCAAATCGCCCGCTTGAATTCCCGCACGCGCTCCAGGCGTGTCGTCAATCGGCGAAACAACTTCAACATACGCGGGTTTGTCTGGCGTGGATTCAAACGCCTTTGAAATCGAAAGACCGACTCCTCCAAATTTTCCTTCCGTTGTGTCTGAAAGCGAACGAAACGAATTCGAATCCAAATAAGTCGTGTACGGGTCGCCCGCACTTTCCATAATTCCTTTTATCGCACCGTGATAAATCTTTTCGGAATCCAAATCGTCAACGTAATTTTGCTGCAAATATTCAAAAATATAGTAAAGATTTTCGATATACCGTTTATTTTCTGCTCTTCTTTCGTCAGCAGAAACAGATGCAGATTGCGCAAAACACTGAGACGAAAGCACGGAAAGCGCGAGAAATCCGCCCGCAGACCGTGCAAACTTTCTGATAAATGAAAATTTCTTCATGCGTTTAATTGTACGTCGGCGCAACGATTTTTTCAATTATAGGCGGACTTTCAAAAAATATTCGATAGAAAAAAATTTGAATGATGTCTATAGCACAACAAAAAATTTCGCTAAATCGCAAATTTGTGGTATAATTTTTTCATGCAAATCATACCAGTCGCAAGTGGAAAAGGCGGAGTTGGAAAAAGCCTTTTGTCGGCAAACTTAGCAGTCGCGCTCGGAAAATCGGGCAAAAAAGTCATTCTCGCAGACCTAGATTTAGGCGCGTCAAATCTACATCTTGCAATCGGACAAAATTCACCAAAACTTGGAATCGGCACGTTTATCACGGGAGAAACGCGATTTGAAGACATAATTTTGCCAACTGATTACGAAAACGTTTCGTTTATCGCTGGCGATTCAGAAATTCCAGGTCTTTCGTCACTGAAATTTTCGCAAAAAAATACGCTAATCAAAAAATTTCAGTCTGTCGATTGCGACTTTTTGATTTTGGATTTGGGCGCGGGAACGCATCTTACAATTTTGGACCTTTTTTTGCTTTCTCCGCAAGGAATAATCGTAACTGCACCCGCTGTAACGGCAACGTTAAACGGTTATCTTTTTTTGAAAAACGCGGTTTTTCGTTTAATGGCGGCAACGTTCAAAAAAGGCACAAAAGCAAACGAATATTTGAACAAATTGAGAAGCGACAGCGCGTCGTTGCAACGTCTTTACATTCCAAAATTAATCGAAATTATCGAGGAACTTGACCCGCCAAGCGCGGAAAAATTTCGTTCTCGTCTAAAAAAATTCCGCCCGCGTTTGATTATGAACATGATTTCAGAACCCAAAGACGCGGACAAGGCTCAAAAAATCCGCCGTTCGTGCCAGCAATATTTGGGGCTTGAAGTGGAATCGTTGGGCGTAATGTACCGCGACAATATGCAGGACAAAGCTCTTTCTTCAAGGCTTCCAGTTTCTGTTTTCAAACCGAATGCTGTTTTGTCGCAAGCGATTTTTAGAATTGCGGAGAAAATTCTTCAAAGTGAAACAATCGCGTTTTCCGACGGTGGCTTGGACAGTTTTGACATTGCAAGCGAAGAAGCAAACGAAGATTTTACGGCGAAAATGTCGTTCGTGGAAGATTTAGTCGGAACTGGTGCGCTAAACGTGAACGAACTCGGCGAATTGGTAAAGCAACAACAATACGAATTAACGCAACTTCGCAAAGAAAACACGTTGCTCAAAAGCAAAATCGTAAAAGCAGCGGCAGCAGGCTACAAGTTTTAACGCACGATTTTGATTTTTCGGTTGGTTTTTCTGCCGAAAAATTCAAACATGGAAATAAAAATGAACATTTTACCCCTCTACATAAATTATCCGAGTTGGATTCACCCAGAAATTTTCCCAGGAATACCGATTTTAGGATTAATTCGCTGGTACGGATTAATGTACATTCTCGCATTTTCTACCGCATTTTTAATTCTTAAAAAAATCTTAAAAGAAGGTGCATTAAATTCAATTTCAAAAGACGGAACTATTCAAAAAACAAGCGAAGATGATGTTTTTAGTTTTATCGCGACGGGAATCGTTTTTTTGCTAATCGGCGCGAGAGTTTTCTCAACGCTTGTTTACGATACTTCTGGCGATTATTGGAAAAAACCCTGGTTGATTTTTTGGCCATTTCAAAACGGAAAATTCACGGGGCTTGCAGGAATGAGTTATCACGGAGGCTTTATTGGCGGGCTTTTCGGCATGATTTTTTGGTGCATTCGCCACAAGCGACCGTTTTTCAAATGGGCAGATGCGATGTGTACGGCAATTCCGCTCGGCTATACATTTGGCAGGCTCGGCAATTTTATGAACGGCGAACTTTACGGCAGAATTACAACTGCACCATGGGGAATCGTTTTTCCGACCGTTCCGCGAAGCGAACGTTTTAGCGCGTCAATCGATTGGGTTTCTGAGTTTATGCAAAAAATAGGCATGGAAGCGCAAGAAAGCCTTGTAAACTTGCCACGACACCCAAGTCAACTATACGAAGCACTTTTTGAAGGGATAGTATTATTTACAATTTTGTGGATTGTTCACAAAAAAAAGCCGTTTGACGGATTTTTAGGCGGACTTTACACCGTAGGATACGGCGTTTTCCGATTTTTCATCGAATATTTCCGCGAACCCGACGCAGACATCGGATTTAGAAATTCCGACCACCCGATTTATCTTTTCACGTCGTTCACGGACATTTCCACGGGGCAAATTTTGTGCGCTCTAATGATTTTTGGCGGATTTTGCGTGATTTTCGGAAATTGGCTGTTTAGCAAACGAAAAAAACAAAAATCGTAAAACAAAACGGTGGTTTTGAAAAATCGACCACCGTTTTTTTATGCAATCAAAAAATTCAAAGAGTGTCCAAATCTGCGTTTTTTGTTATACTGTTCAAATGGCAACTCTTTATATTGTTGGAACTCCCATTGGAAATTTGGACGACATAACATTTCGTGCGGTTGAAACATTAAAATCTGTGGACGTTATAGCAGCAGAAGATACACGACATACGCTTCAATTATTGAATCATCTTGGAATTAAAAAAACACTTGTTTCATGTAGAGCGCAAAACGAAGAAAAAGCGTCTGCAAAAATCATCGAATTTTTGAAAAACGGACATAACGTGGCTTATGCAAGCGACGCTGGAACGCCAGGCGTTAGCGACCCTGGCGCGATTCTTGCGCAAACGGTCAGAGGTGCGGGCTTTTGCGTAGTACCGATTCCAGGACCAAGCGCGTTTGCGACGCTCGTTTCCGTTGCGGGCGCGGGCGGAAAAACGCTCACGTTTGAAGGATTTTTATCGCCAAAACCAGGGCGCAGACGGGCGCGCGTTCGCGAACTTCTTTTGCGTGGCGAAGCGTTCGTTTTATACGAATCGCCGTTTAGAATCGTAAAATTGCTTTCGGACATTGCCGAATTCGCCCCTGAACGACGAATCGTTGTGGGAAGAGAATTGACAAAAATTCACGAAGAAATAATTGATGCAAAAGCGTCCGAAATTTTTGCAGATTTTTCCCAGCGAGAAAAAATCCAGGGAGAGTTTGCAGTTTTTGTTTCAGGCGTTAAAAATACTCAACTTTCTGAAGAATCCGCCGATAATTAAAGCATAGAGGGCAGGGTTAATATGATGTTGAACAAACTTGATACGAGCATGGGTGTAACCCCATTGAACGCGGTGCAAGGCACACGCCGAATGGAAGAAAAGTCCGTGGGCATTCCTGTGGGCGATTCTATTAGCCTTTCTGACGAGGCGAAAGTCGCGGCAGAGCAGTATTATTTGGACAAAGTAGCCGATGAAACTCCAGACGTTCGTTCTGAGTTGGTTGCTTCTATCAAAGAGAAAATTAAAGACCCAAATTACCTTAATCCACAACGGATTGCGGCAACAGCAGACGCTATTATGGTGGCTTACGGACTTTAATTTTTCGCAAAAAATCGAACAATGACGGAAATTTTATTTCCGTCTTTTTTTTGTTTTAGGGCAAATGTTTAACGGAGAAAATAATGGCTGATTTCACTTTCAAAGTTTCATCGAATATAATGCTTGGTTCATACACTTCAAGCAGGATTGGACAATTCGCACTTGAATGGGGCGCACGCTCCATGCTAATAATCGACCCGATTCTAAAGGAAAATGGAATAGCCGATAAAATCAAACAATCGCTCTCTGACAGAAATGTCGAATTTTTTATTTTTGACGAACTTTCCGACGGAGCGACGACAAAAAATATCGAAAATGCGCTGAATATAGCAAAAAATGCGCACATTCATTCGATTGTGGCTGCTGGCGGCGCAAAAACAATGAGCGTTGCACGCGCAGTTGCTAGCGTTCTTCCAGACGTGATTGCGGGCGGAGATTTTTATTCGTTCGTGGACGGTGCATTGCCACAAAAAGACAGCGTTCCACTTTTTTGCATTCCAACGGCAATTCGCGATTTTCAACTTTTCACGCAGTCGATTCCCGTAATCGATTCGCGTTCCTCGCGCGTAAAATTGATGTCTGCAAAATCGTCGCTTGGAAAACTCGTGGTTTTTGACCCTAATTTGAACGTAACGCTTTCACAAAATCAAATCGATTCAATGTCAATGGAAGTTTTGTGTTTGATTTTTGAAGCGTATCTTTCGCAACGAGCAAACTTTTTCAGCGATATGCTTGCCGAAAAATCGGCAACGTTGATGCGTTTAATCGGTAACGACGACAGCGACATTTCAATTACAACGCCACAAGAAGAAATCCTCGCGCAATGCGGTTGTCTTTCTTCGCTTGCGGTTGGCACAAGTTCAATCGGGGCGGCATCGCTTTTGTCGCTTTGCATAAACGCGCGATTCAAAATCCCGCGTTCCGTGGTCGCCGCAATTCTTTTGCCGTACACTATTGCAGATTGCGCAAAATTCAAACTCGACCGCGTTGCAAAAATCGCTCGCATTTTGGGAATCTCGCAAGACGAACAAGACGACGAGCAAGTTGCGACTTCGTTTGCGGAAACCGTAAGAATGAGAATCGCGAAAGCAAATCTTCCAGCGCGTCTAAAAGATTTGAACGTTTCCGTGGAACAACTCGCGCTTGCCGTGGAAACTGCCACGTCGTTGGAATACGTCAATTATCTTCCGCGAAGCATGAACAGCGACACGCTTTTTGAACTTATAAAAACCGCGTTTTAATTTTTGATGATTGAAGTTGGAAAACTAAACACGCTTTTGCCTGGGCAAAAACGGCGAAAACTCGCGCTAACGTTTGGCGCGTTGGAACGAGACATCGATGGAATAGCGGAAAAAGGTTGCGAATATTCGTTTCATTCGATTTCGCGGGCGGAATACACAAAACGACTCGTTGAAATCGTGTCAAAAGACGAGGCGTTGCCACAAAAAATCCGCGACGAACTTTCTGCCCTTTGCAAAATCGAACCGTTTGAAAACGTGGAAAAACGCGCTTGCAATGTCGCCCGAAACGCGCTTCTTGCCGCGCTCGGCACGTTTCCCGCGGAATGGGATTTAATCATCGCGCCGCACGAAAAGGCGGGAACGGTAAAAAAACGCGATTTTTTCAAAAACGTTTTTGTTTACGCCGAGGACATTCGCTCACCGTTTAATTTGACTGCGTAGACCCGAATCATTCAAAATCGATTCGTAGCGCGATGGGGTGCATTGAAACGCTTGGATTTGAACGAAAAAGCGTTTTAGAACTTGCAGATTTTGCAAAAGAAAACGATTTGCCGATTTTTGCGTTGGAAACAGGCGGAACGCCGATTTTAGAATTCGATTTTCCGAAAAATGGAATTTCCCCGAAGTCATCGTTACCGTGATTCGCCACCACCACGAACCAGATTGCGCACCAGAGAAATTCCGCAAAATTACGGGGCTGATTTATCTTTCGGATTTGATTACGCATTGGCAAAACGGCGAGGTGGATTTTTATCAATTTGACAAAGACGTTTTGTCGTTTTTTCACATCACGCAAGAAGAGCAACTTAAAATAATCTCTGAAAAATTGGACGCGGCGTTCACTGAATAAAATTCGTCGATTTTAATTTTCAAAAATTGTCCTTTTTGATTTTTGATTCGTATAAATAATCAAAGCGAACAAAAAGGAGAAAAAAATGAAAAAAGCGTTTGGTTTTGCGGTCGTTTGTTTGTCGGTTTTGTTGTGTAGCGTATTTTTTTCGTATGATTTTGAAAAAATCTTGGACGATGCCAAAAACGTTGCGTTTTCCGTTACGTCGTCAATGCAAAGCGCGTCTGATTCTTTTTCAGAGAATGCAATTTCGTCCGTGAGTTTTAAGCCAGATTTTGATTTTGCGCGTTAGATTTCAAAATAGATTCAGTCCATTTTTGCATCAAAATTCCGAATGCCACGCCCACGTTTAGCGAGGCTTTTAGCCCAACCATCGGAATCGAAACGCAACCGTATGACGCGGCGCGAAG
>CAJOEO010000037.1 GCA_905233535.1 uncultured Treponema sp.
TTGCGAGCCGACATCGCGGGCAAGGAACATTTAATCGGCAAGGAAAATTTCAACACATTCCTGCGCTATCAGTACATCGGCGCGATTGACAAAAAATGGCTTGACCAACTCGATTATCTGGACAGCCTGCGCGAGGCGGTTCATCTTCGTTCATACGGTTCAAAAAATCCGCTCACCGAATACAAAATCGACGGATTCAATCGTTTTGACGAATTGATTGAACAAATCAGAATCGGAATTGCGGGAATCGCGTTCAAAGTGCGCATTCAACTTCAAGCCGCGCCAATGCCAATGCAGAATCCTCAAAATCCACAGCAAGAAGTTGAAGAAATCGTTGAAGATGAAGACGCAGCGAGAGAAGCGCGAGAGGCGCAGGCTCGTGCGCGTGAAATGGCAGACGACGCAAAAGAACAGGCTGAAAAAACAATGGCTGGAGCAAGAAGCGGAAATCGCGTTCAAATCGTGCAGAGTGCAGCAGGAGTTGGACGAAACGACCCGTGTCCATGTGGAAGTGGCTTGAAATTCAAAAACTGCCACGGACGCTAAAAAAACGCCAAAAAGGAGGACGAAATGGAAGTCGGACAGTCGAAAGAAGAATTTGTAACTTGGAACGACAAATACCTAACGGGAATTCCTTTAGTTGACGAAGAACACAAAAAACTCGTGGAATTGTGCAACAACCTCCACGGGCGACTTTTGGCGAACCAAAGCCGAAAAGATTGGCAAGCGGACATAAAGTCCGCACTGGACACTTGCGTGGCGTATGCGGCAAATCATTTTCGCGACGAAGAAAAACTCATGCGTTCGGCGCATTTTGAAGGATACGCTCATCATCGCACGGAACACGACGATTTTGAGCGGCGCGTTCGTTCGATGCTTTGGAGTTACGGCGGAATGACGGTTGCCGACGCGCTAAAGTTTACGATTTTTTTGCGGGACTGGGTTCTTTCGCACATTGCGCACGAAGATAAACTATACATTCCAAAATTGCTGGAATATTTGAAATCGAAAGGTTCATCTTCTGAAAATTAAAACAAAAAAAACGGCTGAAAAAAATTCAGTCGTTTTTTATTTCAAATCGAATTATCGTTTATTTTCCTGTGTGTCCTGGAACGCCTTTGCGCGAAAGCGGCCAAAAGCGATACGCCGTCGTTCCGAGGATTTTTTCACGCGGCACAAATTGCGGCGAAATGTTGCTCGGATACGTCGCGCTGAATTTGTCGGTCGCGTCCAAAGAAACAAGTCTGTCCTCGTAAGAATGGCGCATATCAAGCGAATTAAAACGGTTGTCGCCCATCATAAAATACGAATTTTCAGGAATGTACTGTGGCGAGCCGTCCTCTTTGTTTTGCGGGAAAATCGGCATGTTTCTTCTGTCTAGCAAACAAATGTATCCAAAAATCATATCCGCGTCTGAAAGAAATTTTTTGCGTTTTTCGTCTGAATTTTGTTCGGAAGCAGGAATTTTTTGAAGCATAAATTCAGCATTGCGAACCACTAAACGCCCAACGGTGAGTTTTATCATAAGATTCAAACGAAAATTCGATTCAGAATACAAATCGCCAGCAAAATCGCGTTCTGTCCAATCTGTCAAAAATGCGCGAAACCACTCTGCCCCATTCGGCGACGAAAGAAGCGCGCGAGTCAACGCTTCGTGTTGTGAAAAAAGCGTGTAAACGTAGCGTTCGCGGTCAGAAAACGACGCAGGCGATGCGGATTCTGGAGCGGCAATTTTTCACATTCAAGCCGAACGGATTGTATGTCGAGTTCGCGCCGAATCTTTTCACATTCAAGCATCGATTCGATTTGCGTTGGACTTACAACAAATTCCAAAATCCCACTTTTTACGGAAGGCTTTGCGTTGTTCAAATCCCAACACGCCCAAGAAGAATCTTCGTCAACTTTTTGCCATTCGTCGCTTTTCGCGTTTCGCGAATAAAGAATTCCGTCTTGCATCATCAACTGCTCGCCAGGAATGCCCGTTACACGTTTTACAAGCGGGTCAGCCTTCGCGCGTCCGTATTCGTCAAGATTGATATTTTTCATCGTGAGCGTACACATATAAACGAGTTGACTCACAAACGTTTTGACTTCGCTTTTTCGGTCGTCGGAATAATGCGGATTTCTAAAAACAACTATGTCGCCGCGTTTGTAATTTTTGATGTGCGGAAGCCCGAATTTTGAAAGCGGGAATTTCGGTCCATTCAAAAATTTGAAAACGACAACGCGGTCTTTCACCAAAAATTCAGGAACCATCGATTCCGACGGAATTTCGTAAAGTTGAACGAGAAACACGTTCAAAAGAAGAACCATAAAAACGGCTTGAACAAGCGCGTCAAGCCAACCGACAATTTCAAAGCCAATTAAACGAACGCCTCGCCGATTTTTTGCAAGCGCGGCTTTTCGGTCGATTTCCGCTTGTTTCCAAGTTTGACTAACGCGAGCAATTTTTTTTGGATTCAAAAAATGAGAAATCACAAGAACAAGTGCGGTCGCAAAAATCCACAAAAAAATCTGCAAAATGTCAAGAATCGCGTCCGTTCCAAAATCTCCCGCACGACGAAGAACAAATGCAACTAGAAGAACATAAGGCTCGTACTGCAAAAGTTCGCGGAAAACTGGAATCGCGCTCAATTTTTCCTGCAAAAAAAGTCGTTTTACAGAAAAAAGGAAAAGCACGAACGAAAAAATCGCACAAAGCGGAAACGCAAGAATCGAAATGTCGAATTTTAAGGAAATCGACGAAATCGAAAACAAAACCGAAATTGCTACAAGAGCGATGGAAATCTTTTGCAAAATCTTTGTATTCATGCGCAAGATTGTAGCGGATTTCTATTTTTTTGGGGAGGAGCAGTTTTACAACGCACGTTTAAAAATAGAAAACTCCGCAAAAATTTTCTTTGTGGTATAATTTTTTTATGGAACAGTCTTTTAACGAAGAGAATTTTGATTTTTTTCCTGCAAAAAGTCAGATTTTGAAATCTGCAACGAAAGAAGCGTTTGCGCGGCTTTCGTTTACGTTTGAAAAGGAACATTTGGAAAAAATAATCGACGCGGCACTTGATTCGTCATCAAGTGAAAACGACCGATACGTTTGTGCGTGCATTTTGGAAAATGCGCGTGTCGCTTCAAGCGGGCGTTTTCCGATTTGCCAAGACACGGGAATTGCGACGATTTTTGGTTGGGCAACGCACGATTTTTGTTTTGACGAAAATTCAGGCGAGCAAATTTTTGAAGGCGCAAAAGAAATCTACGACGAGAAAAAATTGCGTTTTTCGACAAGCGTTCCCGTTTCGTTTTGGAAAGAACGCGACAGCGGCGACAATATGCCACCGCAAATTTCGATTTTCGCGAAAAATTGTTCGCTCGCGCCTGAACCTCAATTCGCGAAAAATCTTCCAAAAGAATCTCTCGCGCTTTTGTTTGTTGCAAAAGGCGGAGGTTCTTCAAACAAAACGTCGTTCATTCAAGGAACAAAGGCGTATTTGTCCCGCGAAAAATTTATAGGTCTAATGCGTGAACAAATTTCAAAATTCGGAACGAGTGCGTGTCCACCGTATTCGATTTCGATTGTGGTTGGCGGTTTGAGTCCCGAACAAAATCTTCTCGCGCTAAAACTTGCGACGGCGGGCGCGTATCGCGAAATGACGCACGACGCAAACGCTCAAGCGTTTCGCGACAAAGAAATGGAAGAAATCGCAATGCAAATCGCCAAAGAAACAGGATTTGGTGCGCAATTTGGCGGACGCGCGTTTGCCATTTCCGCAACCGTTGTGCGCCTTCCGCGCCACGGCGCGAGTTGCCCGATTTCGTTTGGCGTTTCGTGTTGCGCCCATAGAAATCTTCGCGCGGTCGTTACAAAAGACGGATTTTTTCTCGAAAAAACGGTTTTAGACCCAACAAATCTTCCGCGATTTTTTGAAGCGACGGCGTTCAAAAAAAATGAAAAATCAAACGGAATTTCTTTGAACACAAACAACGGAATCGAATATTTGCGAGATTCTTTAAAATCGCTTGTGCCAGGAACGCGCGTTTTGCTTTCTGGAAAAATTCTCGTTGCACGCGACGCGGCGCACGCGCGTTGGAAAAATCTTGTGGACGAAGGAAAAAATCTTCCGTCATACGTTTTTTCGTACCCGATTTGTTACGCAGGACCTGCCCGAACGCCAGATGGCGCGGTGATTGGAAGTTTTGGACCTACAACCGCAGGAAGAATGGACGCTTACGCGGATTTTTTGATGAGCCGAGGAGCGTCGCTCGTTACGCTTGCAAAAGGAAATCGAAGCGAAAGTTTTATCGACGCTTGCAAAAAATACAAAGCCGTTTATCTTGGAACGCCCGGCGGAATTGCCGCGTTGATTGCGTCGGAATACATCGTTTCGCAGAAAATTGTGGATTATTCAGAACTCGGAATGGAAGCCGTTAGAATCGTGGAAGTGAAAAATCTTCCGTGCTTCGTTCTTACAAACGCGAATGGAGAAGATTTTTATGGAAACGCTCGATAATCTTCCGATTTTGGACAGCGCGTTCGCTCTCGATTTGGTGGACAACGACAAAGATTTGTACAAAATTCTCCTCGAATCGTTTTTGAACGACACGTCTTTTGAAGAAAGCGAGTTAGACCGTTTAATTTGTGAAAAAAAATTAAAAGAAGCCGCGGGCTACGTTCATGCGGTAAAAGGCGCGGGACGACAACTCGGTGCAAAACGTCTTGCGGCGGCAGGGCAACGCCTAGAAGACGCGCTTCGTGGAAAAACAAACGAAATCGACAACGTTGCAAATCTTTCCAAAGACGTAAAAACGGAATACGAACGGGCGTTAAAAGAAGTCCAAGAATATATTAACAGGACATAAAAAAACGAGGTTGCCATATTGTGCAACCTCGTTTTTACAGGTAAGAAAGTTATGCTGTTACAGCAGGATTCTCTTGAACCTTTGTGATATATCCTGTTCTAACACAAGAATCGAACAAAGGTTTACTTAGATAATCTGTTGTAACATCAGAATATCCGTCTCGGTCGCGAACAATCCGCACAACATAGCCATCTTCAAGTTCCCTAACTATTGTCATGTAGTCTACACTCTTGCCGATACTTTTCAATGTGTACGTCGCCATATAAAATCTCCGTAAACAATTATGAAATAATACTGTTTAATTTTCGGAAAATATTGCAATTTATTGAGGTATTTTTATGTTTTTTGACGCTCACATTCATCTTTGCAAAACGCAAACGCCAAAAATCGAAAATTGGGCTTGTATCGCGACGTTTTGTTTTAAAAACGAATGGATTGATTTTTTCAAAAACGACGAAAAAAATCAAAACGTTTTTACGTCTTTTGGCGTTCACCCGCAACTGCCAAGCGAATTCGATTTTTCGCAAACGCAAAACGAACTAGATTTTTTGAAAACGCTTCTTGAAAAAAACGCGATTTTTGCGATTGGCGAAATCGGATTCGATTTTTTTACGCAAAAATTCAAAGAAACAAAAGACGCGCAAGAAAAATTGTGGAAAGAACAGATTTCGCTTGCAATTGAATACGAAAAACCCGTCGTGATTCATTGCAGAAAAGCAATCGAGCGCGTTTTTCGCGACTGCGCGATTCTGAAAAAACTCCCCGCGGTGATTTTTCATTCGTTTGGCGGAAACGAAAAAGATGCAAAATCGATTTTGAATCGTGGCGTAAATGCTTTTTTTTCGTTTGGAAAACATCAGATTTTTAACGAAAAAAAGGCGACGATTTCTTTTTTGAATGAACGAAAATCTTTTGAAAATCGGATTTTTTTTGAAACGGACGCGCCATATCAAACGTTAAAAGGCGAAGAAAAAACTTTCGCCCGCGAAATCGTGAACGTTTACAAAAAAGCAAACGAAATCGCGGACGAAAATTGGGAAGAAAAAACAAAAAACGCGGCAAAAAAACTTTTTGCGGATTGTGGCGTTGACTTTTTCGCGAATTAGGCGGTCAATCGCAAAAAACGTTTTCTCTGCACAATTCCAACGCGGCAAAAAGGCGTTCGTCTACGCTTTCGTTTTTTGGAAGCCAATGCACTTTTACGCCTTTTTTTTCCATGCCGCGAAACCAAGTTTCTTGACGTTTTGCAAATTGCCCGATTGCAATTCCCAAAAGTTCGGTCAACTTTTCTTTTGATTCGATTTCGCCTTTCAAAAATTGCGAAACAAATCGATATTCAAGCCCCAAAGATTCAAGTCTTTCCCAACTTGCGCCGTTTTTGTGCAGATTTTCGACTTCTTCGATTAAACCCGCGTCTAGTCGCTGGCAAAGTCGATTTTTGATTTTTTCGCGAACACGAGAACGTTCAAGAGTCGTTCCAAGAACAAGCGGTTTGACGACGGGACGTTTTTCGTATTCGCATACGATTTTTTTACATTCGTCCGTGGCTCTAAATCGATTTAAAAGAATCGCTTTCAAAATCCGTTCGCTGCTTCCAAATTCGCTCGTGTTGTGAAGTTTCTTTTTCTCTGCAATCAAAATCGACTTTAATTCGTCGTAGGATTTTTGAGAAAGTTCTTCTCGCCATTCCTTAATTTGCGCGGAATCTGGAAGAGGCGGCATATCGTATTTTCGCAAAATCGAATCGAGATACATTCCCGTGCCACCAACCACAATCGGCAGATGCGCCCTCAAACGAATCGAATCGAACGATTTGTAAAACAATTCTTGAAAATCGGAATTTTCTGCCCGTCAATTTCGTATTCGTCCAAATCTTTTCCAGAACCAATGTCAAGACCGCGATAAACTTGCCTCGAATCCGCGCTGATAATTTCGCCGTTTAGTTTTTGCGCTAACCTAACCCCAACCGCAGTTTTCCCCACAGCAGTAGGACCAAGCAATACAACGCAATTATAAGACACGACAAACCGCACATTTTAAATATTCGGACTTGGGGTAGCCCGCAAGAATTGGGTGGTCTGGTCCTGCTCCCGTTTTTGCAAGAATTTGAACTCGACGTTTTGAATCCGTGGCGGCTTTCATAATCATCGAATAGAAATTTTGCGCGTCAAAAAAATGCGAACACGAACACGTCGCCAAAATTCCGCCTGGATTTAAAAGGCGCATTGCACGCAAATTGATTTCTTTGTAGCCACCATACGCTTTTTCGATGTTTTTCGCGGATTTTGTAAACGCGGGCGGGTCCAAAATTATCACGTCGAATTTTTCGCCGTTTTTCTCATATTCTTTTAGAACGTCAAAAACGTCTGCGCATACCGCCGTCAACTTGTCAGTCGAATGGTTTAATTCTGCATTTCGCTTTATCAAATCCACTGCGCGTTCGCTAAAATCCACGGCTATCGCTTCTTTTGCGCCGCATTTTATTGCGTTAAGCGCGAACGCGCCCGTGTGCGCAAAAGCGTCCAAAACGCGCTTTCCTTCGCAAAGAGAGCCGACGAGTTGGCGGTTGTTTTTTTGGTCCAAAAAATACCCCGTTTTTTGTCCGTTCACCAAATCGACTTCGATTAAAACGTCGTTTTCACGAATCACGATTTTTTCGTCGCGAACTTCGCCGTGCCAACACGATTTTAATTTCAAGCCTTCTTTTTCGCGATTCGGGTCGTCGCTTTTTTCAAAAATGCCGAACGGTTTGCACACTTTTCTGAGCGCGTTCAAAATCTCGTTTTTAAAAATCTCACAAGAAAGAGTGGAAAATTGCACGACAAGATAAACGTTTTTTTTCAAATCGACGTAACGTTCAACGATTAAGCCAGGAATAAAATCTGACTCGCCAAAAATCAAGCGATACGAATCTTTTGTTGAGTAGAATTTTTTCCGCAAATCGTAGGCCGCTTGAATTTTCGCAAGAAAATACCCTGGCACGTCTTCGAGAATTCGGTCGGCGTGTCCGCGCCCGATTATGCGAACGGCAATCACGGAATTGTGATTCAAAACGCCCGTTCCCAAAAATTCGCCCGATTTTGCACAAACTTCCACGACGCTTCCGCTTTCTACCGCCATTGCTTCGGCATCTGTATACGATACAGTTTTTACGCCACTTCCGTTTTTCGCTTCAAATTTCACCGTGTCGATTTCGTTATTGAAAACCCAGGGAAATCCGTGTTTTAGTTCCAATTCTTCTTTTTTTTTCAAAAAAATCCGTGGAATCATTTTTTCTCCATTAAATTAAAATCCGTAGCCCGATTCTTCTTGCTTTTCTTTTGGCAAAAAGACTTGCGTCATAACTTCCATCGCGTTTTTTACGGGAATAAAATTGATTCCTTCCCGCACGATTTCGGGGATTTCTTCGAGGTCGCGAGCGTTTGCCTTTGGAATAAAAATCGTTTTGATTCCGTTTCGTTTTGCCGCGACGGTTTTTTCTCGCAAACCGCCGATTGGCATTACTCTGCCCGAAAGGTCGAGTTCGCCAGTCATTGCAACGTTCGGTTTCATCACGCGATTCGTCAAAAGCGACATGAACGCCGTCGCCATCGTGATTCCCGCGCTTGGTCCGTCTTTTGGCGTTGCGCCTTCGGGAATGTGAAGATGAACGGCGTTTCTGTCAAACCATTCCGCGTTTTTTATCGAATGTGAAACCGCGTAACGTCGAACCCAGTTAAACGCAATTTGCGCGGATTCTTTCATAACGTCGCCCATTTGCCCAGTAAGTTGAAGCCCGCCTTTTCCGCTTTCAAACGCAACCGCTTCCAAAAGAAGCGTGTCGCCGCCCATGCTCGTCCACGCAAGCCCAATCGCAGTTCCGCTTTCGTCGGCGACTTTTATGTCGCTTTCGTCAAAAATGGGTTTTCCTAAAAATCGCTCCAAATCTTTTGCACTCACCGTGAACGTTTTTTTCAAAATCGTCGAAACGTCTTTTGAATTGACTTTCGCCCCCGAAAGATGATGCGCGTCCGCTTTTATTCCCGTCAACGATTCAAGAACGATTTTTCTGTGGATTTTGTCCAAACATTTTTCGTAATGACGAACGCCCGCTTCTCTGGCATATTCTTCCGCGATTCTAAAAAGCGCGTCTTTTGTGTAGCGGACTTGTCCACGTTTTAATCCGTTCTTTTCGAGATTCTTCGGAATCAAATATTTGCGTGCAATTTCTGTTTTTTCTTGGTCGATATACCCCGATAGCGTAATGATTTCCGCCCTGTCCAAAAGTGGAGCAGGAATCGACTCGAGCGTGTTTGCCGTCAAAATAAAAAACACGTTGGAAACATCGAACGGCAAATCAAGGTAAGTGTCGCGGAAATTCACGTTCTGTTCAGGGTCAAGCACTTCAAGAAGTGCGCTAGCAGGGTCGCCTCCAGAATAACTCGCGCCCATTTTGTCGATTTCGTCAATCATAAAAACAGGCGAGCGCGTTTTTGTGATTTTTAAGCCCTGCAAGATTTTTCCAGGCATTGCCCCAACGTACGTTCTGCGATGCCCGCGGATTTCCGCTTCGTCGCGCATACCACCCACGCTGAATCGATAAAACGGCTTTTTCATCGCGGAGGCAATCGATTTTCCGATTGACGTTTTTCCAACGCCCGGCGGACCTACCAAAATCAAAATCGAACCTTTGTTGTCGCCGCGAAGTTTTCGCACGGAAAGGAATTCCAAAATGCGTTTTTTCACGTCGTCAAGTCCGTAGTGGTCTTTTTCCAAAACTCGAAACGCATTTGAAATGTCGTAATTTTCCGCGTCCACCTCGTCTTTCCATGGAAGTGAAACGACTAATTCCAAATAATTTCGCTCCATGAAATATTCGCTTGCGTTTGGATCCATCAGTTTGAATTTTTCTAGTTCATTGTATACTTGTTCTTTTACTTCGCCTTCAAATTCAAACGAATCGATTTTCGCTTTGAGTTTTTGGAAATCGCTACCGCCCTCGCCGCCTCCAAGTTCGTCTTGAATCGTTTTGAGTTCTTGCCGCAAAAAATGGTCGCGTTGATTTTTTTCAAAACTTTCGCGCAAATCGTCTTGAATCTTTTTTTGAATCCGCATTATGTCTTGGTCGCGTTTTATAAAAACCAAAACTTTTTCGAGCCTGCGCCGAATGTTGAGTTCTTCGAGAACCGCCTGCTGTTCCTCTTTTTCGACGTTTAGAATCGTTGACACAAAATCGGCAATTTTTCCAGGATTGTCGATGTTCACCATGTTGAGACGCATTTCTTCGCTAAAAAGTGGATTGTTTTCGCTGATGTCCTTCATTTCGCTCACAATCGCACGAGTCAACGCCTTAACTTCAAATGAATCGGTTTCTTCGTCTTCGAGATATTCAACATTCGCATAAAACGGCGGTTTTGTCGAAACGAATCTTTTTACGCGAAAACGACGAATCGTCGAAACAAAAATGTTGATTCCGCCGTCTGGTAGATTTATTCGTTTTACGATTTTTGCAACCGTTCCGATTCTAAATAATTGCGAACCCATTTGCGCCGTTTCGTCGGTTTTTGAAAGCAAAAATCCCAAAAATCCACCAGATTCAAGCGCACGTTCGATTGTTGCAGAATCTTCTTCGCTGTTTACAAAGATTGGCGTAAAAACGCCAGGAAAAATCGCATGCGCCGTTAAAGGCAAAATCGGAAGAGAAGACGGCATAAACTCGCCAATCGAAAGAATCGCGTCGTTTAACGCTGTCGCAATCGATGACGTTATCGCCTTTTCGATTTTGCGTTTCACAGGAGAATCTTCATCAACGTCATCGTCTTCCGCCATTTTCACAGTCGGCTCTTTTCCAGGCGTTAAATGAATATCCAAGATTTTTCGACCTTTTTCGTTTTCCGATTCGTCTTGTTTTTTATCGATTATTTCGTCGGGCGAAACTTCCATGCCCTCGTTTTCTTCGTCTTTGTCGTTATTTTTTTCAGTCATGTTATAAATCTATCCAAAAAAAATCTTATAGGCAATTTTTTCAAGGATTTTTATCGTTTTATTCAAGCCCCACGTTTACGACGAGCCTATCTTGATACCAATCCAAGTTCATTGAAAATTCTTTGTCAGCGTAGCCTTCGCACCGCGCTTTGACTTTCCAAACTTTTCCAGCCGTTCTGTATTTTGCTGGAACTTTTTCAAACGGAATCCAATCATTTCCGAATTTTACGGTGAATTTTGTTTTTCGCGTCAAATCTTTTCCTTTTTCTTCTTCGCGAAGTGAAAACGATTTTGTGATTATTGAAATCGTGCGATTTTCTTTTAATAAATCGTCTAGTTTTATTGAAACGCCCGATTTGTTTTCGTTTGAAACGTTAAACGACCGCCAAATGACGTAAGAACCCAAAACGACTTTTAATCGGTAACTTCCTTTCGTCAAAAACGCGGGTTTTATGGAATACAATTTGCTAGATTTTCCGCCGCCGTTTTCGTTGATTGAAAAAACGCGATTGCTTCCAAAAACTTCGGGCTGGTCTCCGCCATCTTCAAAGAAAAACGCCATCATCGGCAAATTCGTGTTGTAACTCGATTCCGTTTCGACTTTTGGAATCAAAACAGAAACGTTGATTGGCGTAAAAAATGGCGCGAGAATCGTTTTTTGAATTATGCAATTATTCCAAATCCACCACGCCCCGCCGCCAAGCACAATCAGCCCCAAAATCGAAGCGAGAACGAGTTGAACAATTGGCTTTTTTGGCGTAAACGACGGAAGCCTAAAAGAACGTCCATTCGTCGTCGCCACAACGAGTTTTGCAAGCGAAACGCGGATTTCGTGTTGGTCGTAACGCGACAGAATTTTCCGCAAATCGTCGATTACGTCGTCAAGGCTGTCGTATCGTTTTTCCGCCTTGAATTTGAGCATTTTTTTTACAATTCTACAAATGTGATGCGGTACTGTCGGGTTCAATTTGCGAATCGAAACGTATTTTCCACGACGAATGCGTTTCATCACTTCTTCGTTTCGGCTCATCGTGGAAAGGTCAATCGGGCAATCAAACGGACGTTTTCCAGTAAGCATTTCGTAAAACATTACGCCCATCGAATAAATATCCGTGCGAAAATCCACGCTCGACGAATCGACGATTTGTTCAGGCGACATATACGACGGCGTTCCAAGCATTGAGCCTGCAATCGTGAGCGCGCTTTCTTCGCCTTCCACTGTCATTCCGTCGTCTTCGTCGTCCGCAGAACTTTCTTCTTTGTCATCTGCGGCAATTCCAAAATCCGTGATTTTTACTTCGCCCGTTTTTGAAATAAGAAGATTTGCGGGTTTTATATCGCGGTGTATGATTTTTCGCCTATGCGCAAAGGCTAAACCGCGACAAGCGTCCATAAAAATCACCAGCGCGATTTCTAGTCCCAACGGTCCGCATTTTGGCGCGTTTTTTGGGTCGTCCCTTGCGTCTTGCTCACGTTGCTTTACACATTTTTCTATAAGTTTGTCAAGTGAACAACCGTCAACATATTCTTCTACAAGATAACTTGAACGCCCCGCTTTAAAATATTCGTAAGTGTTTACTATAAATGGGCTTTGCAATTCGCGCAAAATCGTCGCTTCGCGTTTGAACCGTTCTTCTGCGGCAACGTTATTTTTCAAAATGAGTTTTTTTAGAATCAACTCCGTTCCAAGTTCAGGGTGGCGCGTAACGTAAACCGCGCCCATTCCGCCCTGCGCAAGTTTTTTGATTAACGTATAATTGCCGATTTTTTTTGTTTCTTTTGACGTTTTTTTTACGGCTGCGGATTTTTCTTGCGGCGTTTTTGCGCCTGCATTTTTCGCGGAAGTTTTTACGACTTTTTTCACGCCCGTTTGAGGTTTTACGGCGGACGTTTTCGCTTGTTTTTTTGCCACGTCTGAAACAACGGTTTTCGCGGAAGAGGAGGCGCGATTCGCGCCTGCCACAACGGTTTTTGCGTTGTCTGCCATTATTTTACTCTGCTCCTTGTCTACTTTTTTAATAGAAAAATGTCAGTTTCTGGATTAAAAACGCGGTCGCTCAAAACAACGGCGATTTGTTCTTTTTGTGGATTGTGAATTTGAACAAAAAATCCGTTTTGTCGTAGCGCGTAATTTTTTTGAACTGGACGATGACCTCCAATCCAACGAACGTTTCGCCAATTTCTTCCAAGAATTCCGCGTTTGTAAAGTTTCGCTATTGTTCGTTCAATGCTGTTTTCTGCCGCTTCTCCGTTCGCCGTCCACGTCAAAGAATAAATCGCGTCGTCGCTCGAAAGCGCGTCCACGAGTTCTTCTCTCGAAAATGCGTGCAAAGGTTCTGCGTGACTTGCCACAAGCGTTTTGAAAACCGCGCAAATCGGAAGCGAACGTTCAAAATTGCTCAAATAATACAAAAATAAATCGTCGTATTGATTTTTGATAAATTGAGCGCACATTTCGCCTTCTTCGCAAAACTTTTTGAATGCGCGATTTCCAAAATCCAAATTCACTCCGTCAAAAAAAGTCGCGTTCTGCACGTTTTCGTGATTTCCTTTTAGAACGTGAAAAAAATTCGGAAACGCCGTTTTTAAAACAAAAACGGCTTCCCAAACCGAAAGATTTTCAATCATTTCGCTTTTCATGGAATCACTTTTCAAAAAAACGTCGATGTCGTCTTTTTCAAGAAAATCGCAAAAATCTCTGTATGATTTTGTCCAACGTTCTTGCTCCCGACCTTCTGCGTGCGGAAGGTCGCCCAAACACAAAAGAACGATTTTTTCTTCGCAAAGCAAATCTAAAACCGTACGCCCGTCAGAAAAAGGCGGACAAAAATCGAGCGCGTGAATCAAAAATTCAAGTCGCCCGTGAATGTCAGGCACGATAACCGCTGGAAGATTTTTCATTTGCGTTGACGAAAAATCAAGAAGACCGCCCAAACTTCCCGCAGAAGTTGACGGTCTATAATCGGAAATTTCTTTTTCCAAAATCGAAGTCGCTTCAAGACAAAGCGAAATAAAATCGTCGTACTGCGGTAAAGCAGTACGATTTAAAAGAGAAGTAAGTCGCTTGTGAATTTGACTAGAAAGTGTGTTCTGCAAAGTTTCACTTACGCCAAAACAATAGATGTCGTTCCAATTGTAATTTTGTCGCCCGCTTTTAATTTGAGGAATTTTCCGTCATCTGGAACGCGATGACCGTTTACAAAAGTCCCATTTGTGCTGTTTTCATCTTTCAAATAATACGATTCTTTGATTTTTTGAATCGTCGCGTGTACTCGGCTTGCAAGTTTGTCGTCAATGACAACCGTGCAATCTGAACTTCGTCCAATCGTCATTGTTGTAATAATATTTACACGTTTTTTATTGAAAGTAAGAAAAGAAACTGGTGCGCCCTCCGAAATCTTTTCGAGGTGTTTTCCGACCATGCTTGATGACATAATTGTTGCTTCTTCCATATCAAAAAATTGTACACCCAAAAAAGGCTATCGGCAAGCGCAAGCGATTTTTACAAGATATATCGACTCAAATCTTGGTCTTGAACAACGCCTTCAAGTTTTTCGTCAACGTACTTTGAATCTACGGTTATCGTTTCGCCTTTGTGTTCGTCCGCGTCAAAACTTATGTCTTCCAAAACTTTTTCCATTATCGTGTGAAGTCGTCGCGCTCCGATGTTTTCGCTTCGAGCGTTCACGTCTTCGGCAAGAAAACTCATTCGGTCAATAGCGTCTTCCGTAAAAACGATTTTCAAACCTTCCGTTTCCAAAAGCGCGGTGTACTGTTTTGTTAGCGCGTTTTTCGGTTCGGTGAGAATCCTGCGGAAATCTTCTTTTTTGAGAGATTCGAGTTCCACACGAAGCGGAAATCGTCCTTGAAGTTCGGGAATCAAATCGCTTGGCGCGGAAAGGCTGAACGCGCCCGCCGCAATAAAAAGAATATGCGTCGTGTCAACCACACCGAATTTCGTGTTCACTTTGCTTCCTTCCACGATTGGAAGAATGTC
The DNA here is from genome assembly GCA_905233535.1 of uncultured Treponema sp. Lineage (GTDB taxonomy): Bacteria > Spirochaetota > Spirochaetia > Treponematales > Treponemataceae > Treponema_D. The sequence goes on from CAJOEO010000037.1 coordinate 14,816, forward strand.
GCGCTGAACGCCCTCGCGGCTAACGGACGCATTCGATGACGCATTTTTTGTGGCAATTTTGTCGATTTCGTCGATGAAAATAATTCCGCTCTGCTCAACTCGTTCGCGTGCCAAATCCGCGACTTTATCCGCGTCAATCATGGAATCCAAAACGTCTTCCGTGATGATTTTTCGCGCTTCTTTTACGGTTACCGTTCTTTTTTTGATGTTGCGCCCCGAAAGCATATCTTGAATGTCCATCATGCCGTTTTGAATGTCGTCAAGGCTTCCGCCCGCAATAATTCCCATGCTCGGCATTCCGCGGCTTTTTTTGACTGAAACTTCCACTTCTCGTTCTTCGAGTTTTCCTTCGCGAAGCATTTGTCGGAATTTTTCGCGCGTTTCTGCCGAAACGGTCGATTTTTTTGTCGTCTGCGCGTTTTCTTCGTCTTTTTTTTGCATTTTCGCAAATTCTTCGCCCATAACGTCAATGATTTTTTTCATTTCGTCTGGATTTGAAACGTCAATGTTTTCCGCCAAATGCGATGGATTTTCTTGCGATTTTTTTTCTTGATTTTCTGAACCTGGCAAAAGCAAATCCAAAAGTTTTTCTTCAACTTTTGGTTCGCTGTCTTTTCTCATGGACTCTTCCATTTCGCGCTTTACGTTGTTAAATCCAACCGCCATCAAATCGCGCACCATAGATTCCACGTCGCGTCCAACGTAGCCGACTTCTGTGTATTTTGTCGCCTCAACTTTAATAAATGGCGCGTTCACAAGTTTTGCAAGTCGGCGTGCGATTTCCGTTTTTCCAACGCCAGTCGGTCCAATCATCAAAATGTTTTTTGGAGCAACTTCGTCGCGGATTTCTTGCGAAAGTTGAATG
>CAJOEO010000038.1:0-3359 GCA_905233535.1 uncultured Treponema sp.
CTTCTTCGTATTTTGCGCGTTCCTCTTCTGCCTCGCGCCGTTGAAGTTCCTTGACGTTTGCCATCGCGGTTTTATACATAATCACAAAATCTTTCGATTTTGAAAATTTATCGTTAAGTTTTAAAAGTCTGTTTGCCGTTCCTAAACAACTGCGCCATTTTTCTTCTTCATAAAACGCTTTTGTCATTGAAAGAAGTCCGCGTTGCGCGTCCACAAACGAACTTTGATTCAACAACGCCATAGTGCGTTTGTGAACTTCGCGTAGTTCTTTTGAAAAAACCCTAAGCATTTTCATCATTATTTGTTTATTTGTGCTGAACAGATTTTCAAATTCTGAAATTGTAAGAACAACGCAAATAGAATCGTCGGCTGCCGTAACAGTTTCTTCACGAGGGCAATTTACTAACGCGCTTTTGACTCCAAAAAATTCGCCAGGATTCAAAATTGAATTCTGCCTAGTTTGCGTTTCCATGTCTATTGTTGTTAAGATAACGTGCCCTTTTTGGAGAATAAAAACGCGACCGTCTCTATCGCCTTCAAAATAAATGATTGCACCTTTTCTGTATGGTACTGCTTTTGGCATGATTCGTTCCGTCCAAATAAAAAGATTACTAATATTACCACAAAAACTCTGATTGTGCTATTCTTTCTTTGTTATGATTGACCTCCATTCCCATTCTTCCGCGTCGGACGGCTCTCTTTCTCCTGCCGATTCCGCGCTTTACGCGATTTCTAAAAAGTTGAACGTTTGGGCATTAACCGACCACGATACAATAGACGGGCTTTATGATGCGGCAAAAGCGATTTTTGAATCTAAAAGCAAAATGGAATTCGTGCCAGGAATCGAACTTAACATAAAATGGAAAAACGGCGAATTTCATCTTTTGGGGCTTGGACTTCGCACGCTTTCAAAAGAATTGTCCGATTCAATCGAATATCTTTCTAACGACCGAAAAAATCGAAACGAGGAAATTCTTTCAAAAATGATGAATGCCACAAAAATCGAAACGACTCTTTCGGAATTGGAAGAAAAATTCGGCACAAAGCAAATTGGTCGCCCGCATTTTGCGCGTTTTTTGGTTGAAAAAGGCGTTGTAAAAAAGCCGCAAGAAGCGTTCGACCGTTTTTTGGGCGTGGGGCGACCCTGGTACGCGCCGCACGCTGGCGAAGATTTGGACGTGGCAATCGAAGCGATAAAAAAAAGCGGTGGCGTTCCTGTGATTGCGCACCCAAAATCACTATACATTTCGTTGAATAAAATCGAACCATTTTTGGCGGATTTTCACGAGCGGGGAGTGGAAGGGCTTGAAGCGTATCACCCATGCGTGCGCGAAGGCGAAGCAAAGCGACTTGAAGAAATGGCGCGTCGGCTTGGAATGTTTGTAACAGCGGGAAGCGATTTTCACGGAAAAGGCGTTCGTGCAGACCGCAAACTTGGACGAAGCGCGGGCGACGAAGAAATCGCCGACCGATTTTGGACAGACGAACTTTTGCCTGTGCTTGGCGACTGGAATTGGAAAAAAACGGCGTGGCTTTTGCCAAAATAACCGCACATTAAGCGTAGTCAAAATGCACGAAAATTCGTTAATTTGTTCGTTTCGACCACGCTCAACGAACCGAAACAACGCTGTGGTGAAAAAAATGCGGTGGTTGATGCGCTCAAAACCACCGCGTTTTTGTTTTATTCTGCTGCCTTAGCCGTAAAATAGCCAGGGGTTTCTGCCTTGTCCACGCGGGCATATTCTACACCCCCGCGGGTGTCTGAATATTTAGTGCCGTTTCCGCCAGTAAGCGAATTGCATCTATCAAACATATTAGCAGATGCAGGCTCTCTACTATTCCAATCTGCATCGGATTTTGTATGTATTGTAGTGAGTTTTTCGCAACCGCCGAACATCGCCTCCATATCCGTAACATTACTTGTGTCAAAACTTGAAACATCAAGATAATCAAGTTTTTCGCAATTGTAGAACATCGTCTTCATATTCGTAACTTTACTTGTGTTAAAGTTTGAAACATCAAGAGAAGTAAGTCTGCTGCAACTGGCAAACATACTCGACATATCCGTAACACTACTTGTGTTAAAGTTTGAAAGGTCAAGAGAAGTAAGGTTGCTGCAATTGTCGAACATACCCTTCATATCCGTAACATTACTTGTGTTAAAATTTGAAATGTTAAGAGAAGTAAGGTTGTTGCAACCCAAGAACATATAACTCATATTCCTAACCTTGCTCGTATTAAAGTTTGAAAGGTCAAGAGAAGTAAGGTTGTTGCAACCGTAGAACATATCATCCATATCCGTAACATTACTTGTGTTAAAGTTTGAAAGGTCAAGTGTAGTTAGAGCGTTGCAATCGTAGAACATCCAGCGCATATTCCTAACCTTGCTCGTATTAAAGTTTGAAACATCAAGAGAAGTAAGGTTTTTGCAACCTGCGAACATACTTTCCATACCCAAAACATTACTTGTGTTAAAGTTTGAAATGTTAAGAGAAGTAAGGTTGTTGCAACCAAAGAACATACCCGACATACTCGTAACATTACTTGTATCAAAGCCTGACATATCAATAGTTTCAAGACTTGCACAGCCCATAAACATCCCTGCTGTGCTGTCTCCAAAAGGAATGCCTTTTCCACTGTCTGTGTAGCCTTTTGCGTAGTAGTAAATTGTTGTGCCATCTAGCCAAACCACCGCTGTATCAATATCGTTGTGTATTTTGTGAGTTGTTACACCAGATGCTGGAGCAGTCGCAGAGGGGTTAAAACTCTTTGCTTGTCCACCATTTTTTGCGCCAAGTTTTTGTAAAATTTCTTTAATTTCGTTAATGTTTACATTTTGGCTTTTACTTTCGCTGTCGTCGTCGCTGCTGCAAGAAACTGCGAAAAACATCGTTGCAAGACAAAGACCTGCAAAAATCTTTTTGAGAGTTTTCATAAACTTCCTCCAGATTTCAAGAGCGAAGGCGCGATTTTTGAAAAATAACAAAAAATTATAAAAATTGGTTGCGGATTTTCATTGTTTTTTTCGCAATTCTTTTTTGAGGTGCGAAAATGCAGATTTTTTCTTTTTCTCCGTTCGGGTACGAAGGAACACTTGTCGCAGTTGAAGTTGATTTACGACGGGGAATCCCTGCGGTTGACGTTGTGGGGCTTGCTGACGGCGCGGTGAAGGAATCTCGCGAACGAATGAAAGTTGCGATTCGCAACAGTGGATTTGAGTTTCCAACGGAGCGCGTTTTGATTTCGCTTTCGCCTGCGGATTTGAAAAAAGAAGGCGCGGGTTTTGACCTTGCTCTTGCGTTGGCGGTTTTGGACGAAAATTCAAAGGAAAAAAATGAAAAATCCGATGCCGTTCTCGT
>CAJOEO010000038.1:3402-15537 GCA_905233535.1 uncultured Treponema sp.
AATTTTGTATTGTTCCGTTTGCAAATGCGGCGGAAGCGCGGGAAGTTTCTGGAATGTGCGTTTTTGGGGCAAAAACGCTCGTTGATGCTTTTGACGCTCTTTCAAATCAATCGCTTTTTTCGGACGGCAAAACGGACGAAAGCGCGTTTATTCCAAAAAATTGCGTTCGGCTTGGCGATGTGCTTTTTCCTCCCGAAAATCAAGATTTGTCGTTTTCGGACGTTCGAGGACAGAAAAAACTCATTCGTGCCTTACAAATTGCGGCGGCGGGCGGGCATAATGTCCTCGCCTTTGGTCCACCAGGTTGCGGAAAAACGCTCGCGCTTGAACGGTTTGGCGAACTTTTGCCGATTTTGACGGTGGAAGAGGCGCAAAGCGTTACGAGAATTTGGTCGCTTGCGGGTTTGCTCCGCGCAAATGAGCCACTTCTTCGCGTTGCGCCTTTCAGACAGCCTCATCAAACGGCGAGCATTGAGGGAATCTGCGGCGGCGGCACGAATTGCCGTCCAGGCGAGATTTCACTTTCGCACAACGGCGTTTTGTTTTTGGACGAGGCGGCGGAATTCAAAACGAGCGTTCTGCAAATGCTCCGAGTTCCGCTGGAATCGGGCGCGATTACGCTTTCGCGTGCGGGGCGAAGCACGGTTTATCCTGCTCGTTTTCAGCTTCTGCTTGCGACAAATCCGTGTCCGTGCGGAAATTACGGCGTGTCTGGAAAATTGTGCCTTTGTAGTGCGCGAAGCGTGGAGCAGTATTGGCGCAAATTTTCTGCACCACTTTTAGACCGCGTTGACATTCGCGTTTGCGTTTCTTCGTCGAACGATTTTGAAGAATCGTCTTCAATCGAATCTTTTGAATCGACGCAAGATTTACGAAAAACGATTGCGACGGCGGTTTCGATTCAACGTTCAAGACAGAAAAAACGAAATGCCGAACTTTCTCCGCAAGAAATCGCAGAGTTTTGCGCACTTTCTCAAAACGACCGCGAAAAATTGGACGAAGTTGCGTTTGAAAACGACCTTTCAAAACGCGCGGTCAGCGGAATTCAAAAATTGGCACGAACGATTGCGGATATGGCGGGAAAAAATCAAATTGAATCGGCGCACCTTGCAGAAGCGATTTCGCTTCGCTCAAACGTTGGACCGCTTTCTGTTTTTGCTGGAATTTAAACAAAAAAACGCCACGATTTCTCGTAGCGTTATACCGGGTCTGGGAGTTGAACCCAGACACCCGCGAAGGCAAAAGATTTTGAGTCTTTCGTGTCTACCATTTCACCAACCCGGCATCTTTCTTTACTCTATCAGACTTTGAAGATTGTTTCAAGTGGAATTTCGATTTTTTTGCAGTCGAAAATATATTGTTCTTTTAGTGAAAGATGTTTTTCAAAAATGTGCGTCTGAAAATAATGCGACACAGGGAAATCCGAGCCGAACAGGATTTTTCTTGTATCAAGAACGCTCTGGGATAATTGCGTAAAATTGTCGGCAGTAATACACGCTGTATCGCAAAAAACGTTTTTGTATTTGTTGACCATTTCGGCAGTTTCACGGACTGGATTGGAATGGGCTAAAATCACTTGTGCATTTTTGTATTCGGCAAAAAACGGCTCGAACCTTGTGGGCAAGTCGCATTTTTGTGTGCCGCAATGAATCAGCACGCTCTTTTTATGGTCATCAGCATAGCGAAAAATCTGATGGAGCGCGGTTAAGTGAACGGGATTATTTTCGTCCCAATTTTGACCTGCGGGGTGCAGTTTTATGCCGCAATAATCAAATGACGTTGCGGCTGATTCAACGCTGATATGTTGCTCGGCGTATTTGGGAATAAACCAAAGATACGGCTTTGTGGTGAGAATATTCGACGAAAAACTTTGCGCATAGGCGATTTCTTCTTCCACGCCCTGCAACTCCACATCATCGCGACAGGTGGACGTAGAAGAATAGCGGATTTGAGTGATATTGGTCTTTTCTGAAACGGACTCAAGCAGCTCGAACAGTTCAAGCGCGTCATAATACACTTCGTTGAACTGCCCTATGTGAATGTGGTGGTCGGTCATAGTTTGAAAAAATAACAAAAAATGTTCAGAAACTTCAGTTTCCGAACATTTCCATTTATTAATTTTTTACTGAAGTTCCAATACTCATAACTTTATACAACTGTTGAAAGCGCTCCAACATTTGATTACTTAATCCTTCTTCTCCAAAATCGGATTCTCCCAAAACATCATTGTAGTCATTAGCACTTACTATAAGAATATTGTAACCATTTTCAAGAATATTGTAACCATTTTCAATTTGATAGTCCCCATTTAAATAAATAACATTATCACTGACTGCCTTGTAATCATCAAAATACTCATCATCATCATCATCATTAAGCCACTGCCAGCCATCACAAGTAGAACCAGCATTGTAAACAAGTGCTAATTCTCCGCCGTCATTAAACTCTATATGCTTGATAAATTTGATTTTATCTTTTGCAGGATGGTTGTCATGATCCTCATATTCGCTTTCATCCGAATACTTAAAATACATAAAATTCAACTCCTTGATTTTCGTACGCTGTTGCTAGACTACTTTGTTACGATGCCTTTTATAATCAAGGTTTCGCCCTTGATTTCAAAATTTGGATCGTCAATTAGAAGTTTTCCATTGTCCACTTTACCGATGTTTTCTAAATCCAATATACCGTTATTGCAATTCGTATCCATAAAAATCTCCTGTAACTTGTAGAACTACCCATGTTCACTATCAAACGAAACAGTTTTTTTGTTCCGTTTGGTTTTCCTTAATGCCTTTTCCCTATTCGTGCTCCATTACCCAAAAATGATTTCCACCTTCTGGGCATCCTTTTGCTGATGGACGATTGCTACCAGATGTGTTTTTGTATTTTCCGCATCTTTGGCATTGCCAGCATGCTCCCACGAATATTCCGTTGGCGAGCATTACCGCATACGCAGGCTTCTTGATATTCTTTGTAGTCTTCATTGTGAATCCTCCTAAAAATGTGCCGCGTTTCTATTTTTGCTGACTGGAACAGCCTGAACTATGCAGGTTATCGGCGGCATAATTTGATTTTATCTTTTGCAGGATGGTTGTCATGATCCTCATATTCGCTTTCATCCGAATACTTAAAATACATAAAATTCAACTCCTTGATTTTCGTANNCATTGTCACCGCCGCAGTTTGGACATTCGTCCCATACATCACTTGCTAAAAATCTGCCTATACCCAATTTTGTTGCGTAAGCAGGCTTGATGTTCTTCATCGCCTTCATTGTGTTCATCGATTCCATATCGATTCCTCCTGATAAGATTTTACTTGATTCGGTAGAAAATAATTTGTATCTACTTAATCAAGTAGATACAAATATAATACAACCTTTTTCGGAAGTCAAGTCTTTTTCGCACTTCTTTTTATGGTAATCTAAACAAATGAACTTCAGTACACGGCTAAAAGAAGAAATTGAATTCGCCGATTTGCGATACAAAGAACTTGCCGAGAAATCAGGCGTTCCTGAGCGGGCGTTGTATAATTATGTTGCGACAAAAAATCCTTGTATGCCACCCGCTGATGTTGCCGTAAAAATCGCGGACGCTTTAGGCGTTTCGGTTGAATATTTGGTAACGGGAAAAATGCAAAATTCTAAGGAAATGCAAACGGATTTTAGGAAATTCCGCAAATATTCCGAGCTTCTTGATAAAATCGATTTGCTTTCCGAGCAGCAAATCAATTTGATTCAGCTTCTCGTTTCTGAAATTTCTATGTGGAAAAAATAAAAGAAAGAAACCAGCCCGACAGTGGACGCGGCTGCAAAACCTGGTCAGAATTACTTGCCTACTCTCTCGCCAAAACCTTTCGCATTAGAATCTACAAAAAATATGATTTTTGTTTAAATCAAAAACTTGTCATAATATCGACTAATTCAGAAGGTGTTACAACAAACGGTTTCTGCGGAAAATGTTTTCCGTTGCCAGTTACAAGAAACGCATCTTTATCTTGCGCAGATAATGTTACAGCATAAAAAACAACATCTTTCGGGTCTGGCATTGTTTCTTGCACTTCAGAAAGTTCTGTAATCTTTAAGCCATTGTCCATAATGTCTTTCAGAATATTTATTATTATCGTTTCCGAAAGTTTGAATTTTTTTCTGTGAAGAACCTCATTGTATTCTTTTATGATTTCATCACAATAAACAGGAATAATTTGTCCGTCGGCAAGAAATCGCAAAATCTGCACAGTCGGCGAAGTTTCATTTCGCGTAATCAACGCGGAAACAAGTACATTTGTGTCTATTACAATGTACTTTTTCATTCTTTTATTCCCAATTTTGCTGCTGAAATTTCTGCATTTATATCATCTAACGACATTTCTGGAACATTGTTTTTCTGAATAGACTTCCTTGCTTCTTCGTATATATTCCACCGTTCAGAACGGGACTCGTTTCTTAATTCAAAAGGAAGCCCGCCGACTGCTATACTTTTTTTGAAAAAGATTCTTACAGCGGTAGGCAAATCTAAACCAAGAGATTCATATATATTTGTAACATTATTTTTTGTTTCTATATCAACATTCACTTGAACAAGACTTGTATTTAACATAAGAACTGCTCCATAAACATAGTATATTATTGATTTTGCATATATTTCAATCTTGTATTCGTGAATTTTAATAAATATCTAAAAAAAACGCGGCGCAAATTTAGGTATTTTTCTGCTCTTTGCATTTAAGAAAATATAAACCGTGCTGCTTGCTTTTTTCTTTATCAAAGCAATCTTTTATGATTGAATAATATGAATCATCGTTGTACTCAAAATTTCTGAACAATGCAAACGCAATCAAATCGGCGATTTGCAATGAGCGAGACATTTTTGAATCCAAAAACAATGGAACTTCCGCAAAATTATTCAGTTTGTCTTTCCACTGGTTTCCTAATGTTTGATAAATTTTTGACCAGTTTTGATATTGATTTTCCATCTTTGACTTGTCAAAAATCGCCAAACCTCTAGCGGATTCATCTTTTTTCAGAAATTTTCGTTTTAAAAATTTATCGAATCTGCTGGAAATTTGAGTAAAGAGATTTTCAGGTACATTTTCGGTGGTATTATCGATTACTGCACCAAACAGAATAAATTGGTGTGGATAATTTGATTTTATGTATTCCAGCGAATCTTTCAGAATGGAATCGCGCTTTTCCTTTGCTATTCCGCGCCAAATTCCTCTTCCGCTTCTTATTGGACTTGCATAAGTTCCAAATCTGCCCTGCCTATATGCTTTAACATAATTTCATCAATCGCTTTTTGAATCCAATAATTTTGATTTTCAAAAGTTGCAAATCCCGCCAATACTGAATATTTCACATTTGGATCAGAAGCGACACCAGAATCATCGGCATACAGCAAATACATAAATCATCTCCGAGCAAAAAAAAGAGAGCCAAGTGAGAAAACCCAACGCACCGCATAAAGGCAGCACTCTTGACCCTGCAAAAGAATTTATTTGATAAATGCCAAAAAGTCAATCAATTTTCATCGCGGTACAGCATCAACGATTTGCAAAAAAAAACGCGGCGATTCAAAAACCGCCGCGCAAAATCGTTTGCCGAATTTAGTTTTGCGTGAATGTCATCGTGATTTTTGTGCCGTCTTCGGTCATATTCATCGTGAGCGTTTTTCCGTCGTCGGCGTAATTTATGGTTATTGTTCCTGTTGAATCCGTCACTTTAACTGTTTTTGTTGCGGTATCGACTTCGTATGTAAAACTAGATTTATTCGTTCCCGTCGTTATCGTGCCGTTTTTATCGTCTGTGATTTTGATTTTCCACTGAAGAAATCCTTCGTCTGTTAGAGAATCTTCGATTTCCGCTTCTGCTGCGTCAACTGTAATTGAGTCGAGTTTTACAGATGAAAGATTGAATGTGGTTTTTCCGTCGGTATTTATAGAATCTTTTGTATACGTCGCTTCGATTTTTTGCGAATTGCCGTCTTTTTCGAGCGTTCCCGTATAAACTAACTGCGACTGCGAAATCGTCATTTTTATGTTTTTTGTTTTTGTGCCGTCTTCATTAGTTTGCTCAGGCAATTCCATTTTGATTTCCGAAGCGGAATAATTTTTTCCCGCGAAAAGCGATTCGTTTTCGTCGTCGTCGTCGCTTTTGCACGATGTGAAAACTGCCGAGGTTGCAAAAATCGCGATGCAAGAAAGAACAGTCAAGATTTTTTTTGAAAATTTCATATAAAATCCTCCATAAAAAAGTTGGATAACTATATAAAAAAAAAGTAATGTGTCAACGGTTTGCGAAAAAAATGCGCGTTGATTTATGCAAAAATGTTCTATAATCAATGCGTCAATCGAATAGTTAAAAAATGTGAGGTTTGAAATGGACAATTTTGTGGGCGCGACACCCGAACAGGTTTTGAAAGATGTTTTCGGTTACGATTCGTTTCGTCCGCTCCAAAAAGAAATCATCGAAAATGTGCTGAATCGAAAAGATACGCTCGCGCTTCTTCCCACGGGTGGTGGAAAATCGCTTTGTTATCAGATTCCCGCGTTGATTTTTGGCGGGCTTACGGTTGTCGTTTCGCCGCTGATTTCGTTAATGCAAGACCAAGTTCAGCAACTTGATTCTCTTGGCGTGCCTGTCGCATTTTTGAATTCTGGCTTGGATTTTGAAGAATACGCTTTGACGATGCAAAAAATCCGAAACGGCGAAGTGCGTCTTTTGTATGTTTCGCCCGAGGGACTTTCCACGCAGCGCGTTTTGGATTTGCTTTTGTCGGCGGAAGTTCGTTTTTTTACGGTGGACGAAGCGCATTGCGTCAGCCAGTGGGGACACGATTTTCGACCCGATTATCTTGAAATCGCGCGCGTTCGTGCCATTTTTCCCGACGCGGTTTTTCTCGCGCTCACGGCGACCGCCACAAAAAACGTGCAGAATGACATCGTTCGCAATTTGAATCTGAAAAATCCCGCCATTTTGTGTTCAAGTTTCAATCGTCCGAATATTTTTCTTTGCGTCAACAAAAAAATCTCCAACGGTTTTGAACAGATTCTCGATTGCATTTCGCGCCACAAAAACGAAAGCGGAATTGTATACTGTTTTTCCAAACGGGACGTTGATACGATTGCGAAAGCGTTGCGAAATCGTGGCGTTCTCGCGCTTGAATATCACGCGGGACTTTCTAGCGAAGTGCGTGCGGAAAATCAAGAACGATTTTTGCGCGACGAAGTGAACGTTATGGTTGCCACGATTGCGTTTGGAATGGGAATCAATAAGCCGAATGTGCGTTTCGTGATTCATCATTCGATGCCAAAATCAATCGAACAATATTATCAAGAAATCGGGCGGGCGGGGCGCGACGGTTTGTCGGCGGAAGCGTTGCTTTTGTATTCATATTCGGATTCGCAGAAAATTCGATTTTTACTCGACAAAAATGTAGAAAATCAAGAGGAACGCCAAAAAGAAGAAAAATTACTTTTGGCGATGAACGATTTTGTTCAAACAGACGAATGTCGTCGCCGCGCACTTTTGCGATATTTCGGCGAAGATTTTGTTCCAACTGAAAGCGAAAATTGTTGCGACCTTTGTTTGCGCGGAAAAGTTCAACTTCGCGATTTGACCGTTCCCGCACAAAAATTGATGAGTTGCATAATTCGCACGGGAATGCGATTCGGTTCGACTTACGTAATCGACGTTTTGCGCGGTTCAAAACAAAAACGAATCCTTGAACGCGGACACAACAAACTTTCCACGTTTGGAATCGGCACAGAATTTAACGTGGACGGCTGGAAATATCTCGTTGACGAAATGATTTTTCACAATCTGCTAGAAAAAACTGGTGATTTTGGAATTTTGGCGATAACGCCGCGCGGAATGGAAATTTTGAGAAATCGCGAAAAAATCGAACTTCCATTTAGAGAAGAGGTCGTGGAGAAAAAATTGCAGAAAACGATTTCGATTTTTGCGCAAGAAAACGACGACAGCGACAGCGACGAAAAGCAGATTTTTGAAGCATTGCGAGAATGGCGACTAAAAATCGCGCGTTCTTTGAAAGTTGCGCCGTTCATCATTATGCACGACAAAACTTTTATCGACATTGCGAGAAAAAAGCCACAAACAAAAGCTGAATTGAAAAATTGCGAAGGACTTGGCGCGAAAAAGTTGGAAAAATACGGCGACGACATTTTGCGCATCGTCCGCGGTGATTAAAAACCGCATTCGATGATTTAGCGAACAATGCGCGGTGGTTGAGCGTAGTCGAAACCACAATATCAAAGAATTTTCCAATCGACTCCGTTTTTGCCGAAAAAAACGTTCACTTTGTAGCGTTTTTTTTGGGCGTGGCTAGAAAAAAACGCGATGTCGGTTGCGTAAACGCTCAAAAGGTCGTCGGGATAATAGTTTACAAAAAACGTGCTTTTTGTACCGTCGGCGGTACACCTTCCCAACGCGCCATGAATCGAAATCAAATCGTTTGCAACCAAAAAAAGTCGGTCGATTTTTTTTTCGTGGAATTTTTCTTTGACAAAATCTTTTTGGATTTTTTCGATTTTCTCCGAATCGAGTTCTTCGATTTGGATTTTTTCCAAAAAATCTGCAAAATCTTCAAGAAATCTGCTCGCGTTTTCTTTTAGAACTCTTAAAATAGAATTAAACCAGGGAACGGCTCGCCCGTCGTTGTAAAAAATATTCGTGGCTTTTGCAAGGCGCAAAGCGCGCGCAATGTCGGTTTGTGAAAAAGTCGGCGTTTTTATAACGTGATACGGCGGATTTTTTTGCCATTCGAGGTTGAATTTTGGCGCGTCGTCGTGGAGTTTTGTGCCTGGCAACACGGAAAGACAAAAAAGTTCCAAATTGTTCGGGTACAACGAAAGCGCGAAATCGATTGACGAACGAAATCCTTTGAGCGTGTCGCCTGGCAATCCAAAAATCAAATCGAATCCGAAAATCACGCCTTCGTCGTTCAAAAATCCAATGTTTTTTGTAAAAAGTTTTTTGTTCAACGTGCGATGAACGTTTTTTAGAACGTCGGGATTCGCACTTTGAAGCCCGATTTGCAAACAACACGGAATTTTTGCAAACGCTTTTGCGAGTTCCCTGTCGATAAATTCCGCCCGTGCTTCAAAATAAAAAAACATTTTTGACGTTTTTTCTTCTATTATATGGAGCATTTTGAGAGCGCGTTTTTTGTTTGCGTTGTACGTTGGGTCAAGCACAAAAACTTGCGCAATTTTTTTTTGTGCAAAAAGTTCGATTTCTTTTTTTAGCCGTTCCAGCGGGAAATACGCGATTTTCTGCTCGCCTTTGCTTTCGTAACAATACGAACATTTGAACGGACAACCGCGGGCAAGTTCCCAAAGCGCGCCGCCGTATTTTTCAACGTCGAGAGTTCCGTCCAAATACGGCGAGGGGGCATTTTCCATTTTGCAAGGCGTTGCACGCTGAATCGAATTTTCTTGCGAGTTTTTTGAAAAAACGCCAGGAATCGAAAAATCTCGATTTTCGTTTGAATCAAAAAGTTTTGCGCAAAGTTCAGGAACGGCAATTTCGCCTTGACCCGCAACGGTAAAATCAAAAAAACGAAAATTCGTCGGGTCGGCAGTAACTTCAGGTCCGCCCGCAATGCAAACGCAATCGGGCAAAATGTTCTTTAATTTTGCGGCGACTTTTTCCAAAAGCGTGTGATTCCAAACGTAAACGGAAAAACATACGGCAGTGGGGCATTTTTTTGCCAAACGCGCACCAATCATCGCGGCGCATTCGTCTTCGCCACCGTTTTTTTGCGCATTTTGAACGTCGTCGTCTTCAAGCGAAAAATCCAAAAGCGCAACATCAAAGCGCGAAAGTCGCGCGTCCGCTTTTAACGCGCTCGCCACGCACGCCGCGCCCAACGGAATTGCTTGCGGGGACGTTTCAACGAGAACCGTCGTGCAGATTATTAGAGATTTTTGCTTTTCTTGATTCATCGTTCGCCCCGCGTTTTTTATTTATTTTTGTTGATTACGATTTGATTGTATTCGCCTGTCTTTATATTTATGAATCGAACAAAAAGCGAAACTTTGTTTTCTTCGTTCAGCGAATTCCAGATTTTGTTTGCAAATTCGTCGATTTTGCCCTCGATTTTTACGCAAACGGGTTCGCCTTCAAAAGACGGAAGCGGATTTCCGTCGCCTTTGTATGTGTGGATAAAACGCCCCTGCGCTTTTTGCGGTGTTTCGTATTCAAATGTAGAGCGAATCGTAGAATCTGGATTTCCGCCCTCGCTTTTCAAAATCGAAAGCGAATATTCAAACGCGCCATTTTCCACGCAAAGAATCGCGCTGATTCTTGGCGTGTAGTTTGGAGCGTCGTGTTCAAACTTGCGACATTTGAGCGATTGTTCAAACGTCTTTCCGTTTTTCAATCCGTCGAAAATCGTGTCGGTTTGGTCGCCGTTTGTTACGATGTGAGTTGTGCCGAGTTGACGAACGGCGGCGTAAATTATTAGCGAGGGGTCGCCCGCAATCAAAGATTCGTCGAACGCTTTTGTGCGCATAACTTCGCTACCGTTTTCTTTTTCGGTTACAAAAACGCGGTTTCGGCTGCCCGCGCTTCGTCCCATTGTCCAATACGCCACCACGGCATTTTCTCCGTCGTCGCTTTTTCCGACAACAATTCCGCGTCCTGGATACGGATTCGATTTTAAGATTTCTTCAAGAGATTCGATTTTCATTTTTTCCTCCAAATCAAAAATCTAAAAAGATTCTAACGGAATTTTCTAGCATTGTGCGGTTTTGTTATTTTGACTTTTGGAGTTTTTCAGTTGATAATGTTTTTTGAATGATTGCGATTTTTTAGGTGGGCTTTAATGAAAGAGAAAAAAATCAAGACAAAAAAAGAAAAAAAGTCAAAAAAGCCACGCGAAGGCAAGGTTTCGCGCAGTGTCCGCCTTATAAAAAAGGATTTGCCCAAAAAACGTACAAAACTTTTTTCGTCTTTAGCGGCAAAACTCGAAATTGCCGTCGTGATTTTGCTTTCTGTGTTTTTTATTGCGCTCGCTTTTGTTCTGTCGTATTCAATCGAACGCGACAATATTTCTTCTTATTCTGAACTTTCCTCGTCAATCGTTGAGCGAACTTCGTCTTCTTTGACTTATTGGTTGAACGGATATTTTAAGGATTTGCGCGCTTTTACAAAAAATTCGATTTTCCTAGACGGAAATATAGAGCAGATTCGAGAATTTATTATGTCGAACAAACGTTTAATCGGCGAGGATTTTGATTTTGTTGGAATCGGCGATTTGAACGGCAACTTTTACACGTCAACGGGCGACACTATGCAAATGCGTGGTACGCAACCGTTCAAAGACATCGTTGAAAAAGGACTTGGAACGAGCATTTCCGACCCGATTCAAAACGACAAACAAGGTGCTTTTTTTTACGCGACCGTTCCCGCGGTTGACAAAAACGGAATTCTATTTGGATTTTTTGCTGGTGCAGTTCCAGTAAAAATCATCGCGTCAGAAATTTCTCATGTAAAAGTGGGCGCGGCGGGTTACGGTTTTGCAATAGGCTCGGACGGCACAACGATTGCGCACCCCGATTTTTCGCTTGTAATGGGAAAGCAACTTGCAAACGGCTCGTCGAATTGGGACGGCATGAAAGAATTGATTGGCGAAATGCTCAAATGGAAACCAGGAAGCGGAATCGTCAAAAATCGCGAAACAGGTAGCGTGGAATACGTTTTTTATTGCCCGATTCGCGACACAAAATGGGCGTTCGCGTTTTCGATTCCAGAAAACGAGGTTTTGGCGAGCGCACGGCGAAATACGATTACAATCGCGATTTGTAGCCTAGTTATTGCGGTTCTACTCATAATTTTTATTGGAATATACATGAGAATTCTTTTAAGACCATTAAATCATCTTAAAAGTTCGATTTCTGAAATTGCCTCTGGCGATGCCGATTTGACGAAAAAACTCGTCATAAAATCCAAAGACGAAATCGGCGGCGTTGTGGACGGATTCAATTCTTTTGTGGAAAATTTGCGTAGAATTATTAGTGAAATAAAGGATTCTAAGGATATTTTACATTCTGTAGATGCAAATATGCAGCAAACTACTATGGAAACCGCGGATTCTATATCAAAAATCGCAT
>CAJOEO010000039.1:0-17288 GCA_905233535.1 uncultured Treponema sp.
GGGGACAAGTTAGTGTTATTGTTTTCGTATTTTATATAATACTACACTTTTCCTATTTGCTCTTTTTTTATAGCATACTTTTTGTAACACGTCCAAAAATTATTTTCCGACGCAAAAACGCGAAAACACGCTTTCCAAAATGTCGTCGGGGGTGGTTTCGCCTGTAACGGACGAAAGCGCGTCAAGTGCGTCTTCCAAATCTTGCGCCACCGCGTCCATGCCAAAGTCGGCAGGCAGAGAAAGCGCGTGGCGAATTCGTTCAAGGGCTTCGCTGACGGCGTTTTTTTGACGTTCGCTTCCGAGCGAAAATCGCGTTTCCACGCTTTCGTCGTTCAAAAGCGCGTTTTTAACGCACGCGCAAAGTTCTAAAATGCCGTTTCCAGTCCTCGATGAAATCGAAACGATTTTGCAATCAAACGAAATGTTCGGAATCGAAGAAACGAGGTCGTTTTTTGTAAAAACTAAAATCAACGGGATTTTTTGCGGATTTTCGTTCAAAAAATCCAAAATGAATTTTTCGTCTTCTGCACAAATTCCCATTTTTGCGTCCACGAGATACAAAACGAGGTCGGCGTTTTGCGAAAGGTTTTTCGACAAAACCACGCCACGCCTCTCGATTTCGTCGTCGGTTTTGCGAAGTCCCGCCGTGTCAAAAAGCCGCGCGGGGATTCCGTCAAAATTCACCCAACTTTCCAAAAAATCCCGCGTCGTTCCCGCAATGTCGCTCACAATCGCGCGTTCTTCTTTCAAAAGCGCGTTAAAAAGACTGGATTTTCCCGCGTTCGTTTTTCCCGCCAAAACGATTTTCGCGCCGTCTTGGTAGATTTTTTCGCTTTTCCAAGAAGATTCAAGTTCGCGCAAGATTTTTTCCGCACGCACGATTTTTTGAGGATTAAACGAATCGGCAATCGCGTTTTCGTCTTCGGGATACTCGATTTCCGCTTGAATGTCCGCAATCGTTTCCACGATTAACGCGCGAACGCGCTCGATTTCTTCAAAAAGTCCGCCCGAAAGTCGCGTTGCCGCCCGAAACGACGCACGGTCGGTTTTTGCGTCGATGATTTCGCGCACCGCTTCCGCCCGAGTCAAATCGGTTTTTCCGTGAACAAACGCGCGAAACGTAAATTCGCCACGCTCCGCCGCACGAAATCCCGCGTTCAAAAGAATCGAATAAACTTTTTGAACGATTGAAACTCCGCCGTGGCAACTGATTTCTGCCATTTCTTCGCCCGTAAAACTTTTTGGAGAACGAAAAACGCTAATCAAAACTTCGTCGATTTTTTCGTTTTTTTCCAAAATCCAACCGTGAAGAATCGTGTTGCCTTCGGCGTTTTTTAATGCGACTGGTCGAGAAAACACGGACGACAAAAGTTCAACGCAATTTCTGCCAGAAACGCGCACGATTCCAAGCGCAGACGGTACAAGCGCGGTGGCAATCGCGACAATCGGTTCGTCGGGAACGTATTTTGGAATGTTCATCGTTTTTCCTTAATTTTTTGAAGTTGAAACAAGTCGCGATAAATCGCCAAGCGACGGAAGAGAATCTTCGTTTGCGTCTTCCAACGCTGAACGCACGGCATTCCACCGTTCAATTCCCTCGGCTTTTGTTTTTTCGATTTCTTCTGCGGTCGGTTCTCGCGGCACGGAATTTTTTGTGCCGTTGTATTCGCGTCGTCCGCCAGAAAGAGCGGGTTTTCTGTATTTCGCACCCGCTTCAAACGACGGTCCAGGATACGGTTTTTCTCCAACATCGGGCGAAATGTCGTCATAGCGGCACATTCCGTTCCAATACATATAGCCGCGTCCCACGGAATCGCGAACGCCGTAAATCTGCTGAATTACATAGTTTTCGTTGTACCAAGCGCGGTCGTAGCTGACATTCAAATAGAATGCCTGAATCCATGGGCGGATTATCAATTTGTTGCGCCCGATTACCGTATTTCTGTAGGTGCCGTAATAGTATACACGATACGGACGCTCACTTGCAGGCGCGTAATTCAAAAACGACTGCTCAAAATGGCTCGGATAAAACATCGGGCAAACCACATCTACATATTCGGCGAGTTGCTCCACATCTTGCCCCGTGCGCGTTCCAGAACGATACCAGCCGTTTGCGCCGTAAATGTCGATTCCAATCGGCGCATCGATATTTTTTCTGGCAAAACTCAAAAACGAAAGAAGCGCGCTTTCTTTGTCCATTCCAGGACTTTTCCAGCGGAAAGTTGCGTTTTTCATATTTTTTCCGTCCGTCGGAAAACGAATGTAGTCGAATTGAATTTCGTCAAAGCCACGCGCAACAAGTTCCTGCGCAATGTGAACAAAATATTCCCAGACTTCGGGCGAATACGGGTCAACCCAATCTTCGTCGTAATATTTCGCTCCGTTTTCCGTGTACGCGGAAATGCCTTTCCACGGTCGATTCGTTGTTTTGTCCCAAACGGCGTACTGCTGTTTGTCGTACTGCGCAAGATTTCTGTCTTTGAAAGTTACGATTCGCGCGATTAAATAAACGCCGTCCGCTTTCATCTGCGGAACAAATGTATCGATGTCGATTTTATAGCGACTTACATAACCTTTCTGCTTTATCAGCGGGTCGTTCGGCTCAAATCGAATTCCGCCGTAATCGTCTTTCATATCGATTACCATCGCGTCGAGTTTGTTTTTGCGGATTATCGAGCGGTATTCGTCGATTCCTTTTTTTGTCATCAATTTGTGCGCCTGAACATAAATCGCCTTGCGATTGTTCGCTTTTTCGATGTATTTGTCGTTGTTCGTTTCGGGATACAACAGCCACAATTCGCCGAGCCCAATTCCACCTGAATCGTTTGGAAGCCATGCAGAATAAAGCGTGTCTTCGTCGTCGATTTTTGAAAAAAGTTTCCGCCAAGAATTGAATTCCGCGGGCGAAGCTTCCTGCTTTTTTGAAACGGGATTGTACGCGGCAATTTCGCCTGGGCGCGTGTACAAAACTTGCGTTCCGTTCCAAAAAAGAGAATCCACCGTGTCGAGCGGTTCTGTTCCCGAATACAGTTTCCGCGCGCGCTTGTCGTTCCAGTCAAAACGGTAAATGTTGGGCATAAAAGTCTGCGAAACGAAAACCTCGGTTACGGGGTATCCGTCGGCGTTCTTAAAAACAACGGGCAGAATATCGGAGATTTCGTCGGGGTATGTCTGCGTTTTCATATTGTCGAATCCCGCAGAAACATCGTGCCAAACGAGTTTTTTGTCGTCCGCGTAACAGTACGAAAAACCGAAAATCGAATGTGCCATAAAAACGACGAGTTCCGATTTCGGCGGCTCGGCAGCCTGCAAAATCGTGCCGTCCGCACTTTTTACCGCCGCTTTTCCTGTTTTGGGGCGATTCATATTTGCAACCGCCACCGCCTTGATTCCCGAAGTTGAATCGCTCATCGAACCGATTGATTTCCAAGTTACGCCACCGTCGCGCGTCAAGTAAACGCATTCTTTTGTCGATGTAACAAGAATCTTTGGATTTTCTGGGTGAACGGCCAAATCTTTGAGCTGCGCGCTTTGTTTTGTGAATGTTGTGTTTTTTCCGTCGTAAAGTTTTATCGTCAAAAACGGCAGACCTTCGTTTCTGAATTCAAACTTTTTCAAATCGCCCGAAGTCAAAATTCCCGCGGTCGTCAAAAAATACCAGCGAGTTTCCTCTCCGTCCTGCACGCGAATTATTTTTGAAACGCCGCCTTCGCTCCACAATGCTTCAACTGCGCCATCGTCGTAGATTTTTCTGATTCCCTGTTTTGTGCCTGCAACCATAAAAGTTCGAACGCGAGGTTTTTCAGAATCTTGATTTAAACGTGAAACTGGCTGCGAAGGCAGTTCTGGCTCTTCCGCCTCATCTGGAACAGAAGCCGCCCCCGACGGAGACGGCGCAAGACACGACACCAGCATTAGAACAACCGAAAAAAACGACAAAAAACGCATATCTACAGTATCGGATTTCATCGAATCGAACTGAAACGCAAAAGAATCGCATGGTTCAAGGAGAAATTGCAAAAAAAAATCGGTGGTTTTGAAAACCACCGAAATCTAAAGGAACTAGAATTTTTCCATTGCGTCTTTTAATTGTTCAGAATAATTTTCTGCAATTTCGTCCGTGATTTTTTGAATTGCGCGGAACTTTGCCTGTTGAACAGACAAATGCCCCTCGCGTCCTGACCAATCAAACGGAAGAATCACCGTTTTTTCATCAACCGACGCAAGCGACGAACTTATCGTTGCTCGAATGTATTTGTATTTGTTGCTGTCGGGCAGATTCGTTCCGTCCAATTCCTCAAACGAAATCTCCGCTGTGAGCATATACCCAAAATCGCCCGTCCGCGCAAGCGTCAAACCCGCATTCGTAACCGCTTCTTGAAACGCGCTCAAAATGCGCCCCGAATCGTCGCCCGCCACGTTCACAAAAACGCGAACGCCCTCGTCAATCGTAGCGCGTTTTGCCCGAACGTTCTGCACATTTCCGTAACTCACGCCCGTTCGCATTCCCTGAATCGACGAAAGAATCTCGATGTTATACTCGTTTTCTTCCGCCAACGAAAGCGCGCGATTCATCATCGCAATCGAACGAAGTGTTCCCTGCGCGCCTTGCGCCTTTGAAATAAGCGTAGAGATTTCAGAATCGAGCGAAGAAATTTTCTGTGAATAGTATAAAACCGCCTCCGATTTTTTTAGAACCGCAAGCGCGTAATATTCCGTGCCAGAATCTCCTTTTGACGAAAACGTTTTTTCGATTTTTATGCCAACGATTTTTTCCACCAAAACTTGTTCCGTCGTAGAAACATCGATTGACGCATAAGTTTCGCCGTAAGAATTTTCGCTTTGAAACGTGTTTTGTTCCGAAGAAATTTTCTCTCCCAAAACTTGACAAAGCGCGACTTTTGCAGATTTTTCCGCGTTTTCTCGCGTTTTTCCTGAACCAACCGCGCTTATGTAAACCGTGGACGGATAATCGCTTTGTGGGTCGTCAACCCAAGCAGGAAGCGACGTTGACGCGCACGAAAAAAACGCAAATGTCGCAGTCAAAACAAAAAACGCTTTTAAAAGATTTTTCATTTATTTCTCCAAAATCGTTTATTTTCGCACGCTTGATTTTTTGATGTACTTTTTAATTGAATCGTCCGTTCCCGCCCAAAGTTTGCGATTCGTTTCGATGTCAACCATTTCCGCGCTAACAAAATACGTTCTAACCGATTGATTTCCGATAGAATCGACGATTGTTTTTACAGAACCCACGAGCATAAAATCCGCGCCCGTTTCGTTTCCAATCGAAGCGGCAGTTTCTTCGCTCGCGTTGATTTGTTGGTCATCGCGTTCGGCACGAATTTCGGAACGCTCGGACGAAGACGCAACAAAATCGACTTTTCCGCTGTTTATAAGCGCGACTTCAAACTTTTTTGCAAGAATCGACGTGTCGATATGCTCGTCGCTTTGATTTCTAAACTCGCCAACAACAACCACGGGAACGCGATTTTTTTTCTGCTCAAAATTGCGAATCGCGCCAGCGTTCATACAATCGTTGATTAGCGTTTCGGCGACCGTTCTAACGTCCGTGTCGTTCCAGTAACCGCTCAAATCCACAACAGTATTCGCGCTAATTCGCTCCACTTTTGGCGACGACGAACACGAAATCGACGCAAACGAAAGAGAAAGAGCCGCACCCACCAAAACCGCAAAATTGATTTTTTTCATAAAAACTCCTCGACTTTTTTCTAGTCAAAATCTTTCAAAAATTATAAGGCATACAACAAAAAATTTATACGTCCAAAATGTAATAAAAATTTCACGCAGTCGAAAGAATCGATTTGTGCTATTCTTGAATCCATGGCTAAAAATAAATCGCTGTTGGCGGCGGGCGTGTCGCTGTCGTTTTTAACGCTCATTTCGCGCATTTTGGGACTTTTGCGCGAGATGACAAAATCGCGTTTTTTGGGAACAAGCGTTTACGCGGACGCTTTTGCGATTGCGTTTATGATTCCGAATCTTTTTAGACGACTTTTTGCAGAAAATTCGATTTCCGTGGCGTTCATTCCGACTTTTCGCGAATATCTTGCACGAAACGACGACGACGCGACAAAAGAAACAAAAGAATTTGTTAGCGCGACGCTGACGCTCGTTACGTTTTTGACGGCAATCGTCGTTTCGATTGGAATTGTGCTTTCTCCAAAAATCGTGCCGTTTTTTTACAAAGGCGACGAACCGTTCGTTCTTTCGGAAATGACTTTTTTAACACGAATCATGTTTCCGTATCTTTTCGTGATTTCGGTTGCGGCGTTTTTTCAAGGCGTTTTGAACGGCGTAAAGATTTTTGCACCAAGCGGATTCACGCCGATTCTTTTCAATTCAATCGTGATTCTTTCGACTTACGCGCTTTCGCCGTTTATGGAAAATCCTGCGCGTGCAATGGCGGTTGGCGTTACGGCGGGCGGAATCGTGCAGGCGGGTTTTCAGTTGCCGTTCGTTATTCGCACAAATTGGGTCAAAGGATTTTCTTCGCTCAAAAAAGCGTTCACGAACAAAGGCACGCGAAAAGTTTGCGCTTTAATCGTTCCGACGATTATTGGAATGGCGGCGTATCAATTAAACGACGCAGTTTCCACGGCGTTAGCGGGCAACGCAACCACGGGAACGGTTTCGAGTTTGCAATATTCGCTTAGACTTCAAGAATTGATTTTGGGGATTTTTGCCGTTTCGATTGGAGCGGTAATTCTTCCAGACCTTTCCGCGATGGCAAAATCAAAAGAATGGGACGATTTTAACAAAATGCTTTCGCAAGCGATGAAAATTATCGCGTTAATTTGCGTTCCTGTAACATTTTTTTCGCTCATAACTGGAACGCAAATAATTTCTCTCGTTTACAAATCAAAAAGTTTCAACGACGAATCCGTAAAAATGACGCTTTCGGCGTTTAGATTTCACATTGCAGGATTATTTTTTATCGCATTAAATAGAATCGTGTCCCCCGCGTTTTACGCGCAAGGCGACACAAAATCTCCAACAATCGCGGGAATTTTTGGATTTATAGTAAACATTGCACTTGCGCTCGCTCTCGTTCGTCCGTATGGCGGGGCGGGAATCGCGCTCGCGCTTTCGATTGCGAGTTTTGCAAACACGCTCGCGCTTTTGTTTTTTTTAAGGCGAAACGAAAAAATCAACGTAAAAACCGTCGCGTTTGAAACGTTTTTTTACGCAATCAAACTCGCGCTTTTTTCGGTTGCCGCCTCGTATCCAACGTTCGTTTTGAAAAATTTTCTCGCAGAAATTCTAAAAGGAAAAAGCAAACTTTTTGAATTTGGCGTTCCACTTTTTGCGTGCGCCGTTCTTTTTGCGATTTTGGGAATCGCGCTTCTTGCGATTTCTCGCGACAAAATTTTTTGGACGATTTTAAGAAAAATCAAAAAAAATTAAATCATATTATAAGGAAGAAAAAATGAAAAATTACACAAAAGAAGAAATCGAACAAATCTACAAATCGCGTCGGGAAAAACTTTGCGAATATTTGAAAACGAACGGAATTTCTGCCGTGCTTTTTGAAGATTGCGAAGAGCGACGAAATCCGTCTGTGCGGTATTTTACGGGACACCCGTCCGACGCGCTTTACATTATTGCGGACGACGGAACGGATTTTTTGATTCCCTGGGACGAAAATCTTGCAAAAGAAAAGGCGGTTGGCGTAAAAATTATGCCGTACAACGATTTTAACCGAACAAACACGGTTGCTGCGACAAAAATCTTAAAATCTCTAAAACGCAACGGAACAAAACGAATCGAACTTCCGCCCGAAACGCCCTACCCGCTTTTTCTAAAATACGTCGATTCTCTTTCGTCGATTGGCTGGGACACGCTTTGCCACGAAAAATCCACGCACGATTTTGTTGTGGAAATGCGTGCCGTAAAAGACGATTACGAAATCGAGTGTACAAAAGAAGCGGCGCGCGTGGGCGACATTATAATCAGCGAAATTGAACGCGGAATTCGCGAAGGCTGGCTAAAAAAGGAAATCGACGTTGCGCTTTTAATCGAAAGTGAACTTAGAAAAAACGGCTGTGAACACACAGGATTCGACACGCTTGCGGCAGGTCCAAATCGTTCATGGGCGATTCACGCTTTTCCAGGCTACACGGATTCGCCGTGGCCCGCGGACGGGCTTTCGATTTTGGATTTTGGCGTGGTTTTTGAAGGCTACACGAGCGACACCACGTTGACGGTCGCAAAAAATCTAAACGAAAAACAAGAAGAACTCGTTTCACTCGTGGAAAAGGCGGCTACGGAATCGCTCCCGCTTTACGCGCCAGGAAAACCAATCAAAAATGCGGCTCAAAAAGCCGACGAGATTTTCGCAAAGGCAAAAAGAACAATGCCCCACACGCTTGGACACGGAATCGGGCTTGAAATCCACGAGTCTCCCCGCGTCAGCACGCGCGTTGCAGAAACGCAAATGTTCAAAACGGGCATGATTGTTACGCTTGAACCTGGGCTTTACGACAAAGATTTAATAATTCGCTGTTAATAAAAAACACGGCGGTTTAATCGATAAAAACCGCCGTGTTTTTTCAAATTCGTTTTTCTAAATCGAAGATTTGATTTTTTCGAGCAATTTTAGAATCTCCGTGTCAATCGCGTCGCGAAGATAATCGTCTTGGAGATTTTCGCAAAGTTTTCGCAAAGTTTCCATCACACTAGAAACGAGTTCAATCACTTCGCCGTCGTTTGACGGGTCGAGCATCAAATCGCTCGTAATTTCTTCCGTGGGCGTTGGTCGCGGCGACAAAAGTCCAGAATTCAAAAACGCGGTTACAGTCGCAAGAAGCCCAGGCTTTCCAGAAAGGCGCGCAATTATGTAATCGAGCATCAAACGATTTCGACTCGTCATAAATTGCTTTTTCTTTGTGGGCGGCAAAAATTCAAGCATTTCGCGCAATTTTTTGAACATATTAAGCGACATTCCAAATTCGCGTTCGACCTCTTTGTCTTCGATTGCGCGGGCAATCACGGGCAAAGTTTCAATCGCCTTTTTGAGCATTTCGTCCGCTTCGTTCAATTCTTTAGAATCGTTCGCAGTTTCAACAGCCTTCGATTCTTCAGTTTTTTCCTCTTCGACTAAATCGGAATCGGGGGGCGTTACAAAATTATCCAACGTTTCCGAAAGTTTGTTGTCGATTTTTTCGTTCAAACCGTCGCCGATTTTTTCGTTTATCTTTTCATCTAGTTTTTCGTCGAGCGATTTTTTCATGTCCATCGCGTAATCCGACGCAAACTGCGCGGCTCTCCACGCCTGGTCCGCCATTCGATTCGCGTTTTCCGCGGCATTTTTTGCCTGCTGAATCTGCTTTTCAAGCGAAAGATAATTTTCGTCGCTAATCGGTTTTGGCTTGTGGCGGTCATCTTCTTCTTTTTCGCTTGGAAGTTCTATTTTTTCGTCTAGCATATCGTTAGACTGCACGTCTTCCTCAACGAACATCGGCGATTCTGGCTCGTCGTCCTCGTCCACGGGCGAATCGTCGTCAATTAGCGTGTCAAAATCGTTTTCGACCTCGCCCTCTTCGTCGAGCAAATCTTCGATTTCGCCAAAATCCTCGTTTTGCGAAAGCGAAGAAAAATCCAAATCTTCTTCAGACTCAGGCTCTTCGTTTTTTTCGGGCTTTGGTTCTGCCGCCTTTTCCGCCTTTTCGATTTTTTGAGGCGGCGCAATTTCTTCCTTTTCTTCAGATTCAAACGTTTCGTCCGCGCTTTTTTTGTTGCCGTCTTCAAGAACGTCGTCCAAATCCAAATCGAACGGATTGTCGTCGTTTTTGGGTTCTTCGTTCAAATTTTCAAAGATTTCCTTTGGCGTTGAATCGATTTCGTCTTTTTCGGGTTCGTTTTTTGGCGCAGAAGTAGAATCCTCCGATTTGTAAATGCTTTGCTGAATCGGGAGCGGCGCGCGCGTCGCCTTTTTTTCGATTGACTGCGCCCGTCTGCGCGAAGCCACGTTATGCTCGTCCAAACGATTCGCCTCGGAAAGCAAATCTAGCGCGGCATCGTTTTTTCCTTGAATTTCGTATAGCCCCGCAAGTTGAATCATCGCCTCTGGGTCTGTAGGATTTTCGTGGACAGCGACTTTCAGATAATCTTCAGCATTTTTTTCGTCGCCCATTTGCATATATCGTTCGCCCCAATTTTTGTAAACGTCCGTATAGGTTGGAGCGATTTTTTCGATTTTATCAAAACACGATTCGATTTTGTCGTCGTCGCCGTGGCAAATGTAATATTGACCGAGAAGATTTATGGTTTCAACATCGTTTTCGTCGATTTCGCAAAGATGCGAGATTTTTTCGTAAGCCGCAGGAAGATAATTCGCCGAAAGCAAAATGTTCGCCGTTTGCTTCAAAATCGAAACGTCGTCTGGGGAAAGTCTACCCGCCTTTTGAATAGTCTCCGCCGCTTCAACATGTTTGCCCTGCTTGTCCTGCGAAAACGCAAGTCCCGTCAACGCGGGCGTATACTCGTCATTTTTGGAAAGTGCCTTTTTGAATTCCTTTTCTGCGCTTTCGTAAATGTTTTGCCGATTGTAGATTTTTCCCATCGCCGTGTGCATTTTCACGTCTTCAGGATTTATTTTTAGCGTGCGAGAAACAACGTCGTCCGCTTCTTTTATGTGATTTTCCTTCAACAAAAGGTCAGAATACGCTTCAATCGCTTCCGTCCAACCAGGCTTTGAACGCAACGCCGCTTCGTAATGCGAAAGAGCCTTTTGCGTTTCATTCATCGCGTCGTAACTTTTTGCGATGTTCATTTGAAGAATGGGGTGATTTTGGTCGATTTTTAAGCCGCGTTTGTACGCACTAATCGCTTTTTCGTGGTCGCCTTGCAAAGCATAAATCGCGCCAAGATGATTGAACGAAAGAACGTCGCGGGGATTTTTGTCGATGACGTTTTGAAAACACGAAATCGCGTCGTCGTAACGCCCCATTTGACGATACGTGAATCCCAAACTGTACGAACTTTGAATAATTTTTCCGCCCGACTGCGCTTCTTTTAGAACGGCAATCGATTCGTCAAAACGTCCAAGTCGTCTGTAAATTCCGCCAAGAGCGAGTTGAACGTCCGCGTTTTTAGGCATTTGTTCATCTTCAAAAACGGCAAGAGCGTCTTTGTCGTTGCCACTTTTTATATACAAATTGCCCAACTGCATCTTCAAATCGATGTCCGCAGGATTTTCTCCAATCAGATTTTTGAAAATCCGCACCGCCGTTTCGTAATCGTGCGAAAGCATTGCAGTTTTTGCGCGTCTAACTTGTGTATCGTAGTCCGACATTCTATTCCCCGCTTGAAAAAAAACGAAAATCGTTCTAATCCTATTCTAATTTTGAAAGTCGCGCACTCGGTCGTGCAAAGACTTCTTTTGAAAGTTCGCCGCTGATTCTTGAATCCACGTTTGAATAAGACGAAACTGCAAAATAATAAATCGTGCCGTTTTTTAATCCGTTCAACGTGATTGATGTGCGTTTTCCAACTTTTATCGGCGACGCGCCTTCCAACGCGACCACGCCCAAATATTCGCCAGAACGATTGCCGTAATAAACGTAATATCCGCCCGCGCTATTGTCCACGGAATTGCTCCAAGAAAGACGAACGCAACCGTCGCCAGGTTCAGCGTAAATCGTGAAAGGTGGAAGCGGGTCGTCTTGTTCCGTGTACGAAAGCGTTATCTCTGAAACGCTCGGCGTGTTTGCACCGCCGCCGTCAGGCAAAAGTTCCGCCAAAAGTTGAAAATAAAGCCCTTGAACGCCGCTTATTTTTTCGCCAGGAACAACCTCTTTCCAAGCAGGCGTATTTTCGTCCCACTCGTAGCAGTTGTCGCCAGAACGCACATAAAATCGAACTTCCGTTTGCGACGGCAAATTCATGTCAGCGGAAATTTCGTCCAAAACCGCGGAATGAGAAACAAGTATCGGCTTTGTTTTAAATCGTCCGCCATCGATTTTGAATTTTTCGTTTCCTGTAAAAAGTCCGTTCGATTCATTCAACTTTCTATCGATTCTAAAATTGTCGATTTTTCCAGTGTATTCGGGACAAATTTCGATTTTTGCAGCCACGCCAAGATTCGCTTCGCAAACGGTGGCGTTTTCGTGTCCGCTTTCCGTTACAAACAAAATCGCTTCCGTTCTGCCGTCAACGCAATATTCCAACGCGCCCGTTTCTTCGTCAAACGAAAGCGTGTGGCGACTCCACTTTTTTGGAACGACCGTGCTGATTCCGTCAAGAACAACCTCGTCGCATTCGTAACCAGAAAAAATGTTGTTAAACTTCCAGCGAAGATGGCTCGAAAAAAAAGTCGCAGAAATCATTTGATATTTTGAATAACTGCGCGAATTGAACGAAGAACGCCAATTAAAAACCGTTTCGCCGTTTTCTGCCAACGACGGCGAAAGCCAAAACTCGATTTTGAACGAACCAGCACGCCCTTGCCCGCCAAACATCGACGTGCGGTCGCCTTTTAGCGCGATGCCAAAACCGTCTCCACGACTAACCGCCGCGCCTTTTCCGCGCACCGCGTCCGACGTGTACATTAAACCGTTAGAAACGACTTCGTAATGTCCCGTGGAATCTTGGACTTTTTTTCCGTCAAACGTCAAAAGTAAATCAGTGGAATCGTCCGTTTGTTGCGTGGACGTTACAAGTTGAAGAGAATCGTTGCCGTATCGACCAACGCCTTTCATCAAACCGCTCATCGATTCGATTTGCTCCCAACCGTTTTCTCCGCCAAAGATTACCTTTTTTGGAACGGCAAAGGCGTTTGCTACCGCAAAAAACACGATTGGTGCTACAATGAATTTTGTAATTTTTTTTGACAAAGAAATCATCATGGATACACAAAACAACACGGCGTATGAATCGCTCCACAATACCGCGTTGCACGCTCCTTCCGCAAGCGGGGTTTATTTGTGGCGGAACCTTGAAGGAACCGTCATTTATGTAGGAAAGGCGAAAAATCTGAAAAACAGACTTTCGTCGTATTTTTCTAGCGACAGAGGAATCAAAACTAGACTTCTTGTTTCTTCTGCCGCGTCGATAGAATATACCATAACTGCGAACGAATACGAAGCGTTCCTTTTGGAAAACAACCTCATCAAAAAGTATTCGCCGAAGTACAATATTCAACTCAAGGACGGAAAAACGTATCCCGCCCTCAAAATTACAAACGAAAAATTCCCTCGTGTCATAAAGATTCGTAACGCTAAAAAAGACGGTTCTCTTCTTTTTGGTCCGTTTCCCGACGCTAACGCGCTCGACACGTTCATCGAATCTCTCGGAAAAATCTATCCGCTTCGTCGTTGTCGCACGTTCAAAAATCGAACCGCGCCTTGTATGTATTATCACATTGGGCGATGTCTTGCTCCGTGTTGTGGCAAAATAAGCGAACAGACCTATAACGAATTTATCGAAGAAATCAAGACTCTTCTTGAGAGGAAAGGCGGAGAAACGCACGATAAACTCGTTGCTGAAATGAAAGCCGCCGCAAAAAATTTGAACTTTGAAAAAGCGGCAAGAATCCGCGACGGCTTGAACGCTCTAAAAATCATGCAAAATCAAAATATCGTGGAAGATTTTGAAAGCGAAGACCGCGATTACATTGCGCACGCAAGCGACGGCGAACTTGTAAGTTTTACGGTTTTGCAAATCCGCGGGGGCAAACTTCTTGCGCGTGAATCGTTCCAAACGGTAACGCTTTCCGACGAAGACGAATTTTTGTGCGAATTTGCGAGCGCGTTTTACGAAAAAAATGCGAACGTTCCACCAAAAATTTTTGTGGAAAAAGACGAAAATTCATTTTTTCAAAAATTCATTCGTCAAAAATTCGATTCTGTTCAGGTTATCGAAGAATCGGAAAATCTTGAAAAAAAACACAAAGCCGCTCTGGAAATGGCGCGTCAAAATGCCCGCGAAGACATAGCGAGGCGTTTGCGCGAACGTGGCGATTTTCCAGCAATGGAAGAATTGCAAAAAATGCTCGATTTGCCCGCGCTTCCGCGCAGAATCGAAGGTTTTGATATTGCGCACATTGGCGGAAAATTTCCTGTGGCGAGTTTGATTTCGTTTTTGGACGGGAATCCCGACAAAAAAAATTATCGAACGTTCCGCCTTAGAACCACGGACGGAATCATCGACGATTTTGCGTCCATGAAAGAAGCGACGGCGCGACGTTACACGCCCGTTGCAAATGGCGAACGCGAAAAACCCGATTTGATTTTGATTGACGGCGGAATTGGACAAGTAAACGCCGTAGACGAAATCTTAAAATCGCTTGAACTTTCGATTCCGATTTGCGGTCTTGCAAAACGCGACGAAGAAATTTGGCTTCCGCACGCAAAACGCGCGATTTGTCTTCCAAAACGAAGCGACGCTTTGCGACTTTTACAGCGCGTTCGCGACGAAACGCACCGATTCGCCACAAGCCACAACCAAGAATTGCGCACCAAAGAAAACACGCAAAGCGTTTTCAAAAAATTGCCGCACGTTGGGGAAAAACGCGAAAAAATCCTTCTTCAAGCCTTTGGAACGCTAGATTCTCTTGCAAATTCAAACGAAGAAAAAATCGCTCAAATTCTAAAAATCAATGAAAAAGACGCGGCGGAAATTTTGGCGGTTTGTCGCGAATTGAATCGAACGCAAACGGAAAATCTCGTCGAAAAAAAAGCGCGAATCGACGCGGAAATCAACGAAAAACCAAAATCGATTTACGAATCCGTTTTGGCGCAATTTTTGGAAAACAAAACAAAAATCGCCGAAAACACAAAGGTTTGATTGTCGCCGTGCAGAAAGAATAAAAATGTGCTAGTGTTCTAAAAATCAAGAGGAAAAAATGGGAATCGACGAAACGATAAATAAAATTTTGCGTTCTTACGAGGAAATTGGCGACATAAATACAAACGGGGCGTTTCCGTTTCCGAACAAGGAAAATGTTGTGGAGATTTTGCACGACCTTCAAAGTTTGATTTTTCCTGGGTTCAAAAAGGCGGAAGTCATTGCGGCGGAAAATTTGCGTTATTTTACGGGACAGCGCGTTCACAAAATTGTTTTGATGTTGCGCGACGAAATTCAAAAGGCTCTTTTTTACGAATTGAAATCGATGAAAGGAGAAAATTGTAAGCAACAAGAAAATTTGCGTTGTCTTCCGTTTGCAGAAAAAGCCGCGCTCGCGCTCGTCGAGGAAATTCCTGAACTTAGGCGAAAAATCCACTTGGACGTTTTGGCGGCGGTGAACGGCGACCCCGCGGCGCACAACGCGGAAGAAGTCATCGTTTCGTATCCAGGGCTTGAGGCGATTATGACGTACCGAATCGCGCATTTTCTTTTTAAAAACGGAATTCCCGTAATTCCGCGAATTATGACGGAATACAGCCACAGCCGAACTGGAATCGACATTCACCCAGGCGCGAAAATCGGGGAGAGTTTTTTTATTGACCACGGAACAGGCGTTGTAATCGGCGAAACGTCTATAATTGGAAACAACGTAAAAATCTATCAAGGCGTAACGTTGGGCGCGTTAAGCGTCAAAAAGTCGCTGAAAAATCAAAAACGCCACCCCACAATCGAAGACGACGTAACGATTTACGCAAACGCCACGATTTTGGGCGGCGAAACGGTAATCGGGCGCGGAAGCACGGTTGGCGGAAACACTTGGGTTACAAAAAGCGTCGCAGAAAATTCAATGATTGTGCAGAACTAAAAAAAAGCGGTGGTTTTTAGCCACCGTTTTTTTCTACTCTGTTCCGCTTCTGCCTTTTGTTAGTTCGAGTTTTGTCATTCCTATAGGCAGTTTTAGCGGGATTCCTTCAATTTCTTCGTATGATATTTTATTCTCTGACGTTATCGTATAACTTTTTTCTATTACTTCAGGCAAAGCACCAAGTGGGAATTTGTCGTTTCCGTAAGTTTCCGTTTTGTCGCCGAATCCCAAAAAACGAGCATTTTTAGATTGCCCCAATTCCATAGAATCAGATTCGGCAACTTTTTTATATGTTACTGTAACCGTGCCAGCAGATGTTGGATTACCGCTGTATGTTCCTGTAGCAATATCATAATTATTTACAATCTTTTTTCCGTCTGAACTTTTTTGTGAAAGTTCCTGTTTTTGATGAAGGACGAATGTATTGTCATCGTAGAACGCAAGCGTAATCTGTCCAAGTGCGCCGCTTTCATCGTTTCTGTACCAAGCGAGCGCGTCTGCAAAATCTTCATCATCTGAACAACCGCTCAACAAAAACGCGGACAAAGAAGACATTAACATAAGCAAAAACGCACCGCGTCGCGCAAAATTTCCAAAATGTTTCATAAAATCCTCCTTGAAACCGTCGCAAAAACTTCACAAAACTATATCGCATAAAGGTCATTTCGTCGAGGTTCGCCGTTTTTATTTTGCGATGATTTGCGAAATCATTTCTTTGACAGAACGGATTTTTGTTGCGCCGTCGTCGTTTTCGGGTGCAAGAATCGTGGAAAAGCCGAGTTCACGGGCGGTTTTTATGCGCAATTTTAATCTGGAAACTGGACGAATTTCGCCCGCAAGCGAAAGTTCTCCCAAAATCACAGTTCCGTCTTTTAGTGGAATGTCCGTTCGCGCAGAATGTAACGCGGAAGCAAGTGCCGCGTCTATCGCGCTTTCTGAAAGACGAATTCCACCCGCCACGTTTATATACAAATCTTGGTCAGAAAATCGAAGTCCCGTGCGTTTTTCAAGAACGGCGGCAACGCGAGCCACTCGTGCCGAATCGATTTTGTCGGAATAAACGCGGCTCATGCTGGATTTTGCGGGAACGGTCAACGCTTGAATTTCCACGACAAACGCTCGACTTCCTTCAAAAACGCAAGTGTTCGCAATTCCAGACGGAGTTTCGCCCTCGCGTTTTGTAATAAACATCGCGCTCGGCTCTTTTACGCCCTCCAGCCCCTTTTCGCTCATCGCAAAAATGCCAAGTTCGTCCACGCTTCCAAAACGATTTTTTAACGCTCGCAAAAATCGAACTTCGTCGTCGTTGCGTTCAAACGAAATCACCGTGTCCACCATGTGTTCCAGGCTTTTCGGTCCTGCAATCACCCCGTCTTTTGTAACGTGCGCACTCATCAAAAGAATAGAATCGCGTTCTTTCACCCAACCGATAAGTTCGTTTGCGCAGAATTTTAATTGATTCACAGTTCCAGGAACGATTCCCGCTTCCACCGAATAAACCGTTTGAATCGAATCGATGATTAAAAATTCCGGCTGTAAAAGCAAGAGTAATTAA
>CAJOEO010000039.1:17308-26491 GCA_905233535.1 uncultured Treponema sp.
TTTAACTTGCCCCGCACTTTCTTCGCCCGAAACGTAGAGAATTTTTCCTTTTGTGGACTTTTGAATTTTTGCGCAAGTTTGAATCATCAACGTGGATTTTCCGATTCCAGGCTCGCCACCCAAAAGAATCGCGCTACGCTTCATTGCGCCCCCGCCAAGAACGCGGTCAAATTCAAAAATCCCCGTACAAACGCGCGAATTTTCCTGCGCCAAAACCTGATTCAGCGGAATGGGCTTGATTTTTTGCGTAGAGGCGTTTCCTGTAAACGCCGCCGACGTGGAATTCGGGTCTACTATACATTCTTCGAACGAACTCCACGCCCCGCAACTCGGACAATGCCCAAGCCACTTTGGTTGCGAATATCCGCATTCGCTGCACTTAAAAACGATTTCCTTTTTTTTCGCCATAAAAGAAAATTACTCGAAAACGAAAAAAATGTCGCAAAAAAAAAAACTTTTCAATATCCGTAAAGCGTAAATGCTGCCCAATAATAAGGTTTTGACCATTTTTGATGTTTTCGGAATTCGGCTTTTACCTCACGATATGCGTCAATGTATGATTTTCCGAGACTTTGTTTTTTATACATTCGCGCCATAAATTCTGCCGTGGCTTCATCGTCAACGCTCCAAAGACTCACTCCAACTCTTTTTGCACCCGCAATCATAAACGAGCGAGAAATGCCTACCATTCCATTTCCCGCTTTGATTTCCCCCATTCCAGTTTCGCACGCAGAAAGGCAAACTAAATCCGCGTTCAAATCCAAAAGCGTCGCTTCGCCAATCGTAAGGTAGCCGTCTTCTGTACTTTTTATTTTGCCCGAAACTTCCGAAAAAACAATACTCGACATTTCGGCAATGTTCGGGTCAAAATATCCGTGACAAGCAAAATGCAACACCGAGTAATCCCGCAATTTTCCTTGTAACGACAAAGTTTTTAGATTTTTTTCGCTCGCATTTTCCTGCATAATTTCAAAAAAATCGTCTTTTTTGAAAACTGTATTTTTCAAAAGATTTATTTCAAAAACCGTGCCTGGCAAATCTTGCCATAAAATATTTTTTTTCTCAAAATACACGCCAGGACCATTTCTCAAAATTTCACCTTTCAAAAAATCTTGCAAAATTTTATTTGAAGACGACGTTTCGCTTTGAATTTTAATTTGTCCCCGATTTGCGCCGAAAGAACTTTTTTTCAGCGACAAAATTTCTCGATGTTCTGATTCTGCAAGAGATTTATCATACCAAGCACCTCCAAAACCGAGCGCATTTTTTGAGCCATTAGCATTTTTATCGCTCATCATACTGACCGAAATCGACGGAGACAAAATAAACGCCACGCCAAAATCTTCAGAATTTTTGTCTTTACGCAAAATATCGAACGGCAAAAACGCAAGACTTCCATCTGGAACGATTACCAATTCCGACTTATTCTTTATGAACGGCAAAATCGGTTCGATTAAAAAACTATACAAAATATTCCGTTCGTGTTCATACGATTCTTCATTTTTTTGAGCGATAATCGAATTTCGCAAATCGTTTATCATTTTTGTATAGTCTACATTTGCTGTTAAATCCAAAACGAACGATTCGTTTTGAGTAACAACGACACAATACGAATTTTTAATTTTTGCATTTTTTCCGCCAAAATCATCGCTCCACAAAACATATTCCACCAAAGCGCGATTTTTTCCGCACCATTTTTGCGCCTCCGTCAATGTTACCGTTTTTGGATTTCGCAGTTCGGCGTATTTGGGAAGACGTTGTGCAATTTTTCTATCCAAATCCAAAAGACGATTTTCTGCATCAAAAAGAACAGCAAGCACGTCTTCAAAGGTATCCTCTTTTTTTCCTTTCGTGAGAGTTTTTCGCACAATACTAGATTTTTGTTTGTCATTTTTTTCAAATCGCTCGATTCTTTTTCGGGCAATTTCAATCGTCGTCGATAATTCCCGAACCTGTTCCCGCTCATTTTGGGTAACTCCATCAAGATTCAAAGCCGCTTCAGTTCCCATTTGGTCAAGAAAACCACGACTTTTCATTTTTTCGGAATATTCAAAAGCGAGTTTTGCGTCGCCTTTTTCAAACGCAAAATTAACACCATAATAGTATACAGGTAGCGATTTTTTGAGAATTCTTGATTTTATAGAAATCATATCAAGTCGTGCTTTTTCTGTGATTTCTATTGTAAAATCAATAGTTTCCTTTATAAAATCGTTGTTTGAAATATTTTGTGAAAGAATATCATTCAAATAATTTATAATTTCCACATATTGTGCGGAATTTTTCCAACAATTATATGCTTTTCTGTAATATTCTATTGCTTTTTGCTCATTTTTTTGAGAAACAAACACATTCGCAATTTCCGAGTAGATGTCGCCCAAATAAGTGTGATTTTCTCCAAATTTCTTTACTGATAAATTATATGCAGAATTATATGATTTCATTGCATTTTCGTATTTTCCTTGACAATTATAAGCTTTTCCAAGTTTAATATATGCGTTTATAGTGAGATTATCCCCACTTGGATTTATAAATGAATTAAAAATCGTAATAAATTGATAAATACAAATTGCAACATCTTTCAACGTTTCAAGTTCATCAAGTTCAAAATCGTTTTGATTCGTTGCTTCTTGCAAAGCCTTTAATTCGTCTAAAAATGAATTCTTGCAACTTGCTAACAAATTTTCGCGCTCTTCATCTGTCAGCATGGATTCAAATTTGCCACCTTTATCATATTCTGTGATAATGTCAGCAGAAATCATTAGTGTATAAAAACCATCTAAAGAAATCAAATTCCCTAATATTTGTTTATATTGCAAACTTTTTAGAATTAAATCAAATGATTTTTCTACTTCTCCCATTTCTTTTAGAATCATTGCTTTTGAAGCAAAAATATGTGCGCTTCTAGTTGTATTTTTTCCATATATTTTATTGTATAAACTCAATGCTTCATCATAATATGCAAGCGCACGATTATAATCACCTTTTTCAGCATAACACATACCAATACTTTCAATAACATTAGGCAAACTTGAATCGTTGGCGTTTCTTGATTGCAAAAGATTTTTTGCTTTTTCGCTGTATTTCAACGATTTATCGTAATCGCCTTGAATAAAATAAAAACGTCCATAAAGCAAAAACGATAATTCTTCTGCAATATCTTTGTACTCTTCTACAAACGGCGCAATTTTGCAAACTTTTTCTATGTATAATTCGCTTTCTTCTGTTTGCATTTTCTCCAAATATATATCTGCAAGCATTAAATATGTTTTTAACGTATTTATATTATATTCACCATATATAGTTTTATATATTTCTAACGAATCGATAATATAATTCATTGCGAAGTCTGTTATCGCGTGCGTTCTGCAGAAAAATCCAAAAGAAAAATATGCATTTGCAATTTTTAATTCGTTTTTGGAGATTTGATTTTCAAGAATTTTTATGCAAGATATATATTTTTTTATTCTTAAACCTAAATTTTTATACGACGAATGATTTTCTGCGCATAGAAAATCAATAATAGCATACAAAATATAATTTTCTTCATAATATTTTTGACATTCTGTAAGTATATTGTCACAAAGCACAAAAATTTGTTCTTCTTGTAGATTTTTCCAATTTTCGCTTTTCATAGAAAAATCTTCAATTTCAATAAAAATTGAAAATGCAGAATCAAAAATTGTCTTGTTTTTCGTGTAACATTTTGTTGTGTCTAAAAAATAAAGATATTCGTTTGTAACGAAATCAACAGATTCTATATCATTATTATTGTGATAAATTCTTATACTATTAGAAAATTCATTTATAGCGTTTTCAAAATCTTGATTTTCCTCAAAAAGAATGGCTTTTCGTTCTGCCAAAACGGCAAAAATTATGTCATCTGGAGCGTACTGACTTTTTGCCTCGTTTTCAAAATTGACTAAAAAATCAAACGTGCAAGGTGTCTCAAAATCAAAAATGATTTTCTCCTTTTCGGAAAAATCCATTGTTTGCGAAAAAATCAGAGAAATCGAAAAATAAATCAGCAGTATGCAAAAAATCTTTTTCATGCAATGTCTTCTTTTCTAACCTGCCAAAGCGTCCACGGGGTCAAGTTTTGCGGCACGTCGGGCGGGATTCAATCCAAAGAAAACGCCGACCAAAACAGAAAACGCAAACGAAATCGCGCACGCGGTAAATTCCACGGAAATTGGAAGCGATTTAACGTATTCCGCGGTCAAACTTAACGCCACGCCCAGCGCGATTCCAAGCGAACCACCCAAAAGCGTAATTCACGCGCTTTCCACAAGAAAAAGTCGGCAAATTGCAAACGGACTTGCGCCCAACGCTTTTCGGATTCCGATTTCTTGTTTTCGTTCCGTAACCGTTACAATCATAATGTTCATAATTCCAATTCCGCCCACCAAAAGCGAAATCGCCGCTATTCCTGAAAGCATCAAACTCATCGTGGCGGTCATGCTGTCCATTTGTTCAAGCATGGTTTGCATTGACATTACGCTCACCGAGCCTTCAGTGCCAGATTTTTGCGAACAAAAAGTCGTCGCGTCGTTTACGATTTGCGAGCAGAATGACGGAGAAATCGACTGAACCATTACAACCGACGCAAGCGGATTTGGCGTGATTTTTTTTGCATAAAATCCGCGCGGAATGTAAATTCCCGTGGTAGCGTCTTCCATTCCCGCGGATTGTTTTTTTAAAACGCCCAAAACCCTAAACGAAAACGGAACTTTTCCAAAAACCGCCAAAACGCCTTTGCCGAGCGCACCGCCTTCTGGAAAAAGCGCGCTTGCAACTTCGCTTCCAAGAATGATTTTTTGCGCA
The DNA here is from genome assembly GCA_905233535.1 of uncultured Treponema sp. Taxonomy (GTDB): domain Bacteria; phylum Spirochaetota; class Spirochaetia; order Treponematales; family Treponemataceae; genus Treponema_D. Next base: position 22,130 of record CAJOEO010000039.1, read on the forward strand.
CCTTCAAAATCGTCCGTCGCCGAAAAAAATTCCCCTTCGTCGAGCGAAAGTCCGCACGATTCAAGATAATTCGGCTCAACCGCTGTCGCATTATTCGAAACGCTCGTTTCGCCATAACTTAGCGTAACAGACGCAGAATTTTCGAACCAAATCTTCTTTATATTTTTAACACCGTCGAACAATTCGCTTCTAAAACTTTCGTCGAATTTTAGCGTAACCGCGTCGCGATTTTTGCGCATGAATCCAGAACGAATCGAAACCATGTCCAACCCCGAAGAACCGAAAGTCGCTTGAATCTGCTTTGTCGCGCTAGAAACTATGCTCGTAATCACGATTACGCTTGCAACTCCAATAATTACGCCCAAAAGCGACAAAAAAGTTCGCGTTTTTGACCGAGAAAAATTACGAAAAGCGTCAATAAAATCTTCAATCATAAAAAAATTATACCAAAAAACAAAAAACGGAGGTTTCAAGAACCTCAATCACCGCGCGAATCTTTATCTAATGTTCAAAATAAAACGTCGGTTCGTAAATCTTCTAACGGAATTCCGATTGTGGGAGATTTGGGGAGCGTTACGGGCGTAAAATTTTCGTTTATCGTGTCGCTTTGAATTTTTCCGTCAAAAATGCGAATACATCTTTTTGTGGATTCGCCGATTGTGCCGTCGTGCGTAACGATTACGATTGTTGTTCCGCGCCGATTGATTTCGCCAAAAAGGTGCATGACGCTTTTTCCTGTTTCGCTGTCGAGTGCGCCCGTGGGTTCGTCCGCAAGAATTATGCTCGGAGAAGTTACGGTGGCACGCGCAATGGCGACGCGCTGTTTTTGTCCACCCGAAAGTTCGTTTGGAAGATGCCCGATTCGCTCGGAAAGCCCCACCCGCTCCAACGCCAAAAGCGCGCGTTCTTTTCGTTGTGCCGCGCTGATTCCCAAATATCTCAACGGAAGCATGACGTTTTCCAAAACCGTCATCGACGAAAGAAGATGATATTGCTGAAAAACGAATCCAATCGTTGCGTTTCGCAAAATCGCAAGTTCTTTTTCGCTCATTTTTGCCGTTTCTTTTCCGCCGATTCTAACTATTCCAGACGTTGGACGGTCAAGGCAACCAATCATATTCATGCACGTTGATTTTCCAGAACCCGACGGGCCCATTATCGAAACGAACTCGCCTTGTTCCACCACAAACGAAACGCCCCGCAAAGCATGGACTTTTTCGCCGCCCATTTCGTAAGTTTTTTCGACGTTTTCAAGATGTATAACTTCCATTTTTTTCCTTATTAAACGACAAAATCAAAATGGCGAAGGTGGCGCAGGCGATTTTGTGTTACCGCCTTTTGCGTTTTTCTTGCTGTCACCGCGTTTCATTGTGCGCATTTTTCCGCTTTGTTCCGCGCTCGATTGCGCTTTTAATTCGTCGCCCGCGCTTAAACCGTCCAAAATCCGAACGTAATCCAAACCGTAAGGTTCGATTTTTACGGAAACTTTTTTTAGATTTCCATTTTTTGAAATGATTTCCGCAAACGCGCCACCCGCTTCTCGTCCAATCGCGTAACGTTCCACGACTAGCCGATTTTCCGCCTCGGTGATTTTAATTCGTCCTGTAAACGAAAAATTCGGCAGAACGCCATTTGGAACGTCGTCCAAACGAACTTTTGCTTTTACGACCGTCGCGCCTCGACTTGTAACTTCGCCGATTGCGGGAAACGAAACGACGTAGCCTTCCGCCGATTCTTCCGCCGCTGGAAACGTGAATTCTACCGTTTGCCCCACCGCCAATTTTGAAACGTCCGTTTCGGCAACTTCAACTTCCGCCGTCAAAAAACTCGTGTCCACAAGCGTGCCAATCGAATCTTTTGCTTCCAAATAATCGCCTGGGTCAACGTCCAAACTCGCAATAATTCCGTCAAAAGTCGCCACGATTTTTCTGTCGCTGATTTTTCGCAAAAGAGATTTTCGTTGCGTTTGCATAAGCGCGAGTTTTCCCGCGGTTTGATTTTGCCGCGCCACGCCGATTTCGTAATCGAGATTCGCCAAATTATACTGTTGTTCCGTATCGTCAAGTTGAACGATTAAATCGCCTTTTTTTACTTCGTCGCCTTCGTTTTTGTAAACGCCAATCACCGTTCCGTCGTTCAAACTTTTGAGCGTTTGACTTTTTGCCGCGCTAACCGTTCCCGCAATTTCAATCACGTTTTCGTAGATTTCAGAACGAACCGTGTACGTTTGCGTATTTTCTGTTTTTGCCGCCAAAATTCGCCTCGCCGCCACAACGCCGCCACAAACCAAAACGGAACAAAAAATTCCAATCGCGATTTTTGCACTTTTTTTCATTTTTTCGACTCCTTTTCGCGAAACATCAATCGAACACTGTCGTTAAAAATCAACAAATCCAGCGCGTTCATCAAAACGTTTAAGCGCGCTTTGTCGCGATTGTTTTTCGCGCTTCGCCAATCGCTTTCTTTTACGCTGCCTTCGCGAAGCCACCGCGCCATATCTTTTTCAAGAATCGAATACGTTTCCAATTCGTGCGCGTAAGAACGTTCCGCCCATTGAATGTCGTTGAATTCCGTGATTTTTGAAGTGATTTCGTTTTCGTAAGAATCGAGAGCGGATTCTTCTGCGATTTTTTCAAGACGAGAAGAAAGAACGTCTTGCTTTTTTTGAATCGACGTGAGTCGCCAATCGTTTGGAGAAATTGTAAGCGAAAAAAGAAAATATGGTTTTCCGTCAGAAAAAACGTCGCCGCCCAAAATTCGCGAATTTGTCGGAAAATACGCGCCCGCGCTTGCGCCTACGCCACGATACGAAAAATTGATTTTTCCGCCCGCGCTGTCAGAACTTTCGTCCCCTGAATCGTAAAACGAATCCGTTCTTCGTTTTAACTCGCCAATAAAACTATCCCACCGCGCCTGTTCGCTTTCGCTAAAAAGATTTTTGTCGTAAGAAAAAATATCTTCGGGCGTGGCTTTTGGAATTTCGCTCGGCAAAAAATCCACCGCAAGATTAAACGCCTCGTCGGATTTTTGCGCCTCGTCAACATTTCCGCGATTAAAAGTCCTGCCACATTTTCGCGCAAAGATTTCAGTTTGCCGCGTAAAAATGCGCTGTTTTTCTTGCACGTTTCGCTTATCGCGTTCCACTTTTAGATTCGCTTGACGAAAAGACGCGCTATTTTTGCTGTAACCTTGCGCAATCAAAACGCGCAACGCCGTTTCGTCGTCAAACAAATCTTCGTTTGCGTCCAATACGTCTCCCGCGTATTTGTAAAGCGATTTTAACGACGTAAAAAATTCTTTTTCCGCAGAAATCGCACGATTTTTCACGTTTCGCTCGGCTTCCAAAAGTGCGCGTTCGGCTTCCAAAAGAGAAACGCGCCGTTTTTTTCGATTGTTCGACAAAATGCCAACCGTCGCCGAAATCGAACCATCAGAAATTTCGCGTTCGCCGTCGTTAATTTTAATGGGAACGTTCGCTTCCAAACTCACGTCTGCGCTTGCAATTTCCACTTTCGCATTTGGCGTAAGCGTGATTCTACGATTTCCGTCAGAAGAAGATTGGATTTTTACCGTGCCAGTCGAAAGCGTTACGTCAATTCCGTTTTGGATTTTCGTGGATTTTAGCGACAAAACTTTAGATTCCGCCGTTAAAACGAATTTTTGAAGTTGGAGGTCGTTTTCAAGGTATCCAGAAAGAAGCGAATCCAAACTTTCTGCGTGCAAAGTTGAAAGTGCGAAAAACAAAAACGGCAAATAAAATTTCATGCACAAAAATGTAGCATATCGAAAAAAATTCGGTAACAAAATCACGATTTGAAACAAAAAATTAGATAAATGCGGTTTCGACTACGCTCAACCACCGCGTTTTTCCGCTCGGCGATTGAGCGATGTCGAAATCAGCGAAATTGAAATCAACTCAGCAAAACTTTGTAGCCGAAAACGCTTTCAAACGTGTCGGATTTTTCGCGGACGGCGATTTTTTCAAGGACGTTGTTGTGCGAGCCATCGGTGATAATCGTCATTGTGTCGTGCGAAAAAACGATTTTGAAATTCGTTATTCGTTGCGTGTGCGCCCTGTCCAATGCGTCCGCGATTCTTAAAAGCGCGGTCAATTTTAGAATAGTCAAGCGCATTTCGCGCCCCAACGAACGAAAATGCGGGTCTGCCGTCATGTTTTTTGCGCCGCGATGCCAAAGCGCGATTTGCGCCACGATCTGAACACCGCCGAGCAGCAGCAAGGGGTCGATGCCGTAGAGTATGAACGTGCAGACCAGCGAGACGACGGTCACGGCAATGTTCAGGTTGATAAGCGAGCTGGCAGACCCGCGCATCCCCTTAAGCAGGATCCTCTTACCGATGTAG
>CAJOEO010000040.1:0-2647 GCA_905233535.1 uncultured Treponema sp.
ACGTCCATAGCCATCAAGTTATCTGGAATGTCTACGCCGTCAACAGCAACAGGAGTTGCATTTGCGTCGAACTTATCGGCTGCAACGTGGTCAACAGGAAGCACGATTTTCACGCCCTTCGCCTCAGCGTCAGCAAGGAGCTTCTTTGCTGTGTCAATGAAGTCGTCTTCAACCAAAGAAATACCGACTTTGTGTCCCTGCGCCTTCAAGAATGTGTATGCCATACCGCCACCGATAACGAGAGCAGAAGCGTTCTTGAGCAAACTCTCCAAAACAGCGATTTTGCTAGACACTTTCGCGCCGCCAATGATTGCGACCTGTGGCTTCGGTGGGTTTTCCACCATTGGCTGAATGTATTTCACTTCTTTTTCCATCAAGAAGCCACCAACGCTCTCACAACCCATAAACTTCGCGATAGAAGCTGTTGAAGCCTGGTCGCGATGAGCTGTTCCGAATGCGTCGTTTACGAAAATATCGCCATAGCTTGCGAGTTCTTTCGCCATCACGTCGCGTTCTGCGCTGTCTTTGCTTGTTTCTTCCTTGTGGAAGCGAACATTCTCGAGCATTGCAACAACTCCCTCTGGAAGAGCGTCAATCGCAGCTTTCTGACCGAGAGCGTCAGGCAAGAACGTAACAGGAGTACCGAGTTTTGAAGCGAAATACTCAACGACAGGCTTCATTCTGTTCTTTCCATTGATGAACTTCTCTGCATCTGCCTCAGTCCAAGTTTTTCCAGCCTTTTCAGCCTTCTCTTGCGCCTTTTTCACGTCTTTTTTCGGGTCGCCCAAGTGGCTCATCAAAACAAGGCTTCTCGGCTTCTGTTCCAAAATGTATTTAATCGTCGGAAGAGCTGCCATAATGCGTGTATCGTCCTGAACAACGCCGTCCTTCATCGGCACATTGAAATCCACGCGCATAATAATGCGCTTTCCCTTCAACTCGACATCTTTTACTGTCTTAATCATCGCAAAAATTCTCCCAATAAAAATATATCTAAAGATGATACACCCAAAAACAAGCAAAGTAAAGAAATGAAAAAATAAATAAAAACTGATTGACAAAATCATATTTGATAAAATATCATTAAAACAAGATTAAAAAATCAAAAGGAAATTTTATGGCAATTTACGATTACACGGTCAAAGACAGAAAAGGAAACGACGTTTCGATGGCAAATTTCAAAGGCAAAGTTCTTTTGATTGTGAACACGGCGACGGGTTGTGGATTTACGCCACAATACAAAGGTTTAGAAGAATTGTGGCAAACGTATCACGAAAAAGGCTTGGAAATTCTCGATTTTCCGTGCGACCAGTTTGGGCATCAAGCACCAGGCAACGACGACGAAATCCACGAATTCTGCCAAATGAAATACAAAACGAGTTTTGACAATTTCAAGAAAATCGAAGTGAACGGCGAAAACGAAATTCCGCTTTACACTTTCTTGAAAAGCCAAAAAAGTTTTGCGGGATTTACGGGAATCAAAGGCGCGATTATGAAAACCGTCGTTTCAAAAATCGACCCCGACTACGAAAATAACGCGAACATCAAATGGAATTTCACGAAATTCCTAAAAATCGCCGAAAAAATAGAAAAATTGCTTTAAACGAAAAAATCGTAGTCAAAATGACGGTTGATTTTAAGGAAAAATAAAGGTACAATGGAGAAAATAATGCGAGATGTAATCGTCATTGGGGCAGGACCTGCGGGGATTTCCGCGAGTCTTTACGCGAAACGCGCCAATTTGGACACGCTCGTTTTTGACGCAGGAAAAAGCCAAGTTGCAGACGCTCACAAAATCGACAATTACTACGGATTTCCGAACGGGATTTCTGGCGGAGATTTGTATTCAAACGGAATCGAGCAAGCGAAGAATTTGGGCGTTGAGATTCTGAATTCGGAAGTAACGGGCGTAAAAGTTCTTGAAAACGGTTACGCGATTGTGGCTGGCGAAAAAGATTACGAAACGCACGCAATTATAATCGCGACTGGAAAAAAGCAACTTCGACCAGCGATTGCGGGTTTGCAAGATTTTGAAGGCAAAGGCGTAAGTTATTGCGCAGTTTGCGACGGTTTCTTCTATAGAAAGAAAAAAGTCGTGGTGATTGGCGCGGGAAATTACGCTTTTTCAGAGGCGAATGAACTTTCGCACATTGCGCAAAGTGTTCAGATTTTGACGAACGGCGAGCCGACGGAATTAACTTCAACTGAAAAGATTTCGCTCGACGAACGAAAAATCAAAAAAATCTGCGGAAGCGCGAAAGTTGAATCCGTGGAATTTGAAGACGGAACAAAAATCGAAACGAACGGCGTGTTTGTGGCGTTAGGTTCGGCGGGTGGCGCGGATTTTGCAAAAAAGTTGGGAATCGCGCTTGACGGCGACTCGATTTTGACAGACAAAGACATGGCGACAAATATTTCTGGCGTATTTTCGTGCGGAAACGCGACGGGGGGACTTCTTCAAATTTGTAAAGCCGTTTACGAAGGCGCAGTCGCGGGCATTTCGGCGACGAATTTTGTAAGAAAGCAGAAAAAAAGGGAGATTTGATAAAACTCCAAAAAACAAGAGGAAACAGTCTATGGAAAACGATGCGGTCTTGAATTCGCTCAAGTTGGAAAATCAAGTGTGCTTTCCGCTATACGCAGCGGC
>CAJOEO010000040.1:2686-14461 GCA_905233535.1 uncultured Treponema sp.
GGGAACTAGGCAAAAAACTGAAGTTGGACACGGGAACTCTTTCGCCTCTTTTGAAGGCGATGGAAGAAAAAGGACTCGTCAAAAAGTCGCGCAAAAAGAACGACGAACGTGTTGTTTCCGTGGAAATTAGCGAAGACGGAAAAAAACTTATGGACAAAGCAAAGTTTGTTCCGCAAGCGATTCGTTGCGGAATCGACTTAACCGACGAAGAACTCGGTACGCTTAGAAAACTTTTGTACCGTTTAATCGCGACAGAAGAAAAGTCAGAAAAATGAATGTTTGAAAACGGTGGTTTTGCCACCGTTTTTTTTGCGAAGAATCAAGATTCCGTTTTCTTTTTTCCGTATACGCTCAAGCCGACTAGTAAACAACCTTCCACAAAATCGATTTTTGAAGACAAAAGAAAATCTTTGATTTCGTCGCTTTCTGCGCCAGGTTGAAGAACTACACATTTACATGGAGGCGTGTATTCTTTCAAAAGCGAAAGTCCGCGAACAGGATTTATGCACAAATCGATTATGTCGATTTCGCCTTGCACATCGCGAAATGACGCAAGTTCTTTTCCGACGCACTGCACATCGTAGCCCGCGCTCAAAAGCCCCGCCTTGATTTTGTGCGCGTACTTTTCTTCGTTTAACGTGTCGCCCACAACAACAAAACGTTTTTGCGCCATAATTTCTTTTAAATCCATTTTTTACTCCTTTTCAAAAAATATTCTACAACCAACTGTCCAACGTTCAATTTTTTCTCGATTTCCAGAAATCAAACGCGAGTAGCCTAACACAAAAAAACTTTCTCTACCGATTTCCAAAAATCCACTTCCGCCCGCGCCCGCGCCGTTGTTTACTAGTCCTGCTTGAGCAATCGCGCACACAGAAAGCCAAGAAAAAATCGGAATTTTGACTCCCGCAAAACCAGAAAAAGAAAAAAGCATATTTCCCTTGTGCTTATAATTACGACTCGTATTATCATCTTTGGATGCAAGAACGGAAATAATATCCTGCAAAAAATCCACAGAATTTTCGTAACCCACGCCAAATTCCACGCCCAAACGAGCGTAACGCAAAAAATCGTAAGAAAACGACAGCGAAAATCCAGGACACCACCAGCCATTTTTCCACCAAAAATCAACGTTTGCGCAAAATGACGCTCCGTTTCTGCTCAAAGAATTGTATTCGCTAGAAGGAACTTGCGAAAAATCAATTCCTTGCGAAGAATCGCTGTCTTCTGAAAAAACTTGAAAAGAAATCAAAAATAAAAATGAAAAAACAACAAAAAAACGCTTCATATTTTCCTCTTTTTTTGTTTAGGTGCGACCAAATCGAACGCTTTGTCTAGTAAACGCGCGATTTCGTCATTTGAAACGCTACCGTCAAGCAGAACTGTAAGCCAAGTGCGTTTATTCAAATGCCAACCTGGAAAAAATCGTTTATTGTCCACAAAATTCTGCACGCTGTCTTTTTCCACGCGAACGTCCAAAATCTCAACGCGCCCGCCCTCTAAAATCCCAAGTTTTTGTTTGTCCAACGTACAAATCAGCGCGAACCATTTTTTGCTGTCCGCACGACGAAAAATCGCCGTGTCGTCGAATTTTTCCCACAAAAATTCTGGCTTGCTTTGAAAATTTCGTTTTGCATAATCCACAATAAAATTCGCGCCCGATGATGAAAAAACGTTTTTGTCAAATCCTTTTTCTGCAATTTCTTGCGCAATTTGCAAAAGTTCCGCGCGAATTTTTCCAACAAATTCGCCATTTGCCGTTTGCACGTTGTGCAGAATGTACGGTTCGCCGTCGGAATCTTTTAAGCGAAAGAAAATCGAATTTTCAAAAACTTCGCAAAAAACCGTAAATCCGTCAAAAATCGTTTGCACGCGAACAAATTTTTCGCCGTCTTTTTGAAAACCTAACGCAAAAAGATTTTCTTTGTTCAAAACTCGATTTTTCAAAAGCCGTGAAAGTTCAAAATATCCGATTTCCATTTTGCCTCCTATTTTTCGCGGTTTCCGCGACCAAAAACGTCAGAAAGCGCGAAAAGTTCGTCGTCGCCGAGTTTTTGCTGCTGTGCAAATTTTCCAAAAAACTCAGCACCGCGCACGCGCACGTTCACGCGGTTTTGTAATTGCGAATATATTTTAGAAACCGCAATTTGTTCTGAAAAAACAGAAAATTTTACGGTTTTATTCTTAAATTTCAAGATGATATACTGATTAAATTGCGCAGAATGTTTTGATGTACTCTTTTTTATTCCAAATTCTGCCAAATTTGCTTCGACGATTTTTCGTTCAAAATTCAATTTTCCTAGAAAATTAAAAATGCGAACGTTTCCGTCAACGATTTCGCAATGAAAATTGACGAATTTTAGCGAACAAAACACCGTTCCGAAAATCGAAACAAGTAGAAAAATGACAGGAATAATCGAAAGTTTTTCCCAAAATTCCCGCTCGCGTTTTAATTCAAAAAAAATGTGAAACGCAGCCAAAATTGCCACGCCTAAAAAAATGCACGCCAAATAAAAAGTAAACGAACTTTCTTTTCCCGCGGCAAGAAAGTTCTAATTCCCCACAAAAATGAAATCAAAAACGAAACACACAAAGGAATAGTATAAAATCGACGATTAACATACAACATAATTCGATTTTAACACGAAAAGCGTAAGTCGGCTAATTTTAGTTACACAATGCAAATTCGATTTTTATTCGTCTAACTTATTATTTTATCGTAATATTTCTGTATGGAAACCAAATATCAAATGCCAGACCGCTCGCGTTCTTATTTTATAAGTCTTGCGGGTTCTATCGCGCTTTTTGGCAATTTACTTTTATGCGCTCTAAAATTGTGTTTTGCTCATTTTTCTGGAAGTCTTGCCGTTTTGGGCGACGGAATCGACTCGGCGACGGATACGCTAATCGCGCTCGCGACGATTTTTGTTAGCCGCGTGATTTCTCGTCCAAGCGACAGCGAACACCCATGGGGGCATGGGCGTGCGGAAACTGTTGCCACTATGATTTTGTCGTTCGTGATTTTTTTTGCAGGCGGTCAACTTTTTTTGTCTTCTGCAAAAAGTCTTTTGCATTTTCGTTCGATTCAAGCGGTGAATTCTGATTTTCTTGCGATTATTGCGGCGACGATTTCGATTTTTGGAAAGTCGATTTTGGCGTTTTCTCAATTTGTAATCGCAAAAAAATGCAAAAGCGACATGGTTTTGGCGAACGCAAAAAACATGAAAAGCGACATTTTGATGAGCGCAGGCGTTTTGACGGGACTTTTTGCCGCAAAAATTTTTAGTTTGCCATTTTTAGACCCGCTCGCCGCGCTTTTTATAAGCGTTTGGGTCATAAAAAGCGCGTTCGAGATTTTTTCAGAAACGAATCGCGAACTAATGGACGGAAATTTGGACAGCAAAATGTACGACAAACTGTTTGAGGCAGCGATGAGCGTGAAAGGCGTTTCAAATCCGCACCGCGCACGAATCAGAAAAATCGCATCGCGGTGGGACATCGATTTGGACATTGAAGTTGACGCAAACATGAGCGTTTTTGACGCGCACGAAATCGCGGAAAATGTCGCGGACGCTGTAAAAAACGCAATTCCCGACGTGTACGACATAATGGTTCACGTCGAGCCTGCGGGACATTTTCATCAACACGCGGAACAGTTTGGGCTTTCAATGAACAAACAATTCAAACGGAATGCGTAATTTATGCGCGTTTCCAAGCATCAATGAATTCCAACATGAATTGTTGAACGTCGCTGAACCATTTTTTTTGAAAGCGGCAAGCGTCCACGCCAATGTAACGAAAATGCCAACATTCGTAACGATAACCAGTAACGTCTTCGTAGCCATCAGGAAAAGAAAGCGACCAACCGAATTCGCTTGCATGGTCTAAAAGCCATTTTCCAGGCTTCGTTTTTTCGTAACTTGAATCAATCGAACCAAAATCAATCACCGCGCCCGTTTGATGTTGGCTCGTGCCTGGACGCGCACTTTCGCGGTCGGCTTCTTCTTGTCCGTCTTCTTCGACTAATTTTTCGTATACTATTTTTTGTCGAGCAAAACTTCTATACGTTGAACTCACCAAAAGCGTAACGCCGTCTTCACGCGCCGCAGCTCCCATTGTTTTTAGAGCGATTTGAGCGGGAGCGCGCAAAAAAAGTTCTTTTCGATTTACGTTGTACGACGGATTCGATTCCAATTCCACCAAATCCGACGGCTCGTAATCTTCTGGAAGCGGGTGCGTTTTGTCGCACAAAATCAAAAGTCCGTCTTTGTCGCGCGAAAGAACGAATCGCAAATCGGAAAGAAATTCCGTCGGAGAACCGTTTGGAATCGCCGCTTTGCATTTCGGCGAAAGAGTCGCAAAAACGCGAGCAAGTTTTTCAACGTTTGGGTCGATTTTTTTGACGTTTTTGACGGGCGTTTTTTGACAAGCAAAAAAAATTGGCACAAAAAGAATAAAAATTAAACGGCGCATTTAGTCAATTTCCGTAACAGAATGGATAAACTCAAAAATCGAAATAAAACCAGTTTCTTCAAGCGCGGTTCGCGCACTCGGCGACGGATTCATCAAATAAAATTTATGACCGTATTCTTCACCGTCGTTAAAAGCCGCCATTATTATACCAACGCCTGTCGAATCTATTGATACAATTTGCGACAAATCCACTAAAACGGCTGTAGATTTTATGTTTTCAAACACCTTTTCGCGAAATTCCGACGCAGTATAAGAATTCAAACTGCCTGTAAGTTCATACATTACATAGTTAGAACCAGATTTTTCCTTTATCAAAAGTTGTTCCATATTTATTTTCCTTTATCGATTAAGTTTAAGTACAAAAATACTAACATCATCTTCAAGTTCCGTAGAAATAAATTCCACTAGACTCGAATAAGTCAATTCCACGATTTGTTGCGCAGGAAGCGACGTGTTTTCCGTAATGACTTTTTGAACGCGGTCTTTTCCAAACTGTTCGCCACGAAGCGAATGAGAATCCACAAGTCCGTCAGAGCAAGTTACAAGAACATCGCCAGGATTCATTTTGATTTTTTTGACCTTTATATACGGCGAAATGTCCTTGACAAATCCCAAAACGTGTCCTTCTCCCTGCACTTCAACGACATTGTTAAACGAGCGAGTATACAAAAACAACGCTGGAACGCCACAGTTTATATAGTATACAGTGTTGTCGCTAAAATCAATGAGCGCGAACACGCCTTCAAAAAACGAGCCTTTCGGCAAATTAAATCGAATGAATCGATTGACTTTTTCAACCATTTCTTTGAAATCCGTCGCGTCGGCAATGTAAGTGCGAATAATCGATTTGACAATGACCATGCTCATTGACGCGCTGATTCCTTTGCCGCTAAGGTCTCCCAAAACAAAAATGTGCTGCGTGTCGCTTAATCGAATCAAATCGATAAACTCGCCGCCAATGTTGTGCGCGTGAACCATGAGATGCCCAACGTCGAACTTTTTGTTTTTGATTGGGTCCATGTTCCCCTGAATCGACTCGATAATCTGCTCGCTCATGTGAATTTCGCGGTTTATAGTTCCAACGATTTCTTGATTTCCAATATTCTTCATATAATAACCAAATACGAAGAAATACGAATAAAGTTTGGTAAAAACCTCATAATCATAGTCTGAATAAATATTTCCGCCAGATTTTTCACCAAGCAAAACGACCCCAAGAATATGCCGTCCTTCGTTCAAAATAATGAATGCGTCGCTCTTTGTTTTCTTAAAAAAATCCAAAAGTTCGTTTCTAATGGAAGAAAAACGGTAGCCGTTTTCAACGTAACCGCGCAAAACAACCTGCGCGTTCAAATTCAAAAGCGTATCGAACATGATATTTTTCAAATTAAAAACGAGCGGTTTTTCTCCGTCTTTATCATATACGGAATGGATTTCATCATTTCCTACATCAATAAGAAGCCTAAAACTTGACATTCCTATATTTTTTGACAATATTTCGTACATACGTTGTGCGATTTCTGACGGGTTATCGCTGTAATCCATTCTAGCCAAATCTTCTTCCAACGAGGCATCATACTGGTTTGAATGGAAAACGATTCGAGTTTTAAAGTATTTTTGAAGCCTGTAAGATGCGATAATCGCTAAAGTTATTATTAAAATGAAAATAAAATAGAATTTTCCCGTGGAAGATTCGTATAATTTCCATATAAATGGAAATAAAACTCCAACAAACACAGATGGAATAATGTAACATACGAATCCTTTTGAGAAAAATCCAAACGCGCTCCATAAATCGTAAAGTAAATTTTGCACCGCCGCTTGCACCAAAACGGATTGCGCAAAAACAAAAGAAAGCAACATAATCGATGAAAATAATGGTACACGATATGATGCCAACTTTACAAAATACAGAGAAATCCAACCCAAAATCATGCTAATCGTGGTGATTATTGTTTTTTGGTGGTCGAGGCGACTTTCTCGGTTTTCTGAACGCAAAAGCATGATTATTGCGCAAAGCGTCGGCAAGGCAAAAATTATTACGGCGTTGTAAAAATCGTACCAACTAAACGGGAATAAATTTGTGAATCGTCCCGTGAAAATCGATTTTGCGTCAACGCGAAGTCCCAAAAATGTTGTGATATTTACCGCGGTGAATTGCGAAAAAATAAGCCAAAAACAAAAAATAAATGCAATGTATTTCGCGATTTTTACAGAAATGTGGCGTTCAAATGACGGAAAAAAACAACAATAAATGCAAAATTCGATTATGTAAAATCCCAAAAAAAGATATGTACATCGTCCAAAAAAGAACGTCAATCTTTCTGGCGCGCTTGAAATTGAAAGCATTATTGCAAACGACACCGACGCGCACGCCACCGCCAAAAATGAATTCATCGTTAAAATTGGATTTGCGACAACTTGCTCACCCATACGTCTGTATGTGTAATAAGAGAGCCACATAAGAAGCGCGGCGAAAACCAAATTCAAAACTCCGTAAATCATTTCTGCCCCCTACTTGCTTCCACTGATTTTTGCCACAAGCATCGTTACATCGTCGTGCAATCGCGTGTCTGCGTTGTAAGAAAGAACGAGATTTGCAATATCGTCAATGAATTCTTGCGGAGATTTTGACGCACTCGCTTTGATTGTGTCCGTGTATAGTTGTGTGTCGCCAAGTTCGATTTTCTTTTCGTTCATAACTTCGCTAACACCGTCGCTCGCCATCATAATCAAATCGCCAGAAAAAAGACGTTGTTCGGAAATTTTTATGTCGTCGTCAAGCGGAATAATTCCAACAATCGAACAATTCGACGAAAGCGACTTGATTCTGTAGCCTTCGGGCGATTTTGTAACGATTATCGGGTCGCTCATCGAAGCGTTTATGTATCGAATTTTCATCTGCTCCGTGTCCAAAATGCCCATAAAAAGAACAGTATACTTGTCTTGCAAGTGCATCGATTTTATGGAAGCGTCAATCGCTCTAAGCGTTCCAACCAAATCTTCTTTGTTTTCGCGGATTTTTACAGTATTCATAACTAAACCCATAACAAGCGCGGCGGCCATGCCTTTTCCAGAAACGTCGCCAAGCATGATAAACGTTTTATGCTCGTCAATCGGAAGAACTGTATAGTAGTCGCCAGAAACATTGATAAGCGGACGAAAATACGCGGCAAATTCCACTCGTTGAACGTTTGGTAAAACCGCGGGAAGAAACGATTTTTGCGTTTGAGCAAGTTGTTCCCACTCGCGCGAAAGGTCTGAGATTTCAGAAAGACTTGAAATTATCCTTGAACGATTCTGAAAACGTACAAATTCTTCAAAAAGTTTTGAATAAATCTCCTCGTCAAAAAGATACATATATCTACAAAAAACGTAAAAATGTTCGCTTTCGCTGACAAGTAGAAATCCGCGTCCTTGTTTTGAATTTGAAACGAGTCCGCCGTCGTCGTTAAAAAAATAAACGCCGTCCGCCCAATCGCTTCGGAAATTTGAAACGAGTTTTTCCATAATTTCGCTTCGATTTTGATTAAAATCTTCGCTCGTAATTTTTGTTGGACTGTTATAAAGCGTGTAATTCGTCGCGCTTTCAATGTAAAAAACGGAACAATCCGCTTCGAGTTCAAGAATTTGGGCGACCGCACGATAAAAATCGTCGAGCGAATAACAAAATCGCAATTTGTCAATAAATTTTGTAATATACGCAGTCGCTCCAGATTTTAACGCCGAATATTCCAATTTTTCTTTGACCGTTTCGTAAATCGAAATACTTGCAAACATCAAAATTCCAAACAAAATCGTCGTAACAATCATTGGAAAAAGATTTGAATTATTGCGATAGTCTGTGATTTTTGTCTGTGGCGCAACGCAAACCGCGATAACAATAAAAATAATTGCAGCCACTAGATTTATGGAGATAAGCGCAACACGTCTTCGGCTTTTGAACATTTGAAAACTCCAAAAAGAATGTGGATTTTCTTCAATTATCGTCTAAAAATTCGCGTTTGTAAACGAAACGCCTACTCTACAAAAATGCAGGTATATTGAACAATAATTTTCTTCCTTTATAATGTGATTTTTATAGTGATAGAAAAGGAAATTCAAATGGAAGAAGAAAATCAAAAAAAAGTAAAAGTTCCTCTTGTTTCAAGAGATACGGCGGCGGGTGCGGATTTTTCTAGGACGATTCTTGCAAAAAGCGTTGTTCAATCTGCAAAAGACGAAACGGACTACGAAAAAGAAGAAAGTTTTATTCAACATTACGAACGAAAAGTTTTAACGTCTTTTGAACAATATCGAACGGTTGGAATTTTGTCGCTTGTCGCGCTTCCGCTTGGACTTTTTATTGGACTTGTGGAAGTTGTTTTTGCAAACGGTCTTTCGTTTGTTACGACAACTCGTCTTTCTAATCCCGTGGTTTTAACGGCGTTTTTGCCACTCGCTGGAGTTTTTATCGCGCTTCTTTATTACGAATTTGGAAAAGGTGCTGAACGCGGAATGGCGTTAGTTTTTGAAGCGGCAGAAGGTCGCGCAAAAGTTCCGCTGCGCCTTGCCCCGCTTGTGATGATTTCGTCGTGGATTACGCATTTGTGCGGAGGTTCTGCGGGACGCGAAGGCGTTGCAGTTCAAATTGGGGCGACGATTGGCGACCAACTCGGACGATTTTTCAAAAAATCGAGCAAACTTTTTAGCGAAAGTCGCGATACGTTCATCGTTTGTGGAATTGCCGCGGGTTTTGCAGGACTTTTTCAAACTCCACTTTCCGCGATTTTCTTTTCTTTGGAAGTCTTGGTCTGCGGAGAATTAAAATATAAATCGCTTTTTCCGTCCGTGGTTAGCGCGTTTTCTGCGCAATTAGTCGCAAAATCGTTCGGAATAACTGGCTACAAAACGTGGGTTCACGCCGTAAAATTTTCGCCTGAATTGCTTTGGAAACTTTTATTAATGGGTTTAATTTTTGGAGTTGTGGGCGCGTTTTTTTCGGTAACGTTAAAACACACAAAACAACTTCTTGCAAAAACGTTCAAAAATCCAGCGATTCGCGCACTTTTTTTTGGCGTAATTTTGGCGGTGGCGTTCATTTTTCTGCACAGCGGACGATATTCAGGATTCGGCGAAGAAATCACGCACGCCGCTCTTTCAAGCGGAACAGTTTACTCTTATGATTGGATTTTAAAACTCGTTTTGACCGTTTTAACACTTTCGGCAGGATTTCAAGGAGGCGAACTTACGCCACTTTTTGCGATTGGTTCAAGTTTAGGCGCAACGATTGCAGTTTTGTTCAAACTTCCGCCGCAATTCGTTGCCGCTCTTGGATATTCAGCGGTTTTTGGAAGCGCGACAAACACATTTTTAGCCCCAATTATAATCGGATTTGAATGTTTTGGCGCGGAAAATTTGCCCGCCACGGTTGTAGTTTGCGCGGTGGCATTTTTTGCAAACTTTGGGCGTTCAATTTACGGCAGTCAAAAAAAGATTTTTTAAATCTAACGTGGAGATTTCAAAATCTCCACATTAGATTTAGAATGATAGAAAAATTCAAAAAATCAATTTAAGGAGGCGCATTATGCAAAACAAAATTTATCACGAAGGATTTGAGGTTATGAAAGGAAAATATTTTGAGGATTTTAGACAAAAACAAGGATTTTTACGACTACTTGTCGCACACACAAATTGCAGACGACAGCGTACTTTTTGACAGACGCGATTCCATAAAATTGACGAAATCGCAATTTTTGGAGGGAATTCAAATACACGCAATACAGCGATACGAAATCGACCGCGAAATACGCGGAAAATCTTGGAAACATTACAAACACCGTCAGGAAAATCCATTTTACACAATTGGAATTTTAGCGGGAACGAATCTTTTTATCGTGAATCTTGCTTCGCTCGTTTTTGAAGAAGAAACGGACGAAAACGGAAAAATCGTAAAAAATCTTTGCGATTTTTCGCCGAAACTCGTCTGCACGCGAAAATTCTACTCGCACAAATTATGCGCGCTTTCGATTTTTGACCTTGAAGAATCTTGGTACGACCGGAGAAGACGCGTTTTTGTAAACGCAAAAGACGGCGAAAAAACTTGGCAGGACGCAAATCTTTCACTTGTTCGGTTTAGACCGATTTTTGGAAAGAAGATTCCGATTCTTTGCGAAACTAAACTGCCCGCGATAATTCGCGCGGAAGATGTTTACAGAGGAATTGAAGAATATCTTTTTTCGCAAAAAGAAGAATGTGTGCAGGAAAGCAAAAATCTGTCGGACGCGCAGAAGGCTGTAAACCACGGTTTTGACGCGAAAACGTCGTTCAGAAAAATGTAGCGTTCTACTTTTGCTCGCTGGCTGATTGCGGTTTTTAATCAAAAATAAAAGAAAACACGGCGGTTCGACTACGCTCACCGACCGTGTTTTTTTTCGCGCCTATTGAGGTTCTCTAAATCTGCGCATAAAAGAAACGGTGGTTTTGACTTTGCTCAACCACCAAGAATACAGAGATTGAGCAAAGTCGAAATCTCCGTTTTGTTTTCGTTAGTTGAGCGAAAAGACGGTATTTTTGTGCAAAAACGCCGGTGGTTGAGCCTGTCGAAACCACAAGACAAACGAAACCTTGTTATTGCGCTAAATCCACATTTTTTGACATCATCGCGATTTGCGCCTTCCAAGATTCCACGAGCGCGGGCGGCGAAAACTATGGAGGTCTATACAAATGAACAAGCCTGAATTGATTGCTGCTATCGCAGAGAAAGCTGAACTGACCAAGAAGGACAGCGATGCCGCAGTGAATGCCGATTCGTCGTAAAAATCCACCGTGTAATTTTCCGTTTTTTCCACAGAAAACGCGCCAAATTTTCCGCCGCCACATTTCGTGCTAAAATCAAAATCCTCTGGCAAATCAAAATGCGCGGACGTTTTCACAACGTTTTCAATTCGCGACAGCGAAAAAAGCCGCATCGCGCCCTTTTCTTCCGCAAATCCGTATAGAAAACACTGCCCGTCGTCAAACACAATCTGATACGGACGAACGCGCCTGCGCAATTTTTCGATTTTTCCACAATTTCTGTAACCTTCATCTCTAAACCGGTTTTATTAGAGTGAGGGACCTCAGAAAGGAGCTTACATACAATGGACGATGCAAAAATCGTAGACCTTTACTGGTCACGGTCAGAGCAGGCAATTTCGGAAACGGAAGCCAAATACGGCAGGTACTGCAGAACGATCTCCTACAACATTCTGGCAGATACCTCGGACGCGGAAGAGTGCGTCAACGATACCTGGCTCAAGGCATGGAACTCCATGCCGACGC
>CAJOEO010000041.1 GCA_905233535.1 uncultured Treponema sp.
AATGGGGACAAGTTAGTGTTATTGTTTTCGTATTTTATATAATACTACACTTTTCCTATTTGCTCTTTTTTTATAGCATACTTTTTGTAACACGTCCAAGTATAGAAAACTGCAAATTGATAAATTCTTTGATTCATTACGAATGAATTATAGTCCGTTTGACAGATTTTTACAAAAAGTTATAAAAGAATCGTATTTTTGAACTATAATCTCAAACTCATTTTCAAATTATTTTTGTTATATGGGGACACGAGAAATCTTTAGGGAGAATCTTCGCTTTTTTAGAAAACAGCGCGGGCTTACGCAGGAGCGGCTTTCTGAATTGATTGGATACGGCGGAACTTACATCACGGAAATTGAAAGCCGACACAAATTTCCTAAGCCAGAAACGATTGACGCGATTGCCAGCGCGCTGAAAATCGAGCCGTTTCAACTTTTCCAAAGCGAAAGCGATGAATCCACAAAGGAAAAGGTCGCCACGATAAGTGAACTGCTGTATCAGAAAATCAGCAGTGAACTGCGCGAAAATATTGTTCGCGAAGTTACAAATGTTTTTTACAGTTGATTAGACCTGTTCGGAAATCGGTCATTTCCTCACAGGTCAGTCAGTTTTCTCAGGCTAAAGCCTTGCGAAAACTGGCTTATTCAAAGTTGATGATTCGGAAACTGAAGTTTCCGAACATCTCCATTAAAAGAAAACGCCCGTTCGTTTTTTACGAGCGAGCGTTTTTTTTGCCGCGATTTTTATCGATTTAATCTTTTTTCAAAATTGTTCCTCGTACTTTGCCACATAATTCACGGAGATATAACCTTCCATAACATTCGATAATATGTAGCAGGTTGTTAATTCATTAAAATCAATTACATAAACAGTAGCCTTGCCTACATCATCTGGATTTACTTTATCATTTGTCCCAGTACTTAAAAGATCCCCTAAAATAGAACCTCCAGACTCTTCATAAAAAATAACATCTTCAAGAAATGAATAAGGTGATTTTTTTATCATTTTCAAAATAACTTCCTTAAATTGTTTTTCTTCAGGAGTTTCAGGATTTTTCTTAAGCAAAATACGAACTTTATAAGTTTCCATCGGCTGAGAATACTTGGAAATAAGACGTTTCTCCGTTTCCGCGCTGTATGTTACTGTATAGCCGATTCCTTTCAGACCGTCCGCATAAAAAGCGTAATAAACATCGGTTTTTTCACCTAACATCCTGGCAGTTTCTTTCACAAAAGTATCATTGATTTTGGTAAACTTCTTTGAAGCATTAGCCTCTGAAAACGATTCGCCCCAATATGTATTCCTATACCCCATAAGTTTTTTGAAAGCCGTACTTTGAGCAAAAACACTTGTTCCGATAAAAAGCAAAAGGCTCAAAAATATAAAAATTTTCTTCATAAAGTTCCTCATTATTTTTGCAAAATTTCTGAATGGGATTTGCACAAATTTTACATCGCTATTTTTATATTTTCAATTATAAATACAGTGGTATCAAAAAAAATCGCCCCTGCAAGAAAAGTTTTTTCGCAAGGGCATTTTTTCGCTTTTACAAATCGATTTTCCAAAATCCGTGTTTGTTGCAAAATTCGTAGACTGCCACGGCTTTTTCTCCGTCCGAAAGCGCGAAATCGGCGCACGGTTTGTCTGTTGGATTCAAGTTTTTGCGATAAACGCCATGCGTCGTTTCTAGCGCGATGAATTGTATCCAATGCGTTTCTTCCATCGGGTGCGCCGCCGAGCCGACCTGCACTTTTACACAGTTTCCGTCAATCGTTACGGCGGGAACGTGTTTTTCTGCCGCGCCGTCCGTGGTGTTCGCTTTTAGAAGCGTCATTTCTTCGCCGCAGCAAACAAGCGGACTTGCACTCGAAACAACTTCTTCCACGATTTTTTTGCATTTTCTGCACTGAAAAAATTGAACAGCCATAATTTCCTCCGTTTAAGAAAAACGCCGCCTGGCAAAAACTAGGCGGCGTTTTTTTTGATGAACGCGGATTTTCCGCGCTCAAAATGAATTATTTGTACAACTCGACGAGTTTCTTCAAGTGTTCAAAGCGCGCTTTTGCCGCCTGCTCGTTTCGGTCAAAGAGAACTTTTGCTCTCTCTGGGAACTTGCGGGTAAGCGCCGAGTAGCGCGTTTCGTTGTTGAGGAACGCCTGATAACTGCCGTCGCCCTCTTTTGAAGTGAGCGTGAACGGATTTTTGCCTTCAGCCTTGAGTTGCGGATTGAAACTAAAGAGATTCCAATATCCCGCTTTGACTGCCGCTTTCATCTCGTCTTGACAGTGATTCATTCCGCCCTTAACGCCGTGAAGTTCGCAAGGCGCGTAGCCGATGATGAGCGACGGACCGTTGTACGCCTCAGCCTCTTGAATCGCTTTGAGAGCCTGCGCAGGATTTGCACCGAGCGCAATCTGTGCCACATAAACATAGCCGTAACTCATCGCGATTTCAGCCAAAGATTTTTTGCCCATCTCTTTTCCAGCCGCCGCGAATTGGCAAACTTCGCCGATGTTCGACGCTTTTGAAGCCTGTCCGCCCGTGTTCGAGTACATTTCTGTATCGAATACCATAACATTGATGTTTTCGCCGCTTGCCAAAACGTGGTCAAGACCGCCAAATCCGATGTCGTAAGCCCAGCCGTCGCCGCCCATAATCCACACGGATTTCTTCGGCAAGTATGCTTTCTTTTCAAGAATCGGTTTCACGCAGTCGCAGTTGACTTTTTCGAGTTCTGCAACGAGAGCGTCCGCCGCTGGTGCATTTGCAAGCGTGTTATCTTTCGTTTCAACGAACTTTGCAAACGCCGCTTTCAATTCCGCGCTCGCTTTGTCGCTTTCTGCGATTTCCTTAATCTGCTCGATGAGATTGTCGCGGATATATTTTTGTCCGCTGTACATTCCCAAGCCGTGCTGTGCGTTGTCTTCAAACAACGAGTTCGACCAAGCAGGACCTTTCTTTGAATTTTTGTTGACCACATACGGAGAAGTTGCCGCAGGTCCGCCCCAAATCGAAGAACAACCAGTTGCGTTTGAAATGTACATATGTTCGCCAAAGAGTTGCGTAATCAAGCGCGCATACGAAGTTTCCGCACAGCCCGCACACGAACCAGAGAATTCAAGAAGTGGCTGGTTGAACTGGCTTCCTTTGACGGTGTTGTCGCCGAATCCAGAATCTTCTTTCTTTGAAACTTCCGCAACGAGATAATTCCACGCTGGCTGCTCGGAAAGTCGCGATTCCTGCGGAACCATTTTGAGTGCTTGAACTGGACAAACAGTCGTACATTCGCCACAGCCCATACAATCAAGCGGAGAAACAGAAAGCGTGAACTTGTATTTTCCAGCCTTCGGCTTTAAATCCACTGCAACGCCGCCGTTTGCCACAACTTTCGCCGCCTCGTCGTCGGTGAGAAGATACGGACGAATCGTTGCGTGAGAGCAAACGAACGCGCAGTTGTTGCACTGAATACATTTTGCGCTGTCCCATTCTGGAACATTCACAGCAGTTCCGCGTTTCTCGTACTGGCTTGCACCAAGTTGGAACTGTCCGTCCGCAATGTCCGTGAACGCGCTGACAGGCAAGTTGTCGCCGTCCATAAGCGCAATCGGGTTCATCAACTTTTCGACCATTTCCACAGTCGCTTTTTCGCCCTTGAGCGCGGGTTTTGCTGCGTCTGGTGCAGGATTCGCCCAGCTTTCTGGAACTTTTACTTCGTGGAGAGCGTTCGCGCCTTCGTCAATCGCCTTGCAGTTCATATCAACGATGTCCTGACCTTTCTTTGAGAACTTGGCGACGACTTTTTCCTTCATATACTTGATTGCTTCTTCTGGTGGAAGAACTTTTGCAAGCGTGAAGAACGCAGACTGCAAAACGGTGGAAGTTCGTTTTCCTAGTCCGATTTTTGTTGCGATGTCAACAGCGTCAACGGTGTAAACCTTGATTTTGTTGTCGTAAATGTATTTCTTTGAAGCCGCAGGCAAATGCTTGTCGAGTTCTTCGTCAGACCACTGGCAGTTGATGAGGAATGTGCCGTTCGGCTTTACGTCCTGCACCATCTTGTAGCCTTTGACGATGTACGACTGATTGTGGCACGCAACCAAATCCGCCTGATTGATGTAGTACGGACTGCGAATCGGTTTGTCGCCAAAACGAAGGTGAGAAATCGTGATTCCACCCGTTTTCTTTGAGTCGTACTGGAAATATGCCTGAATGTATTTATCGGTGTGGTCGCCGATGATTTTTGTGGAATCTTTGTTCGCTCCAACAGTTCCGTCTCCGCCGATTCCCCAGAATTTGCACTCAATCGTGCCTTCCGCAGATGTAATCGGAGCGGGTTTGACTTCAGGAAGCGAAAGATTTGTAACATCGTCCACAATTCCAATCGTAAAGCGCGATTTCGGCTCGTCTTTTTCGAGTTCTTTGTAAATCGCAAAAACGCTTGAAGGTGGCGTGTCTTTGCTACCCAAACCGTAGCGTCCGCCAACTAGTTTCACGCTGTCGCAGCCCGCTTCGCGCAAAGTCGTTGCAACGTCCAAATAAAGCGGCTCGCCCAAAGAACCTGGCTCTTTTGTGCGGTCAAGAACCGCGATTTTCTTTACAGTTTTTGGGAGTTTTTCAAGGAATTTCTTTGCAACCCACGGGCGATACAAGTGAACTTTTACAAGACCGACTTTTTCGCCTTTCTTTGTAAGATAATCGATGACTTCTTCTGCAACATCGCAAATCGAACCCATTGCAACGATTACGCGCTCTGCGTTCGGGTCGCCGTAGTAGTCGAAAAGACCGTAATTTGTGCCGAGTTTTTCGTTGATTTTTGCAATGTATTTTTCAACAACGGCAGGAAGTGCGTCGTAAGTCGAGTTGCACGCTTCGCGGTGCTGGAAGAAAACGTCGCCGTTTTCGTGGCTTCCGCGCATTGTCCATATTCACCATATCTTTGAGGTCTGCGTAATCCCACTGCTCGATTTTTTGAATTTCGTGGCTCGTTCTGAATCCGTCAAAGAAATTGATGAATGGAACTTTTCCTTCGATTGCCGCCAAATGCGCAACTGGAGCCAAATCCATAATTTCTTGCGGATTTGATTCTGCGAGCATCGCAAAGCCAGTCTGTCGGCAAGCGTAAACGTCAGAATGGTCTCCGAAAATGTTGAGCGACTGAGTTGCAACACAGCGTGCCGAAACATGGAAAACCGTCGGAAGTTGCTCCGCAGCGATTTTGTACATATTCGGAATCATCAACAAAAGACCTTGCGATGCCGTGAATGTTGTAGTAAGCGCACCAGAAGCCAAAGAACCGTGAACAGTTCCAGCGGCTCCAGCCTCGCTTTCCATTTCGATGACTTTGACTTTTGTGCCAAAGATGTTCTTCAAGCCGTTTGCAGACCACTGGTCAACATTGTCAGCCATCGGCGACGACGGCGTAATCGGATAGATTCCAGCGACTTCCGTAAAAGCATAAGCAACGTGTGCTGCAGCCTGGTTTCCGTCCATTGACTGTTTCTTTCTGGACATAAGTCCTCCTAAAAATATATTGATTTTTTTGGGGAGCGACCGCCCCCAAGCAGAAATGTTATTTCTGAAAGTGCCTCGATTACTCCATTTTACCCCTACATTTTTTGATTTTCAACAAAAATATTTCTAAAGGTTTTCTCAACACGCACCGACTTTTTTCGCTCTTATTTCACAATGACGAAAACGTAAAAATGGAGTACGATTTTGCGAAAATTCTTTTATTTTTTAAGGAAAATCAATGAAAATCGTAATTCTTTATGGTGGAAAATCTGGCGAACACGAAATTTCGCTCGTTTCGGCGACGGCGGTTTTGCGAAATTTGGACGAAAATCACGAGATTTTTTTGATTGGAATTTCAAAATTGGGCGCGTGGTTTTTGCAATCTGATTCTGAAATTTTGCGCGTTCGTTCGGACGATTCTGCGACGTTAAAAATCTGCGAAGACGAAGAAAATCGCGTTTGGGCGATTCCCGCGGGTGGAAAAAAAGGCGCGTTTGCCACAAAAAAAGGCGCGTTTGCCGCGGACGTGGTTTTGCCGATTCTGCACGGAACTTTCGGCGAAGACGGCACTGTTCAAGGTCTTTTGGAAACGCTCGATGTTCCGTATGTTGGTTGTGGCGTGGGCGCGTCCGCTTGGACAATGGATAAAGAAAAAACAAAAGCACTTTTACAAAATGCGGGGATTTCTGTCGTTGCGGGCGTGTGCGTTCGGCGTAGCGACTTTTTGCAATCTTCAAAATTGAACGAAAAAATCGAACAGGCGGAAAAAGATTTTGGCTACCCGATTTTTGTAAAGCCGTGTTCTGCGGGTTCGTCGAACGGTGCGCAAAAAACTCAAAATCGCGCGGAATTGGACGATGCGATTCGTCTTGCGTTTGATTGGGACGACAAAATTCTTTTGGAAGAAGCGATTGACGCGCGAGAAATCGAATGTAGCGTAATCGGAAATCCGACGACGCAAAGCGGAAAAATCGAGGCGGAAGAATTGCGTGCGTTTGGACCTGGCGAAATTGCGTCTTCGCACGGATTTTATGATTACGACGCAAAATACAACGACCCAAACGGTGCGTCGCTTTTGATTCCTGCTCCACTTTCGGAAGAAATGCGCGAAATGGTGCGCGAAAATGCAAAAAAAGCGTTCTGCGCGTTGGATTTGAGCGGTTTGGCGAGAGTTGATTTTTTTGTGGACAGAAAAACAAACACGCTTTATTTGAACGAAATCAACACGATTCCAGGTTTTACGCAAATCAGTATGTTTCCAAAAATGTGTATAGCAGACGGAATTCCGTTCAAAAAACTCACGCAGATTCTAATTGAAGAAGCGATTGCACGATTTGAAACGACTCGAAAATTAAAAACATCGCGATAAAATGGAGACAAAATGAAAGAATACAAAGCAAAAACGATGGGCGTTTGCGCAAAAGAAATTTCGTTTGCGCTAGACGGAAACACGATTCACGCGGTGCATTTTGAAGGCGGTTGCCGAAGGAACGGACGCAAGCCGCGCCGTTTCTCTTCTTAAAGGAAACGACTGTCGCGGGCGTGGCACGTCTTGCGCAGACCAACTTGCCCGCGCCGTAGAATCCGCCTTAAAAGAAAGCGTTTGACGAGTGAAAAGCGAACGACGATGAATTTAATGGAAGATTTTTGAAAATCACTTTGCGTCTATAAAATCGTCGTCGCTTTGTTTTTCCTCGGATTCGACTTCGACTTCGGATTCTGTGGCGTAATCTTGGGCGGTTTTTGCCTTGCTTGAACTTGTGCCTTTTACAATTCTGAATCCTAAACAGTTGTATGCAAATTTTGGATTTCTGATGTAGCGGTCTTCGATTTTGCAGTAACGAGTGGCGTAATTCCATGCGCCGCCGTGCGCCACGCGATTTATTCCCGTTTCGTCCGAAACATCAAAACACCATTCCCAAACGTTTCCTGTCATGTCAAAAAGTTCAAAGGCGTTTTTGTCTTTTTCGCCAACGTCTTTTGTTTTTCCTTTTGAATTTTCTTTTGTCCAAGCGACTAATTCCGCAATTCCGCCAGAATATTCGTCAAATTTGCCAGATTCTCCGCGTGCGCAAAAAATCCATTCTTCTTCGGTGGGCAGTCTAAATCCGTCCGCCCCCGATTCGATTTGAACGTCTCCCAAAACCATGCCTTTGTGCGGAACGTAGCCCCATTCGTAAACGTCCGTTTTTCCGTCCACAGAATAAACGGGTTTTAGCAAACAAATTTCGCTCAAACGATTGCAAAAAAAGATTGCGTCGTACCAACTCAGCGATTCTGCGGGACGATTCGCACCAGAAAATTTGCTTGGATTGTCGAGCATTACATCTATGTATAGTCGTTGCGTAACTTCGTTTTTTAAAACAGAAAACGACCCCAATTCCCCAGAAACATTGACCATTTCTTCGCCAACAATCGCACGCGCGTCTGCTTCGCAAACGACGTGTCGTTCGTGTGGAAGTTTTGTGTACGCGCTTTCTATTCTAATCGTTGCGGGAGAAAATGATTTTTTTTCTGCGTCTTCAACCCAATCGCTTTTTTTTACCATCGCTGGAGTTGGCGTTTTCAAAATCAACGAAACATCTTTTACAGAATACGAGATTTTCTTTTGTTCCAACGCGGATTCGACTTTTTCGACCGCGTTTTCGTCTAAGCCGCCAAAAATCGCCCTTCCGCCAGCCACGCCTTTTCCGCCAGAAAGAATCACGTTTGAGCCGTCCAAAACGTCGAACGTAACGTCGTAAAGCGAAATTCCGTTTATTTGCGCGCAAAAAAACGGCGCGTCGTAACTGTTTAGCGAAGATGCGGGCCAATTTTTCGGAATGTCCGTCCAATTCGATTTTCGCGCTTTGTGAAGTCCCGCCGTTACAAGCGACAAAATTGCAGAATATTTATAAGAAACGCCCGAAACAACGGGAACGCTGTAGCCCCAAGCGGGAACTTCTTTTTCGTAAAAACTTATTTCTTTGCGAGTTTTTCCATCTTCGTCGGTGATTTCTTGCTCGTATTCGACTTTTTCTTTTCGCGTGGAAGGAATTTTTTTTAATTCGCCCAAAAAAAACGTGCGCGGACAATTTTCCGTCCAATAATTTTCAAAATCCGTCAAAACGCTAAGCCAGTCGCCGTGGATTTCGTCTTCGCTTGCGTCTTCTTTTGTAATTCCTGGCAAACCGTTTAGCATACATTCCGCGATTTCGTTGTAACGGTCGAGTTGATTTTTCGCGCTCGTGTCTTTTTCAAGCGCGTCCCAACAATTTCCCAATTCCGTAACCCAATTTTCTGCCTGTGCCGAAAAAATCGAAAAAAACGCTGCAAAAACAAGAATCCCAAATTTGCCACTCATCAGAAACTCCAAAAATTCCACGTTCAAAATGATTGTACAAAAAATTTGTCTTAAAATCAGCATAAAAATTTAATCAAAGTTTTGATTCATCGAAAATTCTTAACGATTTTTTTAGACCGATAGAAATTTCGTTTTGTTTCGCATAATATTTCTAAACTCTCAAATTAGGGGAAAAGAAATGACAAAAGAAGAATTTTGCAATTTTCTAAAAGGCGTACCCAAAGCAGAATTGCATTTGCATCTTGAAACGGTCGTTTCGCGAAAGACGATTCGCTCGCTTTTTCAGCGAAAAAATCCGCAAAAAGACCCAGGAATAATTTACGACGAAGTTCAGCAGATGTTTGAATACAACGACCTTGCGGGCTTTAAGAAAATGTATTCCACGGTTCACGAGCTATACAACAGTCCTGCAGATTTTGATATGGTCTTTAACGACTTAAAGGATTACATATTAAGAAACGGGCTAACGTATGTGGAAATCTTTGCAGCACCTAGTTCGTTTATTGAAAAAGGGTGGAATTTTTCTGATTTTGTTGAATGTTATAGGAAAAATATCCAAAAAATCAAAGCGGAAACGGGCGTAAACGTGCGCATTTTGATAGACGTTTCACGAACGAACGGTTTGGAAAGCGCGGAAAAAAATCTTCAACTTCTACTTGCGTATAGAATTCCAGAAATCATCGGAATCGCGCTTGCGGGTTCGGAAGCAAAAGGTCCTGCAAAACTTTTTAAGAGCGTTTTTGCAAAAGCGCGTGCGAACAGTTTGAAAACCGAGGCGCACGCTGGTTATGACTTGGATTCAAATTCGATTTGGGACACGATTTTTAATTTGCAACCGAACAGAATCGGTCAAGGAATTTCGGCGTACAAAGACAAACAACTCATCAAAGAACTAGCAACTCGAAAGATTCCGCTAGAAATCTGCCCAACGAGCAACGTGATGAACGGAGCAATTGTAAAGTCGTTTGAAACGCACCCTGCGCGCGCTCTTTTTAAAGAAGGCGTGCCAATCACGATTGGAACGGACGACCCGACTTTTTTGAATTTGGAAACGGGGCTTTTGGACGAATATTGGAACGCGAAAGAAAAGATGGGCTTTAGAATGGAAGAAATCAAACAACTTTGCAAAAATTCGTTTGAATTGTCGTTTTTAAGCAATCTTGAAAAATCCGTTTACAGCGATTCAATCGAAGGCATTTGGAAAAAATAAACTAAAAATACGGTGGTTTCGACTTTGCTCAACCGCCGTATTTTTTTTGTGCGCTCGACAAACGCGAAACCGTCATTTTTTTTCGTAAAACGCAACGGTGGTTGAGGTTCTCGAAAACACTAAAAATGCGAAACCTCCGCTTTTTTACGCGATGCAACCAGAATTTTTGCCGTTTGCTTTTGAACGGTAAAGAGCCTCGTCGGCGCGGGATAAAACGTCTTCGTAACCGTTGTCTTCTTTGGAAAAATACGCAAATCCGACCGAAACCGTAACGTGCGCGTTTCCTTTGCCAAAATCGTATTCGATTGATGAAATGGATTTTAAAAGTTTTTCGGAATAGGCTTCGCAGATTTCTCGTTTCATGCCTTCAAAAATTCCTACGAATTCGTCGCCGCCCCAGCGAATCAATTTGTCGCTTGCTCGGCTATTTTCGTAAACGGCTTTTACGATTTTCTTTAGAACCTCGTCGCCTGCTTCGTGTCCATAAGTATCGTTTACAGATTTGAAGTTATCAACATCGAGCAACATTATTGCAGGACTTTGAACGCCTCCGCTGAAATTCTCAAAACAATGCGCCAATTCTGTCATTCCAAATTGGCGCGAGTTTGCGCCCGTCAAAACGTCCCAGTTTACTTGTCTTCCTAATTGGTGAACTTTTGCGCGAAGAACTCGCCCGTCGTGAATTGCAAGGCGCGTCAGCGCAATGATTAACGCAACCGCGACCAAAATGCACGTTGGAACGATTACGCGAAGAATTCCGTGGTAAATTTGGCGAACAATTTGGATTTTTCGGGCAACAAAAATCATTCCAGCGATTGTGCCGTCGTCGTTTTTAAGTGGCGTATAAACGGAAAAAAAATCCATTTTGTCAACTTTGACTCGTCCCACAAAAACGTTGCCGTTCTTCAAAACTTCGTCTTCGATTGTTTGATTTTTCAAAAACGTTCCTTTTGCGTCCGAAATCGAACTTGCAATTCGACGATTTTCGCAAAAAACCGTGCCGTCCGTGCCGAATCCACAAAGAACGTCCATGAATTCCGCTTGCGTTAAATCGTATGTAAAAATCACCGCGCCCGCGATTTTTCCGTTTGAATCCAAAATCGGCTCTGCAAAAATTTCCGCAAACGCCGAATCTCCGATTTGTTCGTAAAACATTGCGCTTTCGCCCAAAAGCGCGCTTTGCACGGACAAAAGCGAAGCGAGTGGCTCGCCTTTCAAAATCGTTTCTCCGTTCACAATCGAATCGTTTGCGCTTGCAATGGCGATTCCGTTTTTGTCGCAAAACGTAACGCCAAAAATTCCAAGCGATTTTGAAAAATCTTGGGCAAAATTTCGCAATTCTTCTTCGTTTGATTCTTCCAAAGATTTTTGAACGTCTGGGCGCGTGGAAACGATTTTTGCGATTCCTTTTATATTATTTCGTTGGATTTCAAGCGTTTTTAATATGCCTGAACTAATATGACGTAATTCATCATTCGTACTTTTTATGAAATCATGTTCAAAAACTTTTAACGAAACGACTACAACCGCCAAAACTGCGAACGAAACCAAGATGCCAAACAAAACAAGTAGACGCACCCACGATGATTTAAAACGACTTTTTATCATGCTCTCTCCATGCAAAATAACAGTGTGATACATGAAAAACTATAGTAAATAGTGTTTTGTTTGTAAACTTCACACAATGTAGTCGTTTTTTTTGTGGATTTATTGCATAAAAAGTTGATTTTAATTCAACTTTGCAAACTTGCAAAAATCCAAAAAACAAAAAACTCCCTCGCGTTCTTTTTAGAATCGCGACGAAGAAATAGAGATTTTGTCGTAAATTAGTCCGCTTTTATCACAAAACCGTTGAAGTTTTCTTCAACCGCGTCCACAAGTGAAGAAATCAATTTTTCTTGCAAGCGTTTTTTATCGATTAAAGAAAAGCAATTTCTGTCAAACAAATCCAAAGCGTCAACGTTTAAAGCCATTGCGATTTTTTCAAGCATTGGTAAAGACGGGAAATTTTTTCCAACCTCGATTAAAGCAATGTAATTTGCCGCAGTTCCAGCTTTTTCCGCAAGTTTTGCTTGCGAAAGTCCTTCTTTCTTTCTGTAAAACTTCATGTTTTTAGACAAGCATAATTGAAGATTGTTCATTTTTTACCTATATTTAGAACATTTGGAACGTTAGAAAAGCGTCCAGTATATTATAAATGGATACAATTTCACAACAAATTGACAATTTGGTAATATTCTAATTATATATATTTAATATTTATGTAATTAGAATATAATTAAAATAATTAAATAGAAATGTCTTGCTAATGAATTGTGAATTTGGTAAATTCTCGATTATCTATAATTTATAATTATAAAAACTCATTAGGGTATTTAATGAAGAAAAAGATTTTTTTATCGATTTTTAATTTTATTTTGATTTTTTCTATTTTTTCGCAAGTTCCACCGATTTGGTATGAGAACAAAAGTTTACAATTTCCTGAACGCGACTACATTTCGGCGGTTGGGCGTGGATTTTACGAAGATTCTGCAAAAGACGACGCGCTTGAAACGCTTTCGCTTTATTTTGAATCGAACGTCAAAGTTCGTCGTTCCAGTTTGTTGAGCGGAAACGAAAGCGGGGGCGGCGTGCAGAAAAATCGGTCGTTTTCGTCTGAATCTTCCGTGGAATCGAACGCAAAATTGCCCGCCGTTTCTTTTACGAATTCTTTTTACAACGAGGCGCGAAAAGAATTTGCCGTGTGTGCGTTTATCAAAAAGCGCGATGCGATTGACGAGTTTAATGCAAAACTTTCTGCGGGAATTTTGCGGGCAAACTCCAAGGTTCAAAACGCGCAATCGACGAATAATTTGTTTTTGGCATTAAAAATTACAAAAGAAACCATTACACAATTAGAAGATTTGCAGAAAATATCCCAGTATCTTTTTGTTTTAGGCGAAGAAAATACAAATAATACAAGTGAATCTATAGATAATCTTTATAATCGTTGCAATAAAATCATATATAGTACAAAACCTAAATTGACTTTTAACGTAAAAATCCAAAACGATTCAGATGAAATTATAACGCATACTATACAAGAACTTTTAGAATCTCAAGGTTTTTCATGCAAAACAATGGGATATTCGTACATTATCACAGGAAATATTAAATTTTCAGAATCAGAAAATGCGGTGGGCGTATTTGTTCGTCCTGCGATTTCACTTCAAGTTTTTTCAGCAGATGACAAATCGAATCTGCTCGGGTCGTATTCTAAACAGTATCCAAAATACGGGCATAAAAATTGGAACGGTGCGCACGAAAAAGCGCGCGTTGAAATAGAAAAAGATTTAAAAGCAAAATTGCTAGACTCGCTTTTTTAGTGAAATTTTTGGCATTTTGCGAGGAGTGAAAAATGAAAAAGATTTTCATTGTAGCGGCGACTTGTGTTTTGGCAAGCGCGTTGTTGGTGGGTTGCGGCTCAACAGCGGAGGCGACAAAAGCGCAAAGCGTTGCAAAAAACGCGCCGCTCGACTGGCAAGGGCGCGAATTTGGAAAAGAAATTCCAGATTGGGTTTCTTCCGTGGCGGAAAATGAAATTCGCGACCTTGAAAAATTGCCTGACGCGAAAAGCAAAAAACTCATTTGCGTAACGGGGCAGGGGCAGGACCGCGATTTAATTGCAATCGACGCGGACACGCGAAGCGCGTATGCGGCTCTTTCGGCTTCGATTCGGTCGTCGGTTTTTTCGAGTTTGAAGGCGGGAATGCAGGGAAGCAAAGAACGCGATGAGAATGTGAAGGCGGCGGAGCAACTTGCGCAAAATGTTTCTTCTGCGGAGTTCAGCGGATTTGAAAAATTGCGCTCGTTTTGGACGCTCGTTGATACGGCGAACGGCGGAACGGAATATCACTATTACGCGCTTTTTGGAATCGACAGCGAATCTTTGAAAAAGCAAATCGTGGAAAGCGCGAAAAAAAATCCTTCGACAACACCAGAAGAAGCCGCGCTCCTTGAAAAAATCGACGATGCGGCAGAAAAAGCGGCGGCGGGTGCGTACATTCACAATGCGGGAACGGTTGGTCGCTAAAAACAGCAAAACGGAGGATTTTATGAAAATAAGAAAATTACTTTCATTTATTGCGTTCTCGTTGTGTTTTACTGTGATTTCTTACGCGCAATCTAATACATTGAATGTAAACGATGCAATAAAAGAAGCGGCGAGCCAGTTTTCTTCGTCTATTCATAAGGGAACAACTGTTGCTATTCTTGGAATTTCATCTTCTTCTAAAGATTTGTCAGAATATATGCTGGACGAACTCACAACAAATGTGGTTCAAATGCGTAAATTACAAGTCGTTACACGCGCAAACCTTGACATTATAAAGAAAGAAATGGATTTTCAATTAACGGGCGAGGTCAGCGACGAAACAATGCAGCAGTTGGGCGCGAAAACGGGAGCGCAAACCGTTATTTCTGGAACTTTTAAGCCGCTCGGAAAAGCGTTCATTTTGAATATTCAGGCGTTCAATGTGCAAACTGCCGCGATTGAAGATGTTTACCGCGCGCGTGTTGCTTCTGACGAAACGATTGCGACATTGCTTGGAAAAGGATTCACAATGGCGCAAAACGACGAGGACGAAGATGAAGACGACGAGCCGAAAGGCGAATACACGGCGGGAGAGCGAATCGGAATCGGTTTTCAAAATATTCTTGGCGGTATGGGTTCGTACCGAAACGGGCATTGGGGCGACGGCATTTTTATGTCCGTTCTTGATGCAACTGGCATTATATGTATAGCGTATTCTAGTGAATCTGTAGAACTTGCTGGAACTGGTGCGTTGTGCATCGGAACTGCTATAATATATGGTTTTATACGACCGATATTTTATCACAGAGAAGTCCAAGTTGCTTTTGACGGCAAGGCAGACGGCTTAAACATCGGCTTTGCGCCGCCAAAGTCGGTTTACGGCGGAGAGTTTGTTCCTGCCGCGTCCGTGTCGTACAAGATTTCTTGGTAGTTTTTTAGAACAAAAAAGAGGTGGCGTTTGCTACCTCTTTTTTTTGTTTCGCGCATTTCGACTATGCTCAATGTGCGGTTATTTTGGCAAAAGCCACGCCGTTTTTTTCCAATCCCAGTCGCCGAGCGCGGTCAAAAGTTCGTCTGTCCAAAATCGGTCGGCGATTCCTTCGTACCCGAACGGAGAAAAAGAAAAAATCTGCATTTTCGCACCTCAAAAAAGAATTGCAAAAAAAACAACGAAAATCCGCAACCGATTTTTATAATTTTTTGTTATTTTTCAAAAATCGCGCCTTCGCTCTTGAAATCTTACTTTTTTTTTGTAGAGTGTTTTAATTTTTTTATTGGAGGAAGTTTATGAAAACTCTCAAAAAGATTTTTGCAGGTCTTTGTCTTGCAACGATGTTTTTCGCAGTTTCTTGCAGCAGCGA
>CAJOEO010000042.1 GCA_905233535.1 uncultured Treponema sp.
TAATGTTAAAACAAGAACATTCTTTTTTATTGCATCATCGTATTCTTTCAAATATAGCAAAAGCCAATCTGGCTGAATATGACATTCCCAAATTCCTTTGAAATTGCCAACAAGTTCATGATTGCGATATTTTTCTTCCAGTGGTTTGTCTGCCATCAGCTGATTGACAACATTTTCAAGGAGCGATAAATCCAGCCCGCGCTTTTTTGCCAATTTAAAACTGGCTTTGAATTGCGAAGTTTTCTTTAAAATACATTCCATTAATCGCAATCCTCAAAAAGTTCTTTTGCGCTTGAATACGATTTTGCATCTGGGTCTTTGCTGATTCTGCGAGCTTCTTCAATCGCCGACAAGGTTTCTTCCGAAAAATTATATTTTGGAGGGACGATTTCAAACGGAATTTTCTGCTGATTTATAGCCTGCCGCAAAAAAAGCCGAATCGCCGTTGTCATATCTAAGCCCAATGATTTAAACAAAGTTTCCGCTTCGTGTTTTGTCGCTGCGTCTATGCGTGTCTGCAAAATTGCTGTATTCATAATAACCTCTGCATATAAATATACTCTTTTTGCAATAAAAATGTATTCTTTTTGAATCTATGATTTTCAATTTTTGCGCACGAAAAAAAATCACTCAAAAATTCTTTTGTAAACGCGAGGCGGCACTTTCGCTTTTTTGAACGCTTTTTCTGTGTCGTCGCCATTTTTCATTGTGGTCGCCGTGCAGCGCGGCAATTTTTATAACTTCCAGTTTTCAATTACAATATTTGGAAGCCGCTCCAAATGCTTTACATTGTCTGAAACCATTACAAGATTATTGACAAGTGCCGTAGAGCCAATCAGAATTCAAAATCGTCAATGCGATTTCCGTCCGCCTCAAGTTTTGGCAAAAAGTCATTCTGAGGAATGAAGTTCCGAAGAATCCCGTCATTTTATGGTATTCAAGATAGATTCTTCACGCTTTCAGCGTTCAGAATGACCTTGTTTAAGATAAAAACCTGAAACTCGACATTTGACCTAAGAGATTTATGGATTTTTCGCTTTACTCAAAATGACAAAAAATTATTTTCTGCCTATCAAAATTCCAGATTGTTTTTTAAGACTTGCCTTTGGATTTCGGTAAGCTGTAAGCAGAAAAATCGAAAGACATACAATAGCAAAAATGATCCCAGCAACATAAGAAATCGTAAGACCAAACGCCCCTTTTTCACCAAGATTAAAACATTCTGGTGCATATATTAAATATGTAATTGAAACTGCTGACATAAACGTTGCAGGAACAGCGGCAATCCAACAACAATTTTTGTTTTCGTAATTTGTTGCCAAATAAACAGCACCAGCCCAAAGAACAATCATCGCCAAAGTCTGATTAGACCAAGAAGTGTATCGCCATACAAAGTTGTAATCGATGAACGAAATTCCATACCCGATAAGCAGAATCGGAATTGTCGCACAAATGCGAATCTTTAAATTTTTTTCATCAAGGTTAAACCGATCAAAAATCGTCATTCTGGCACTTCGGAAGGCTGTATCGCCAGAGGTAATCGGACAAACGATTACGCCAAGCAATGCAATCGGTCCTCCAAATTTTCCAAGCAAAGCAACGCACATATCGTAAACGGAATTCGAATTTCCTCCGCCGATTGATTTGAGTGCAGAAAGACCTGAAGTGCTACCGTCTTTATTCCAGAAAAACGCAATCGCTGCGCTTGCCCAAATCAAAGCAATTATTCCTTCTACAACCATCGCTCCGTAAAAAATTCTTCGACCTTCTTTTTCGCTTTTTATACATCGAGAAATTATTGGAGATTGCGTTGCGTGAAATCCTGAAATAGCACCACAAGCAACCGTAATGAACATCAAAGGCCAAATCGGTTTTACTCCAGTTCCATCAATATTTCCAGGATAAAGATTCTTAAAAGTGAACTCCATCATTGGTCTTTCTGCAGAATGAATAATCGTACTGATAATAATTCCAAATGCCATCAAAATAAACAAAAGTCCAAAAATTGGATAAATTTTTCCTATGATTTTATCGATTGGAAGAAGCGTCGCAAGAAAATAATAACAAAGAATGATTATCGTCCATATTTTTACATCAAGATATTGTGGAGTAAGACGAGCAAGAAGTCCTGCAGGTCCAACCATAAATACAACGCCAATAAGAACAAGAAGCACGACTGAAAAAATACTCATTACATTGTGCATTACAGAACCAAGATATTTTCCAGTTACTTCAGAAATCGAAGCACCATCATTTCGCACGGAAATCATACCAGAAAGAAAATCGTGAACAGCACCTGCAAAAAGCGTTCCAACTACAATCCAAATGTAAACGCTAGGTCCCCACATTGCACCAGAAATCGCACCAAAAATCGGTCCCAAACCTGCAATGTTTAAAAGTTGAATTAAAAACGCTTTTGCGGTGGAAATCGGCACGTAATCCACGCCGTCAGGATTTGCGATTGCAGGAGTTGGTTTATCCGACGGTTTAAAAATTCTTTCAACAAATGAACCATAAACAAAGTATCCAACAACAAGAATTGTTAGAGCAATAAAGAACGTTATCATAAAATCTCCATAAAAAACGGATTTTGTTTGCAAAAATTAACAGAAACACACCAGAACAACAAAATCTCTTTAGACGAATTCTATAAAATTGTTGATTTTTTTTTAAGCATTTCAAGAAAATTTTAGGTTCAATTTCAAGTTTTGGCAAAAAGTCATTCTGAGGAATGAAGTTCCGAAGAATTCCGTCATTTTATGGTATTCAAGATAGATTCTTCACGCTTTCAGCGTTCAAAATGACCTTGTTTAAGCTAAAAAACTGAAACTCGACATTTGAAATTTTATTTTCATCGGATTCCATATTTGTTTTTTAGAAGCGAAATGCAGATATTCGTATCGAGCAAAAATTTTTTGACTTTCGGCATTGATTAAAATTCCTCCAGAATGCGAGTTTTATCAGAAACGCGGGAATTTCTGATAGAATCGCACTCTTCTTCTGGTGAAACATTGTCGCACCAAGAATTGTTCAATTCGTCAAAAAAAGACATATTTGTTTTTGCTGAATTTTCTTTTTCCAAAATAGAGGCTGAAAGTTTATTTATAATCGAAATTTTTATGTTATTTTCAAGCGGCATAAGCATTTGTGCGTATAAATCCGCTATTTGATTTGTCAAGTGCATTCATAAACACCTCAATAAATCATATTTTGTTTTATTGTAATATAAATTCTTCTTCTTGCGAAAAAAATCACTCAAAAATTCTTTTGTAAACGCGCTTTGGAACTTTCGCTTTTTTGAACGCTTTTTTGGTGAGAATTTCGCCCGCGCCTTTTTTTATCAGAAGTTTTGCGGTTTTGATGTACGGAGAAGCCCGTCCGTCAAAATATTCAAGTTCGTCGGCGGTCATTTTTTTCTCCTCGAACTTGTATTTATAGTCGTCATCGTAGTATCTGTCTTCGTTGTACTCATAAGGACCGAACGCAAAGTACCGTTCATCAACGGCAAGCAAAAGCCACGCCGTATTTTTCACATTCACGTCGTTGATTTTTTCGTTTTCCGTGTACTGCCACGAAGCCCCGCTTTCAATCAAAAACTTCGCTTTTTCAAAAAGCGCGTCGTCGTGAAAAGAGCCAATCGGATTTTTAATAACAGAATAGAGCATTTTGTCGAGCGAAATGGCGGAATCGGGGCGCACACAAAGAAAACGTTTTGCGATTTCGCCTTTTTTTCCAGAAAGATTCCACGAATTCCTGTCCGCGTAAAACATAAACGGGTCGTTTTCGCCGTTGTAATCGACCATTCCCTCAAGACCGAATCCCGCGTCCAAAAGACGAAGCAGAATTTCGTCTCCCGCGCCGCCGTCTTCGTAGCACTGCTCAAGAAAATGAACGATTAGCGATTTCGTTTTATTTTTCTGCGGGTGGGCGGAAGAATCCGCGGAAACGAGTTTTCCCGTACATTTTGAAAGATAAAAATCGAACTTTTCTTTTAGCGCGGAGTTTTCCAAAAGTTCATTCGCCTCAAAACGCTTAAAAAGAGCCCAAACCGCGTATTCCGTCGCCGCGCCGTTTTCAAGAAGAAGATTTTTGAATTCTGTTTTGTTTTCGTTCCATTCCCGTTCGTCCCAAGAAGATTCCTCGATTAAAATCTGAAGTGCTGTTCCGTGATTTCCAACTTGATTCGCATTTGCGCCGTGCAGAATAAAAAGACGCGCGATTTCAAGATGATATTTGTCGATGCCGTTTCCCGCCTTTGCGATTTCGTGGAGCATATTTTCGCCCGCGCCGTCCTTTTCGTCCGCAGAAATTCCAATCGAAAAAAGAAAATCAAGCATTTTTCGCGCCGAATTCGCTTCGATTGCGTATTTTTGCGCATAATTTTCGTCTCCTCGCGTTTTTTCATAATCGCGGCTTTTTGACGATTCAAGATATTTTTTTGCCGTCGCTTCTAGCGGAGTCTGCTCAAAATAATCGTCGAGTTTTGGAACGCTAACTCCAATCGAAAGAAAAAATTTCACAAGGTCGATGCTGCCACTTTGAATGGCGCGGTTCATTGGCGTTGCAAAATGCGAAACATAGCGGTCGCCGTAGTCGCGCGTGCGGTTTAAGTCAACGCCCTGCTCAAAAAGCGTCTTAAAGTAGATTTTTATTTTCTCGTCGTCTATCGTGCCGAT
This sequence comes from uncultured Treponema sp., assembly GCA_905233535.1. Classification (GTDB taxonomy): domain Bacteria; phylum Spirochaetota; class Spirochaetia; order Treponematales; family Treponemataceae; genus Treponema_D. The sequence goes on from CAJOEO010000042.1 coordinate 4,677, forward strand.
TTTGTACTGAAGATGCTCCAAAACTTTTTCGTAATCTTTTACGAGCGGAGCAAGATTTTGGAAAGATTCTATGTTGTCCTGCTCGATTGCAAGGATTAGCATTTCGGGCGAATATTCCGCGCCCGCGTTTATCAAAGCCGCGCGGACTTCTGCCGTGTTTTCGCCCGCTTGCCAAGCCTCAAGCGCGTTGAATTTATACGGCTCTTCCTTTCCGCTTTGCGTTTTGTAAGAATTTTCTACGCGAAATCCGCTTTCCTGCAAAAATCGAACAACGGAGGCATTTTGATTAAAGCAGGCGGGATAGCAGAAAATCTGAATCGGGTAATTTTCATCAATTTTTTCGTATTGATTTTTCCAGTCGCCCAAAGAAGAAATCGATTCTTTTGTGCCGAACGCAAGTTCCGTGAGAATTGTCTTTTTATATGGAAGAAAAACGCCATTTTTTTCGTCGTAGGAAAAAATAAGCGGAACTGGAAGTTCAAGCGCGCCGTTTTTTGGATAAACATTTATCGTCGCGCCGTCGTTTTCGTCCTCGTCGATATAAAAATCGTAGGAGAGATTTCTGTTTTCGACGAACAAAATCGCGTCAAAAATCTCGTTCAGCGAAGAATCGTGATTTTCTTCCGTCTGCCGTTCCCATTCGCTGTTTTTCCAAGCGTAGATTTTCAGATTCGGCGGATAAAGTTCAAAAACGCCGTAGTATTCGTCGTGCCAAATAAAAAGAAAATGCGAGCCGTTCGGATTCAAAAAAATGCGGAAGCAATCGTAACTGTGTCCGCCGCCCGTTCCTGGAAAAAATCCGCTGTAAAGCGTGCCGCTGAACGCTCCACTAGGCTGTGTCCAGTATTTTTCGCCGTTTTCCCAATCCACCGCGCGAACCTGCACGAATCCGTCTTTTGAAACGCGCACATTTTCTTCGCCCACATCAAGCGCGTACAAACCTTTTAACATTCGCTGAGTTTCCCCATCGTAAATGTATGGAATACTGTCCGTGTCGTAAAATCCGCCGTAGACTTCCCGCCGCGCAATTCCAGCGTTCACGCCGATTTCGTCGATTGCGCAGTCGTCTTCTCCGTCCGTTCCTTTGTAGACGCTTTCGATTTTAAGCGTGATTTTTGAATAAAGTTTGTCGAATTTTTGCAAATGAATATATTGCGCAAACGGCGTGTCGCTGAGCGTGTGTTTTTGCGCCGTTTTTTCGTCGCCGTCCAAAATCACGGTGATTTCTTTTGCGCGATTGTTCGACCAAAAATACGCAAGATTTCCAAATCCGTTTTTTACGCAAAGATACGAAATCGTAGTCGGCTCAGAAAGAAAAAGCGTTATCTCTTCTCCGCTTCCGTCGCCCGCGCTTCCTTCAACCCAACTCGTCCAGCGCGCGTCCGAAACATTTTTTGCGGCGTATTTTCCGCTTTTTTCGTCAAGTTCGCTAGACGCAAAAGATTCTTTTACGATTCCAGTTTTCGGCTTCATCGGACGACAAAAATCCACCCATTCTTCAAGCGTGAATTCTTTTTTGCCCGCGATGATTTTTCCGACATTCGTTTTTCCAAACGCAAACTGATAATATCCCTGCCCGTAACCTTCAAGAAAAATCGGGTGGGCGGGCATTTCCACAGCGGCAATCTGCCCAAAACCGCTTTCGCCCGCTTCCTTTGCGCCACATTCTTTGAAACATTCGCCGAGCGCGCCGTCAAACTGATAGAGATGAACTTCCTCCAGCGACGGATTTCCGCTAAAAGAATTGTGTCCGATTGAATGAACGACCGTATTTTTTGGAAAAAACACCGCGCGCAGATTTTTGCAACCGCTGAAAGAATTAGAGCCGATTGCGGTCAAACCTTCGGGAAAATGAATTTCGGAAATAGAATCCACGGAAACAAATGTATCGTATGGAAGATACCAGCAGGGATTTTCTTTTTCCGATTCGTCCGATTCTTCTTCCATTCTGCATTCCGAAAAATCGAGCGAAACGCGGATTTTGCTTTCCGCGGATTTCAGCGCGTCGGAAATCCGATTCCAGTCCGAATGAAAAAGAGCGAATTCGCCTTTGTAGGCAACAACGGGAACGCGCTCAAAATAAGAGCCGCTTGAAAGATTTTTCGCCAATTTTGAATCCAGCCCAAAAACGAACTCAATCATTGATTTTAAGCCGCCGCCTTTGGAAAAAAAGCGGTATTTTTCTTTTTGTTTTTCGATGTTCAAAAGAAGCGCGTCCACATTTTTCACGCGCACGGTTTGAATTTTGGAAAACTCGGCTGTAATTTGATTTTTGCCGCTGGAATTGCCCGATTTTTGCGGCGAGCAGGAAAAAGAAAAAATCGCGAAAAGCATCGCGAAAAAAATCATCGTCTTCATAGAAAAAGTATAATTGATTTTTTTGTTTCGACTATCACTCCTCTTTTGAAAAAACGCAGTGGTGCTTCAAACGCAAACGAAAACAAAAAAACGGCGGTAAAACCGCCGTTTTCTGTTTCCAAATTCAATCTTTGGTGTCTTCGTTAGCATAATCCAGCCATTCTTCCACCCAAGAAAAGTCTTTGCTTATAAGAAGAGAATAAGAACATCGCCCAATAAACCCAACTACCAAAATAATAAGCATAAGCGTACAAATTTTTCCAAGAAACTTAAGCATAATGTACCTCTCTTTTTTTTGTTTCTACTCAATCGAAAAGTACTCTTCTGGAAACTTCTGAAAATATGTTGGGGTATTTTGATAATCCTTCAAAGGCTGCCAATCGTGCGGACCTGTTACGCCGTCGATATATTCGCAGTTGCAGCCGCCCCAAATATTGGGGTTGGGCTTATGACCTGGCATAACATATCCTTGATTTTTGCATTTTGTACATTCGTACCAGTCGCGATTGATGTTGAAAATTGGCTGTTTCATTGAGCGACCTCTGGTGTATGACAGTTGTGACCACATCCATTGTATATGTTTTGCAATCTTTTTATTGCTCTTGAAACATCGGCTCCACACGCTTTTTCGCCGCAATACTTGCAATAAACCCAAACATAATCGCGCATAGGCGTACTAGAGCCGGCCCCCGCTAACTCAGCGGCATCAGGAATAGCGTCCCAAAGTGCTTTTAAAATTCCCATAAACGTCTCCTTACAGAAAGAATTTTTTATTGGGGCAAAACGAGCCAGAGCGAGTTTTGCCCCAATGTCCTTTGTCAAGGACATTGGGTAGTGTACACTACCCAATTTTTCGCGCGTGCGCGAAAAAAATTCCCCCCAAAGACGCGGGCAAAATACAAAAAAACGGCGATGGTTAAGCGAATCTAAACCACCGCGCATTTAGTTCATTGTGCAAAAGTCGAAATCTCCGCGCGTTTGCGTTACGCAGTCGCGAAAATCCGCTCGGCGATTTTCTGCACTTGCTCCAACGGAACATCTGTTGTTTCCGCGATTTCTTCAAGCGAAAGTTTATTTTGGCGCAAAAGTTTTTCCACAACTTCATTTCGTGCTTCTGCCGCGCGCTCGTCGCCGTATTCTTCGAAAATCCTGCACATATTTGATACCCCCTTTGTCTGCTGTTTGTGAAGGCGCACGCGCTCGGCGATTTCGGCATAGTTCATTTTGTCAGCGTTCGGCTCGCAAAAATCGTGCATTAACTTGCCGATTTTGTCGTCGCCACGGTACGCGCCGTTCACATAAATCGTGTGCGCTCCGTCGTCGAACGGCAACGCCGTTCCCTTGATTTCTTTCTGCACCTCGTAAAGTGGATTTCCAAGCCCGAAATAATCGTTTTCCGTGATGAAAATGATGTACGTTTCGGGCAAATCTGCAAAATTGCTTTTGCGTTTTAGCGCGTGGCTGTCGAGCATCGCCAAATTGTAGCGCGCACGCCTCGGGTCTGCGCCTTTGTCCGCCCGCTGAATCTCGATGTTGTAAATTTTGCCACTTTCGTCTTCCGCCAAAATGTCCAGGCGCACCGACCGTCCAAAAAGATTGTGCATTTCTTTTTGCGTCATCGACTTTTTGACGCGCAAATCGTCGCGCGAAA
>CAJOEO010000043.1 GCA_905233535.1 uncultured Treponema sp.
GTTCGATTGGATTTTCTTCTTTCATTTTGATTTTCTCTAAAAAAAATTGTATGCGATTTTGAATTTTTGTAAAAAAAATCGGCGTTTTCCGCCGACTTTCTTTTTTATTTTTTCAACAAATCTTTGAACGGATTGTAAGTGTCGCCCGCATCGTCGTTTTTGTGCGAATTGAAATATGTATTTGCGCCTTCGTCTTGCGCCGCACTCGTTGCAGGTCTGAGCGAGATTTTGTGAGCGATTTCGTCAACGCCTTCAACGACCGCTTCAAAACTCGTTCCCGTTGGGTATTTCTTTGAAAGATTCGTACCTGCTTTTACGCCAAGCGTTGAAACGTGAACAAGTCCGTCGAGTCCTGGTGCGAGATTCACAAAAAGTCCAAAGCCCGCCGTTCGTGCAACCGTTCCAGTAACTTTCATGCCAACTGGATACGCCGTTGCTGCGCCGTCCCATGGGTCTTTTTCGAGCGATTTCATGCTCAACGAAACGCGAGGTCGTTTTCCAGAAAAATCCGATTTGATGACTTTCGCTTCGATTTGTTTTTCAACAGAAAGCGCGTCTTCGATTTTTTCAACGCGGTTGTGCGAAATCTCCGAAATTGGAAGAAGTGCCTGAAATCCACCTGCGCCTTCAACTTCAACGAACGCGCCGTAACTTTGAAGCGATTTTACAACGCCTTTTACAACAACGCCAACTTGGAGAGTTTCTGCAAGTTTTGCCTGTGCTTCAGCGGCTTCTGCTTCGTGAATCTTGCGGTTTGAAACGACAATGTTTTTTCCACCACTTTTGAATTCTGTGATGAGAAATCGGAAAGTTTTTCCGAGATATTCGCTCGCTTCGACTTTTGAGCGAGAACCCATTTGCGAATACGGGCAGAACGCGCGAACTCCGTTGACTTTGATTTCGTATCCGCCTTTGATTTCGCTTTCAACTTTTCCTTCAACGGGGATTTTTCCGATGTACGCTTGCTCCAACGCTTGTCGAGAAGCATCGTTTGAATCTCCAGAAACAGCGATTCGTGTGGTGAATCTGAGTTCATCGCCACGATTTGGTGCAAAATACGCCTTTACCTTATCGCCCTCTTTTACAGTTAAATTGCCGTCTTTGTCAAGAAATTCCGCTTTTTCAATGTAGCCTTCGCTTTTTTGACCCACATCAATGAAAACTGAGTCGTTGTCAATCTGGACGATTGGTGCTTCCACCACCTCTCCCGCACGAAAATTCCTTGTAGAAGGTGCGGAAATATCCAGATTTTCCATCTTATCCATGTGATTTCTCCTGATTTGTTCTTTGAATGTTTGATAGAATAAAGGTTTTCTTTAATTTGATAAAGAGGGCTAATTTTTACGGTGGGAGTGAAAATCGTCCACCGTAAAAACGAATTATTGTCCAAAAACGCCTGTGATTAAATTGTGCGCGACGCTTCCTTTTGGCGCGATTGTTGGAAGATTTGCGCGGTTAAACCACTGCGCTTCCAAAATTTCTTCTTCTTGAATTTTGATTTCGCCTGAATCGTATTCTGCCAAAAACGCAAGCATCAACTGGTCGGGAAACGGCCAAGATTGGCTTGAAACGTAGCGCACGTTTTTTACGCGGATTCCCGTTTCTTCAAAAATCTCGCGATGAACTGCCGCCTCTGCCGTTTCGCCGATTTCTACAAAGCCCGCCAAAGTTGTCCAAAACGTGGACGTTCGGTTTGCGTGACGCGCAAGTAAAATTTCTTCACCACGACTGACCAAAACGATTACCGCGGGTTCGATTTGTGGAAAAAATGTCGTGTTGCATTTTGTGCAAGTCAATGCGGTGAATTTTTTGTCGTCTTTTAAAGGCGAACCGCATTTTGAACAAAATCGTTTTTTTGCCTTAAAATTCAACAATCCGCGGGCGCGCGAAGAAAGCGAAACGAGTTCGTTTTCTTGGTTTTGTGCAAAAAATTCGCGCAAAGGAATATCCGAAAGTCCCGCTGGATTTGGGGAATCGCTTTCAAGTTCCATCGCTGAATAATTCAATTCTGGTTCGCTAAACCAATCGCTTGCAACGTTTAGCGCGAGGCATTTTTTCATCGTTGCTTCGTTTGGAAGAGTCCCATTTTGAAGTAAAATCGATTTTCCACGAAAAATAAAATGTCGGTCAAAAAATTCGTCGAGTTTGTTTGAAATGAGTGGCATAAATTCATTTTACAACTGAATTTTTCTATTTTGGAAATTTTTTTCGCAAAATCGTTTTTTCGTTTTCGTAAATCATTCATCATGGTAGAATCTGAAAATCTAATTTGGAGGAAAAAATGAAAGTTGCGATTTTTTTCGGCTCAAAAAGCGACACTCAAACGATGAAAAAGTCGGCGGAAGTTTTGCGAGAGTTTGGCGTGGAATTTAAGGCGTTTGTGATTTCTGCGCACCGCGCGGGCGACCTTTTGAAAAAGACGGTTCAGCAGATTGAATCTGAGGGCTTTGAAGTGATAATTGCGGGCGCGGGGCTTTCTGCCGCGCTTCCTGGCGTGATTGCGTCGGAGACGGTTTTGCCTGTAATCGGCGTGCCGCTTGAATGTGTTTCGCCTGGCGTGTCGAACGGGCTTTCTGGCATGGACGCGCTTTTGTCGGTTGTGCAGATGCCGCCGCAAATTCCTGTGGCAAGCGTCGGAATCAACAATGCAAAAAATGCGGCGTATCTGGCGATTCAGATTCTCGCTGTAAAATATCCAGAATTGAAAGAAAAAATCGTTTCGTTCCGAAAAAAACTTGCGCAAGATGTTGAAAAAAACGGCGGACTTGGAATCGAATTGTAAAATTCTGCTCGCTCTAAAAAAATCGAATTATGGAGAAAATTATGGCACAAAAAATCGGCTACAAAGATTCTGGCGTTGATGTGGAAGAAGGCTACAACGCTGTAAACGAATACAAATCGCACGCATCTCGCACTCGAATTCCTGGTCTTCTTTCGGAATTGGGGAGTTTTAACGGAATGTTCGAGATTCCGCGCGGGCTTAAAAATCCCGTTGCGGTGAGCGGCACGGACGGAGTAGGCACAAAACTCGACATCGCTTTTCAGATGAAAAAATACGACACAGTGGGAATCGACTGCGTGGCGATGAGCGTGAACGACATTCTTTGTTCGGGCGTGCAGACTTCGTTCTTTTTGGATTATGTCGCCTGCGGAAAACTTGACGCAAAAGTTGCGGGCGAACTTGTAAAAGGCGTGGCGGACGGCTGCGTTGACGCGGGTTGCGCTCTTTTGGGCGGCGAAACTGCGGAAATGCCAGGATTCTACGACGAAGGAAAATACGATTTGGCAGGATTCGGCGTGGGATTCGGCGAAAAAGACGAAATGATTAGCGGAAAATCCATTCAAGCGGGCGATGTTCTAATCGGGCTTTCTTCCACGGGCTGTCATTCAAACGGATATTCGCTTGTGCGCAAGCTCGTTTCGGATTTTAACGAGGATTTCGGCGGCAAAAAAATCGGCGATGTTCTTCTGACTCCGACTCGAATTTATGTTCGTCCCGTTATGGACGCTCTAAAAGCGTTCGGAAAAAACATTCACGGAATGGTTCACATTACTGGCGGCGGATTTTACGAAAATGTACCGCGAATGTATCCGAAAGGCGCGAATCTCGTTTCCCGCATAAAAAAAGATTCTTGGGAAAAGCCTGCGATTTTTGCGGAATTGGTGCGGCGTGGCGCGGACGCGGACGGAATGTGGGGAACTTTCAATATGGGAATCGGTTTTATTCTTGCCGCGGATTGTCAAAAAGCGGACGAAATCGTTTCGCATTTCAATCAAAACGCGAGCCGATTTTCAACGGAAGTTCACAAACGGCTTGGAATCGCTGACCTTAAAGCGTACAAAATCGGCGTTGTGGAAAAAAGCGAAAAAGATTTGGGCGCGGATTTAAAAGGAAGCCACGAGGCTACGATTTTGGAGTAGGCGATGAACATTGCGGTTTTTGTTTCTGGCGGCGGAACGAATTTGCAGGCATTGATTGATTTTGAAAAACAAAATCCCGATTGCCCGTACAAAATCGTGGTCGTTGTTTCCGACACGAAAAAGGCTTTCGCGCTTGAGCGGGCAAAATCTGCGGGAATTCCAGCGGAAATCTGTTCGCCGTTTGCGGTTTTGGGCGCGGAAAAATCAAAATCGGCTTCAAAGGAAGAAAAGCGGCTTGCGGTTTCTGACGCGGCGATGAACGCGGCAAAAAATCACGGCGCGGACGCAATCGTTTTGGCGGGCTGGCTTACGGTTTTGTCTGGAAAAATAATCAGCGAATTTTCTTCAAAAATCGTGAATCTTCACCCCGCGCTTCTTCCAAAATTCGGCGGAGAAGGAATGTGGGGGCATTTCGTTCACGAGGCAGTTTTGGCTTCGGGCGAAAAAGAATCTGGCTGTACGGTTCATCTTGTGGATTCTGGTTGCGACACGGGGCGGATTTTGGTGCAGAAAAAAGTTCCAGTTTTGGCGGGCGACACGGCGGAAAGCCTTTACGCGCGAATCGCGCCCGAAGAACATCGTGCAATAGTTGAAGGCGTTTGTCTTTTGGCAAAAATAATCGAAAAGTAGATTTTTTCAGAAAAAAAACGGAGGATTTTTAATCCTCCGCTTTTTTTTAATTGTGTTGGGTGTATGTTCTTGCGAGCGGCTTTGCTTTTATAACAACACGCCTGTTTGCCGCGCGTCCTTCTGCCGTTTCGTTTGTGGCGATTGGCGAAGTTCCGCCGTAGCCTTTGTACGAGAAAATTCCGCGCGGAAGTCCGTTTGCCGCAAGCGCGTCGATTATCGCCTTTGCGCGTTCTTCCGAAAGTCGCTGTTGTCCCGCAGGTTTGTTCACATCGGCGGTGTGTCCTTCCACCAAAATCTGATAGCGTTCTTTTTCGGTGAGTTTTTTTAGCGTCGCGGCAAGTTCCGCAAGTCGCGGAAGTTCTGATGGAAGAAGCGTCGCGCTGTCCGCCACGAATTTTAGATTTGAAAGAACCGTAATCGAATCAAAATTGTCTACGACTTCATCTTCGTCTTCAAATCGCATGATTTCTTTAATTTCGCGAAGTGCTGTATAGTAAGATGCATTTTTGACTGGTGCAGAAACTGGCATTACGAGTTTATCTTTGTCTAGCAAAATTACGACTTTGCCTTCTCGCAAAAGTTCAAGATTTTCTGGAATCGTCAAAATCTTCAAAGCGTCTTTTCTTGAAATTACTGGGTCTGTGCGAAGTTCTCCGTAAACTTTGCGTGCGCGAATGTGCATCGGGTCTAAGCCCACGCGCTCTTGATATTTCGATTCATCGTCTTCCCAATCGTAAAGAATCATTCCCTGAGATTTTTCTTTTTCGGGGTCGCCCATGTTTCGCTCATAAATGAGATTCATGTTTTCGTCCCAAATTTCTGGAAAAAAACACGGATAAACGCTGTCTTCCACAAATTCGCCGTGTACAGGAAGATAGCCACGAGCATCGATTATTATGCCCGTATAAGCGCGCGACGGACTTTGTTCTATTGGTTTTGCGTTTTTATATGGAATTTTATGGCGAATCATTAACGACGCAATATCCAAAAGATTTACCGTGTGAGTCGTTTTTAGCGTGAGCGTTCCGTTTGAAAAAACGCCAGGCGTTTTTTTCCCACTGTCGATTATTTGTGTCAACTGTTCAAGCGTTACGGAATCTTCCAAAACTAAGTCGCCAAGTTGCTGGCGGTTGTTGACGTAAAGCGACAAAAGCGGGTCTTTTATTAAAACGGGAAGTTCTTTGTCGATTGTGTTTGTTGCTGATTTTTTTCCCGACGGCATTGAAATTCCCGCTTTTTCTGTGTCCAAATTCACGTCGGAAACGAATGCTTGTTTTGACCAATCGATTCGGCTTTCTGACGTTATTGTGTTTTTGTTTCCGTTCAAATCGGCTGCTGTGTATTTTGGTTCTGATACAACTTGCGCGGCAGCCGTGGAAACGAACGCAAACGCTAATGCGAAAAACGCTGAAATATGTGGATTTATGTTAAAGAATGAAATTCGTTTCAAAGCAAACAACCTCGATAAATTTTCGGCAGTCTTTTAATCGAAATGAAGTTTTGCTGTCTTTACTTCATCGGGATATAAAGAACTTTGCCGAGTTTTAAAATCGCTTTGTCGCTAATTCCGTTTAAATCACACAAATCCGCAACGGTGCAACCAAACGTGCGAGAAATGCCCCAAAGCGTGTCGCCTTTTTCGATTTTGTGTTCAACGTAAAGCGTCGCGCCGTCCGAAATTTCCATGGCGACTTTTTCGACTGCGGTTTTTCCCGCTTCTTTCATTCCAAGCGGAAGTCGAATCGGAAATCCCGCTCCAGGCGGGGAAACGGTTCTAATCAAAGACGGATTCAATTTTTTTAGCGTTTTAATTGGAATATTTAATTCCGACGCGAGTTTTGAAAGATTTACGGGTTTTTTCGTTTCAACGTAATCGTATTCGACGATTTGCGCATCGTCGGCAATTTTTGGAAGTTCAAGCGAATATTTTTCCGCATTTTCGCAAAGTTCTGTGATTGCAAGCAATTTTGGAATGTAATGCGCCGTTTGATTTTTCAAAAATCCGCCTTCGCCAAGTTCCCAAAACGAAAGTTCGGGATTCGCTTTGACAGTTTTTCGCATAAGTCCCGCGCCGCAATTATACGCCGCCAACGCCAACGCCCAATCTCCAAAAACGTCGTAATTTTCTTTGAGTTTTCTGATTGCCGCGTCTGTGCTTTTCCACGGGTCGAGTCGCTCATCAATCCAATCGCTTTTTTTTAAAAACGGCTTCATGGAATTTTCCATGAATTGCCACAAACCTTTCGCGCCACTTCTTGACGTTGCGTTTATCGAATATTCGCTTTCAACCACGGGGAGATATTCAAGTGCGCGCGGAATTCCCGCCTCGTCGATTTTTTTGCGAACAAAAATGCGATATTCTTCGCCACGCGCAAGAATAGAATGAAGAAGTTTTTTTCCGCGTTCAGTCGTGTAAATTCCCATGTATTTTCTGACCATCGACTGCGACCATTCGCTTGAACCCACGTCAATTCCGCCGATTTTTGTAAGTTGCGGTTTTTCCGCGCTTTCTTCTTCGATTCCGTCGGCGATGTCTTTTTCGATTTGCTCTTCCATTTCAATCAGTTCCGCTTTTTCGTCTTCCGCTGGAACAACGTCGTCAAGCGCAACCGATTCTGTTTTTTCCGCAACGATTTCTTCTGGAATTTTTGGAGAATTTTCGTTTTGTTTTTCGATTTCTTGAGAAAATGCAAAAGTTTGAATCAAAACAAAAATGCAAAAAACGTTTATTTTCTTTATACTATTCATAATTTTTCGCCTAAATAGATTCCCGCCCATTCCCATTGACCGTGTTTGTCTGGGTCTACAGGAAAGTTTACTTTTCTAAAATATAGATACCATACACCAACGTAACTGTTCCAACCGCTCGTTCTAAGATACGCTTCGTTTGGCGTGGACGAACTATCAAAATCGGCGTTGTAACGAATTTTGTTTCCGCGCATAAATTTTTGCATCGAAAATTCTGCTTGAGAATTCGCGCTACCTTCAATCGCTTTCCAACTCATCATAAAAAAATTCGACTTTGAACGCAAAGCGTCAAGTTTTTTCCAACTATACTCAGTTATAGCGTCTTTTACCGCTTTTTCCAACGCGCTAAGGCTTTCAAACGTCCAATTTTTTGGAGATTTTGAAAAATCCACCATTTTTCGCGCGTTCATGTACGCATCGGGAATACCTTGAATTTGTATAGAAGACGCATCGTCCTGTTTTAGAAAAAGCGAATACGATTTTAGGGCGTTTTCCCATTCGCCTTCTTTTTCGTATTCAATCGCTAGACGAACATATAGTTCTGTAATACTCACTTTTTCAGAAAACGACTGTATAAGAGTATTGTAATATTCGATTCGATTTCTAGCGTTTTCGCTAATTTTAATAAGATTTTGCAAACATTCAAAATGCACGCTTTGCCCATTTATGATTAAATCAGGAAAATCCTTCAAAATTCGTTCATAATAATATTCTGCAACAGGTTTACTTTCTTTTCTTGTATATTCTGTAGCCACCATAAATAACCAATATGCATTATATGTATCGTCTTTGTGATTTTCCACCCAATTTGTAAGAAAAAGCACCATTTCTTGCGGATTTTGTTCGTGCAAACGAAGCGCGAGTTTTTTCAAAACGGCGCAACGAGTTCTTTCTTCAAGTTTTTCAGAAAAAAGTTGCTCCTTTAATTGCGCGATTTCTTGCGACGAAGCGGACTTTTTTTCGCACGAAAAGAACGTCGAAACAATAGAGAAAACGACGACAATGATTAAAAATTTTCGTGGCATAATCATAAGAAACTATCATATCATCGGGATTTTTTCCATTGTCTATAAACGAGATTCTTTATATTTTCGACCGTTGTCCTTCATTAAAAATTGGCATTTTCGAGAATTGCCGATTGCGCATTTTTGCGATATTCTTTTTTGCATGAAGAAGCTCACCACTCCCGTTTTGAATCTCCTTCTTGCAGTTGGCGTTTTTTTAATTCTTGCGGGGCTTTTTTGTTTGTCGCAAGTTCCAGCATTTTCACAAAGAATCGACCCGTCTTTGCCCGTTTTTCCTGTGGCGGCGTGCGTTTGTGGGGCTGCGTTTTTGTATGTAAC